>NZ_JAMYPL010000015.1:0-151689 GCF_040320355.1 Mesorhizobium sp. M0715 | reverse complement strand
AACAAACATTACCCCGCGCGCGGCCCCGGCTTGTTTATAAACCCCCCGCGCGGGTGGCCCCCCCCCCCCCCCCCCGGGTTCCCGGGGGGGGCCCCCCGCCCCCCCCCGCGTCCGTTTCAGAACCAGACGTCGCTGAGGCGATGCCCTCGTGGATAAGGGTCTGTCGGGTCGAGGCCGTACTGGCCAATGCTGGTAATCCAGGCCTGCCCGGCAATGGTGACCACGACAGCGTCGCGATCGCCGACGCGCGCATTGGCGATCACCCGGGAATCGAAATGGGTCCCGATGATCGACTTGTTGCGGAACAGCTCTCCCTTGGCGATCTGCCCCTTTGCCGACATCACCGCCAGCCGCCCGGTGGTGCCGGTGCCCGTAGGCGAGCGGTCGAGCCTGCCATGCAGACACACCGTGCCGTTGACGCTTTCCACGCGACCGTCGACGCGCTTGATCGGGCCTTCGAAAATCACGTTGGACACGTCGCGGATCTTAGCGTTCTCCGGATGCACGACAACGAGCTGTTCGTTGGCCGCCTTCTTGATACGTTGGCCCATCAGCGACATCTGGTGTGCCTCGTCGGGTGTTATGGAAAAGCCCAGTGCGCGCGCGTTCACATGGGCGAAAGTCATGCCGCCATAGGAGGTGTCGACGGTGATCGTGCCGAGCCCCTCGACTTCGACAGGTGTGTCGAGGTGGAACGCGAAAGCCGGCACATTGGTGAACTCCACCTGCTTCACCTTGCCGTTCTCGCAGAGGCAGCGCACCTCGATCATGCCGGCCGGCGCCTCCATGCGCAGCCGCGTCTCGGGTTCCTTCATCGGCACCATGCCCGTTTCCAGCGCCACGGTGGCGACGCAGATGGTGTTGGAGCCCGACATGGGCGGGTATTCGGTGCTTTCAATTATGACGTAACCGAGATCCGCCGAGGGATCGCAAGGCGGCAGGATGATGTTGCCGTTGACGTAGGGCGCACCGCGCGGCTCGAACAAGAGCAGCCCACGAATGTCGTCCATATGCGCTTCGAGATACTCCTTCTTTTCGAACATGGTCTTGCCCGGAACGTCCTTGACGCCTCCGGTGATCACATTGCCGACTTCGCCCTCGGCATGGCAGCCGACGACCGTGAATGTTTTCGTCCAGCGCATTTTTCTCCTCCAGTGATTGATCTTGGCCCTGGCGATACCGATTCAGACCGTGTCGAGCCCCCGTTCGAGAAAACGATCGAGTTGTTCCATTTCCTGGTGCGAGAGGACGATACCGTCGCGCTCCGACGTCTCGCGGGCTAGGAACCGCCTTTGCGAGGGTAGGCGCGCACCTTGGCCCAAGATCGCCTCGAACAGCGCTTCAGCACGGCCCAGCGGATTGCCGGGCCGGCCGGCGGCGAAGGCTTTCGGCGAGAAAGCGATGACCAACTCTCCGTGCGACGGATAAAGCGTCGTGGTGCCAAGCAGCTCGAGCGCCCCGGGGCTGGTCAGGTCGCCGATCATGATCCCGGCGAGCAGTTCGATCATCGTCGCGATGGCGGAGCCTTTGTGCCCGCCGAAGGGAAGCATGGCGCCCGCCAGGGCAGCTTCGGGATCGGTCGTTGGCCTGCCGTCCGAATCCATGGCCCAGCCTTCCGGCAGCTTCTTGCCTGCCCGGCGGTGGAGCTCGATCTCGCCGCGCGCGGCAACCGAGGTCGCGAAGTCGAAAACGTAGGGAGGCTGCTCTTTACGCGGCCAGCCAAAGGCAAAAGGATTGGTGCCCAGCAACGGTCCGTTGCCACCGGTCGGAGCGACGGTGGCATAGCTCGGGCACATGGCCAGGCCGGCAAGGCCTGCCTGGGTCAAGGCTTCGACTTCCACCCAAAGGGCGGAAAAATGCACGGCATCGTTGATCGCTAGCGCGGCGATGCCGCAGGAGCGTGCCCGCTCGACCAGCACCGGCAGGCCCAGTTCGAAGGCCGGGTTGGCGAAGCCGTGCTTCGCATCCACTTTCACAATGGCGGGAGCGTCTTGCGGCAACAGTTCGGGCACCGCGTCTGGGTTTACCTTCCCTGCCTTGATCGTTCGCAGCGCGCCTTCGATCCGGTAGATACCATGCGATTTGCAGGCATCGCGCTCCGCCGCGACGATGACCCGTGTGATGGCGCTGGCCTGGATGGGGTTCAGTCCGGCCTTGCGGAAAATTGCATCGACGCGCTTATGCAAGGCATCGATGGTGAGGGCGGTATTGTTCATTTCTGGCCTTCGGGTTTGGCTGCGCGCAAACGCTGCCTTTAAAAATCCAGACCGCCGGCAAAGGCTCTTATATTCTGTGCAAGCAAAGCGGGCTGCTCGAGGGCTGCGAAATGACCACCGCGCGGCATCGCTGTCCACTGGCGGATGTCCTTGAAGACGCGCTCGACCCAACTCCTGGGCGGCATCGGCAGCTCTTTGGGGAACAAAGCCACTGCAAGCGGGACGTTGATCGCTGTGCCGGACGCGAATGCAAGCGGACGGGCGCGCGTTTCCCAATAGAGTCGCATCGACGAAGCGACGGTCCGGGTGAACCAGTAAAGCGAGATGTTGGCGAGCATGTCGTCGCGCGAAAATGCGGCGTTGGGCAGATCGCCATCGCAATCGCTCCAGTCGCGGAACTTCTCGATCATCCACGCTGCCAGTCCGACCGGCGAATCCGTCAGCCCATAGGCAAGCGTTTGCGGGCGCGTCGCTTGAATATGAGCATAGGCGCCATGAATATCCGCCCATTCGGCTTTCCGTTCCAGGAAGGCGCGTTCTTCCAAGCTTAGGTCGCCATCCGGGCCTGGATCGTGAGGAGGTGAGTATGAGCCGGGGATGAAGTTCAGATGCACCCCGGCGAGACTGTCTGGATGCGCGTGCGCCAGGCAGGTCGACACGCCGGCGCCCAGATCGCCACCTTGCGCGAGATATCGTTTGTAGCCGAGACGGCTCATCAACTCGGCCCAAAGGTCGGCGACGGTGAACAGGTTGAGACCAGGCCTGGTCGGTCGGCTTGAAAAGCCATAGCCGGGAATCGAGGGGACCACGACGTTGAAGGCGTCCTCCTGTCTTCCGCCATGCGAAAGCGGGTCGGTCAGAAGCGGGATCAACTCATGAAATTCGAAGACGCTGCCTGGCCAGCCATGGGTGAGTATGACCGTTCTGCCGGTTGCGACAGCGGCGCGCGCATGGATGAAATGGAGGGTTTCGCCGCCGATATCCGTCTGGTAGTGCGGATGGATGTTCCAGGCGGCTTCCTGCTTGCGCCAATCGAAGCCAGTGCGCCAGTGTTGCATTAGTCGGCGCAGTTGCTCGTGCTCCGTTCCCTGCGTCCAGCCTATTGCCTGCAACTGGTCCGGCTCGCGCCAGATCGAGATGCGCTTCTTCAAATCGTCGATTTCAGACTGGGCAATCTCGATGGTGAAGGGGCGAATTTTCATGGAGCCCTCTGCTCGCCGGCCATAAGGTTTCGGGCGGCGATAAAGTCGTGACTTTGCTGCCGGTTCGCGCGAAGCGCTTCTGTCGACGCTTCGATCGAGACCGGCAAGAAACGTAGGCGAGCGCCGACCGGCGCTTGCGCCAGCCGCCAGAAATCGGCTTCGATCACCGTGGCGATCTTCGGATAGCCGCCGCAGGTGTTGGCATCGGCAAGTTGGATGATCGGCTGGCCGGACGGCGGCACTTGAACAGTTCCCGGCACGATGCCGTGGGACAGCAATTCCAGCGGCGAGAGGAGGGAAAGCGTCGCCCCGGCAAGGCGATATCCCATACGGTTGGCGTCGTTGGTGATGCTCCATTCGCTGCCGGTGAAAGCCGCCTGGGCCTCCGGCCTGAAGGCGTCGAACTCGGCGGCCGGCAAAACCCGCAATTCGATTGCCGAGGCCAAGCCGTCCGCCGCGCCTCGCCGCTCTTCCAGCGCTGCGCCGATGCCGCCCGCGGGAAGGCGGCATTGCGCAGGGTTGAGCGCAAGCCGGTCACCGCGGGACAGACCGCGTCCGGCGAAACCGCCGAAACCGCCTTTCACATCCGTCGCGCGCGACCCCATGACGGACGGCAGATCGAGCCCGCCGGCAAAGGCGATGTAGGAACGAGCACCGATGCGCGGGGTTTCGAGGACTAGGGTCTCGCCGGCGCGGATCGTCATGGCCCACCAGGGTGGACAGGGCCGATCGCCGACGCTGACGGCGCAATCCGCGCCGGTGATGGCGACGGCGGTGTCGATATGCACGCCCAGCCGGAACGGATGAAGCGCGACCTCGATCCCGGCAGCCGAGGGGTCATTGCCCAGCATGAGATTGGCGATCGCCAGCGCCTGCCTGTCCATGGCGCCGCCATGGCTGACCCCCAGCGCCAGATGACCGGGCCGGCCGAGATCCTGGACCGTGTTCGGCAAGCCGGTGGTGAGGATCTCGATCATGCCTCGATCTCTGCGATTGCGAATCGGATTTTGTCTCCGGGCCTGAGCAGCACGGGCAATTCCGCTTCGGCCTTGAACAGCTTCACGTCGGTATGGCCGATTATGTGCCATCCGGAAGGCGCAGTCATCGGCATGATACCCGCCTGCGCGCCACCAATGATGACGGCGCCCTCAGTGACTTTGAGGCGAGGCGTGCTGCGCCTTGCCCAGGCAAGCAGCGGGTCGAGACCGGACAGATAGGGAAAGCCCGGCATGGCGCCGATGGCGGCGACGGTGTAGGTGGCCGCCGCGTGGCGGCTGACGGTCTCGTCGACAGACATGCCGCAATGTGCGGCCCAGCCGGCGAGATCCTCGCCGCGCGCGCCGCCATAACTGACGGGAATGGTATGATGCGTGCCGGTCACCGCGTGGGCATCGGTGCAAGCCCAGAGCGACATCAGCTGACCCGTGACGCTGTGGGCGTCCGTAGCGAGTGGGTCAAACACCACCAGCAGGTTGTTCATGCCGGGAACGGCCTCGCGCACCCCCTCTAGGCGCAGCGCGGCATTCGCCACCGCCCAGACCAGTTCCTGGGTGGCATCGCTGAAAGCCCCCTGCACGCCATCGAGCAGCAGCGCGCCCGATCCCGCAAGACTGATGTGAGGCGTACCGACAACCATGGGCGGTCAGTCCTTCACCGGCACCGTATAGTTCAGGATCAGGCGACCGCCATCCGGATAGATGGTCTGGCCGACGATGTAGGAAGCGTCGTCGCTGGCCAGGAAGGATGCGACGCTGGCGATCTCCGAAGGTTCGCCACAGCGGCCGCTCGGCGTGCGCGACAGGATGGTCTGGCGCTGCGCTTCGCTGGCCATGACCGAACTCTTGACCATGTCGGTCAGGATGGTGCCGGGGCCGATGGCGTTGACGCGGATGTTATGCGGGATCAATCCGACGGCCATCACCGCCGTCAATTGCTTGATGCCACCCTTGGACACGGCATAGGCGACGGAATTGGGAATGGCCAGGATGGCGTTGATCGACGACATGTTGATGATCGAGCCGCCGCGTCCCTGCGCGATCATGGCCCTTGCCGCGGCCTGCCCGAGAAGGAAGGGCGCCTTGAGATTGACGCGCTGAACCAGGTCGAAGGCTTCCTCGGGGAAGTCGACGAAATCGTCCAGATGGATGATGCCGGCATTGTTGATGAGGACGTCGACACCGCCGAATCGCTCTGTGGCCTTGGCAACAACATCGGCTGCCATTTCCTGCGTGCATTCGGAGAGATCCGCCGATAGCCAGGCGGCACGCTCACCAAGACGTTCGGCATGCTCGCGCCCGCGATCGGCCTG
The DNA here is from genome assembly GCF_040320355.1 of Mesorhizobium sp. M0715. Lineage (NCBI taxonomy): Bacteria > Pseudomonadati > Pseudomonadota > Alphaproteobacteria > Hyphomicrobiales > Phyllobacteriaceae > Mesorhizobium > Mesorhizobium sp. M0715. Next base: position 145,963 of record NZ_JAMYPL010000015.1, on the reverse strand, counting down.
CACGTCGACAAGCACAACCTTGGCGCCATCGGCATGAAAGCGCTCGGCGCAGGCAAGGCCCAGGCCTTGTGCCGCCCCGGTAACGATCACGACTTTTCCTGCATGCTTCACAGCCAATTCCCTTTTTACAATCATGGCTTTTATGGATATGTTATCCAATCTATCTTGAACTTTGCCGCCATTGCAAGCCCGGACGGGTGGGCCTTTGCGGTCATGTTTGCCCGAGTGGCGGCGTTTATGGGCTGCTTTGGCTTTTTTCTGCCGACCATTGCAAGCCGGTTGACTCCACTGAATTAATTGTGATTGGATACTATATTCATAAAGGTGCCGACGACGGGGAGTGCAGACGATGGCGGATGGATCACAGGAAAGCGAACTGATCGACGCGTTCCGCGCTCTGGCGACGCCGTTGATCAGCGACAATCTCGCCCGTGTCCCCGGGGCTGTCGGGTTGCGGCCATTTCACCGGGTGGGCGGCGTCATGGCGGGGAGGGCGCTGACGGTCAGGACCCGCCCCGGCGACAACCAGTTCATCCATCGTGCGCTCGATCTGTTGCAGCCCGGAGACGTCATCGTCGTCGATGGCGGCGGGTATGAAGGACGCGCGCTGGTCGGCGAGATCATGACAAGTGTCGCGGCGTCGCGCGGCGCCGCAGGCATTGTCATCGACGGCGCCATTCGCGATGCCGGTGCCATCGGCCGCAATCCGTTTCCATGCTTCGCACGGTCGGCCATCCATCTCGGACCTTACAAGGATGGTCCGGGAGCCATAAATGTTCCCGTCTGCATAGGCGGCATGGTCGTCGGTCCCGGCGACATCGTCGTGGGTGACGAGGATGGCGTCGTGGCATTTCCAATCGAAGATGCCGCGGCTTTGCTGGCCGCCGTCAGGGCGCAAGAAGCGCGTGAGGCCGAGATCATGCAGAGCATCCGGGAGAACCGCTACCAGGGAGCCTATGCCCGGGCTGCCGGCGGCAGTCACTGATCGGCGGATCAGAGCCTGCGGGTGACAAATCGCGTGGCCGGCTAGCGATCTTGCTCAACATAACCGCTCCGCAGCTAACCGAGGGGCGAAACAATGCATTTCGGGCACGCCGCCTGGATGCGCCAACAGGGGAAATGGAGAGAATTAATGGTTGTTTCCTTCAAGAGGCTTGCCAAGAGGCTTGCTTGTGCCACCGCCCTTGCCGGGCTGGCTATGACCACGATGGCCGCGGCTGCCGACATCAAGATCGGCATTGTGGCCCCCATGACTGGCCAACTGGCCAGTGAGGGGCAGGATATGGAGAACGCCGTGAAGATGGCGATCGATGCCGTCAACGCCAAAGGCGGCGTCAACGGCGACAAGATCATCACCACTACCGCCGACGACGCCTGCGATCCGCAGCAGGCGGTGACCGCAGGCAGCAAGCTTGTCTCGGAAGGCGTGACCGCCATCGTCGGCGGCTACTGCTCGGGCGCCGTCTTGCCGACATTGAAGATCTATGGTGACGCCGGCATTCCATTCGTCATCATCGGAGCGAACTCGACCAAGCTGGTCGCCGCCAATCAGGGCAATGCCTTCCTAGCCAATTCAACCGGTGACATGCAGGCGACGACAGCCGTCGAGCTCTTCAAGAAGAACGGCTACAAGAAGATCGCGGTCGTGGACGAAGGCGATGCCTATTCGTCCGACTTGGCCAAGCTGACCGCCGAAGCCTTCAAGAGCGCAGGCGGCGAAATTGCCGCCAAGGAGACCACCACGGCCGGCGAGCAGGACTATTCGGCGGTCGTCACCAAGATCAAATCGAGCGGCGCCGACGCTGTCTTCTGGACCGCATATCATGCCGGTGGCGCCCTGCTCACCAAGCAGCTCCGGCAGGCCGGGTTCCAGGGCGGCATTGTGCTGGGCGACGGCAACAATTCACCGGAATATCTGGAGATCGCCGGGTCGGCCGGTGAGGGCGTGTACCTGTTGTCTCCCCCGACTGTCGACCTCTTGTCCGGCGCCGCCGACTTCAAGGCCAAGTACAAGGAAACCTATGGCCGCGACGCCGGCGCCTATGCGGCGCTCTCCCACGATGTGGGCGACCTGATCGTCGATGCGATCACGCGGGCCAAGTCGGCGGATCAGAAAGCGATCATCGAGGCGCTCAAGGCGAGCGACTTCAAGGGCCTTGCTGGTGAAATCAAGTTCACCGACAAGAACACGCTCCAGACCTCGAATTTCCGCCCGGTGATCGCCAAGGGCGGCAAGTGGGTAGCCGAATAAAGGCCAACCGGATTGACGCCGAGGCAGGCCTTGTGGCGGCCTCGGCGTCACCGCCGATTGTCTGGTGTGCCGACGCTGCGCTCAGACAAGACTTTTTCAATTCTGCCCTGGAGCATCAATGACGCTCGACCTGCTTATTCAGCAACTGGTGAACGGTCTTATCGTCGGCTCGTTCTATGCCCTGATCGCGCTTGGCTACAGCATGGTCTTCGGCGTCATCAAGCTCCTGAATTTCGCCCATGGCGACATCTACATGAACGGCGCCTTCGTCGGCCTCATCGTGTTCTCCTTCGTCGGCATATGGGTCGGCAATGGCTGGCTGGGCGTGGTCTGCGCCCTGCTTGTGTCGATGCTGGCTGTCGGCTTGCTCGGCGTCATCATCGAACGCTTCGCCTACAGGCCGATGCGCAATGCGCCGCGCCTCTCCATCCTCATCACGGCGCTCGGCGCGTCGATGGTGCTGAACGGCACGGCACTCGCCCTGACAGGCGGGCGGCATTACGCCTTCAACACGGACCTCGGTTTTGCCGGCGTGGATATTTCCACCGTTCACATCACCTACACGCAGATGGTGCTGGTGGCCGCCTCCATCGCTCTTATGGCCGGCATGCAGGCCTTTGTCTCACGCACCATGTACGGCAAGGCGATGCGCGCCGTGTCCATCGACATGGGGGCGAGCCGCCTGATGGGCATCGATGTCGACCGGGTGATCGCCTTGACCTTCTTCATGGGCTCGGCGCTCGCTGCCGGCGGCGGGGTCATGGCCGGCGCCTATTATGGCAGTGTCCATTTCTTCATGGGCTTCATCATGGGGCTCAAGGCCTTCACCGCCGCGGTCATAGGTGGGATCGGCAGCGTGCCGGGCGCCATGCTCGGCGGATTGCTGCTCGGCCTGCTCGAAGCTTTCGGTTCGTCCTTGCCCTTCGTCGGCTCGGAGTGGCGTGACGTCTTCGTGTTCGGGACCCTGATCCTGTTCCTTGTGTTCAAGCCGACCGGCCTTCTTGGACGCTCTGTCGTGGAGCGGGTGTGATGACCGACGAAGTGAGAACCATGCCGACCGCCGGGCAACCGCAATTGATGCGCTGGTCCGTCGTGCTGCCCGGCCTGGCGGCGCTCACCTGCGCGCTGGTGTTGCCGCAATTCGCCAACGCCTATGTGACGGAGGTGGCAACCACGGCGCTGCTCTATGTCGTTCTGTGCCTCGGCCTCAACGTTGTCGTCGGCTATGCAGGCCTGCTCGATCTCGGCTACGCCGCCTTCTTCGCGGTCGGCGCCTACACATCAGGCATCCTGACCGCGGAATTCGGGTTCAATTTCTGGCTTACCATCCCGGTCGCCATGGTCGCCGCCTGCGTGGCCGGCATCATCATCGGGGCTCCGACATTGAGATTGCGCAGCGACTATCTGGCGATCGTGACGCTGGGCTTCGGCGAAATCGTGCGCATCATCGCCCGCAACCTCGACATCACCGGTGGCGCGAGCGGACTCATCGGCATCGAGCGCCCGGAGATATTCGGCTTCAGGCTGATGCAGGTGCAGCACTTCTACTATGCGTTCCTGGTGCTTGCGCTTCTCACCGCCTTCGTCTGTCTGAGCGTCGAGCGATCGCGAATGGGACGAGCCTGGTTCTACGTTCGCTACGATGAGGACGCCGCCGCTGGCATCGGCATCAACCGTGTCACGGCCAAGCTGCAAGCCTATATGATGGGCGCTGTGATCGCTTCCGTGGCCGGATGCTTCTACGCAGCCAAGATGACGGCCATCTCGCCGGAGAGTTTCACCTTCAACCAATCGCTGCTCATCCTTCTCGGCGTCGTCCTGGGCGGCATGGGCCGCATTCCCGGCGTCGTCCTTGGTGCTGTTCTCGTGGCCCTGCTTCCGGAGGTGCTGCGCGGCGCGGGAACCTATCGTCCCCTGGTGACCGCGGTTGCGCTGCTGGCAATCATGCTCTTCAGGCCGAACGGGCTGTGGCCGGACAAGCGAGTTTGACCATGGCGCTGCTGGAAGTCCGCGACCTGCGTCTCAGTTTCGGAGGACTGAAAGTCCTTCACGACATTTCGTTCTCGGTTGAGAAAGGCGCCATCAACAGTCTTATCGGGCCGAACGGGGCCGGCAAGACATCACTCTTCAATTGCCTGACCGGCTTCTACAAGCCGAAGGGCGGCTCGATCAGTCTGGGCGGCCGGCCAATCACCGGCTTGCCGCCGCATCGCATCACCGCGCTCGGCCTCGCCCGCACGTTCCAGAACATCCGGCTGTTCCAGGAAATGACCGTTCTGGAAAACGCCATGTCCGGCCAGCATTGCCGCAGCCGCCACGGCATCATGTCGGCGATCCTGCACTTGCCGGCACAGCGGCGCGAGGAGGAGACGATCCGCGCGGCTGGCATGCGCTGGCTCGATTTTGTCGGCATCGAGCAGCATGCGCATCGCCGTGCCGGTGGTCTTTCCTATGGCGATCAACGGCGGCTCGAACTCGCAAGAGCCCTGGCGTCGGCGCCCGAACTCATCCTGCTGGACGAGCCCGCCGCCGGCCTGAACGAGCGCGAGAAGCTGGACCTTGTTCACCTGATCCGCCGCATCCGTGACGAAACCGGTGTCACCGTCCTGCTGATCGAGCACGATATGGGCCTGGTCATGCAGGTGTCGGAGAAGATCGTGGTGTTCGACTATGGGCAGAAGATCGCCGACGGACCGCCGGAGGCCGTGCGAAAAGACCCCAGGGTCATCGAAGCCTATCTCGGTACGGAGGACTGATGGACGCCGAAATCGTTCTTTCCGCGGACCGCATCGTCGCACGCTATGACGGCATCGAAGCCCTTCATGGTGTCAGCCTTTCGGTCAAGCGCGGCCAGATCGTCGCCCTGCTTGGCGCGAATGGTGCGGGCAAGAGCACCACCCTGCGCACGCTGTCCGGCCTTGTTGCCGCATCCTCCGGATGTGTCCGCTTCCTGGGCGAGGACATAACCAAAGTCCCTGCCCATCGCCTGCCGCATCGCGGGCTCGTCCACGTCCCGGAGGGAAGGCGTATTTTCGGCGACATGACGATCAGGGAGAACCTCGACCTGGGCTCGTTCACGCTTGCCGACGACGTCGAGCGCCGGCGGCGGCTGGATCATGTTTTTGAGCTCTTCCCCATCCTGGCGCGCAGACAGAATGGCGATGCAAGGAACCTCTCGGGAGGCGAGCAGCAGATGCTGGCGATCGGCAGAGCCCTCATGGCCGCGCCCAAGGTGCTGTTGCTCGATGAGCCTTCCATGGGTCTGGCGCCGCAACTGATCAAGGAGGTCATGAACATCGTGCAGCGCCTCAATCGTGAAGGCGTGACCATTCTGCTTGTGGAGCAGAATAGCAAAGTCGCCTTAAAATTCGCCGACTACGGCTACGTTCTCAAGGCCGGGCGCGTTGTTCTTGAGGGACCAGGCAGCGATCTCGCGAGCAATGAAGCGGTTATCAGCGCCTATTTAGGTGGCGTCGCTGCTTAGCTGGCAAAGCTGCCAACGCCCGGATTTTACAGAATGAGGCCGCCGCTCCAGTCCATGATTTGCCCGCCTTGCAGGAGTGGGATCAGCCACAACGAGTTGATTCTGTAGAAAACGTTGACCTTCCGGGCCTACCATCCAGTCTGTGTCCGACCCGGGGACATAGCTGACAAAACTTCGAGGGATGCACGGCAACCAGCGGATTGCCGCAACCGCGACGGCGGTCCCATAATGGCTCAGGAGTGATTGTTCATCCGCTCGAACAAAGCTTCGCCCATCCGGCGCGTATCGGCCAAAATACCGACAAGCACCTCGTCCTTGTCCGCTTCGAATTGCGCAAGCGCCCCGGTGGCGAATTCGCCCGGACTGACCATCATACGGTTGGCTGTTCCTCCGCTGCGGGTGCTGCCAACGAGACCGGTATCGACAATTGGCGGAGCCATCTCCACCACCCGAATTCCGCTCGACCTCAATTGATGACGCAGACTGAGCGTAAAGGAATGGATCGCGGCCTGTGAGAGCAAGACAAGCGCCTTGCTGTCGAGTTCCAGGAACATCCGTCGTTGATTTGCGTTTGCTCTCCGAGGTTAGACGTTTTCAAACCGAAGGAGAACGGTGTCATGGACTGGAACCGCGTGGAAGGAAACTGGAAACAGGTGAAAGGCAAGGTCAAGGAGCAGTGGGGTAAACTCACGGATGATGACCTTGACCGCATCGCCGGCAAGCGCGATCAACTCGAAGGCAAGATCCAGGAGCGTTACGGCCTCGAAAAGGACCGTGTGCGGCGCGATATCGATGACTGGTACGGTCGGCAGGGCTGGTAGGCGTGTGAGCCCCGGCTGCGGCCAACTCCAAGACGCGGCCCGGGTGCCAATTCGGCAGGTCCGGGCCATGCAGGCGCCGAGCCTTATCGTCAGTTGAATTTTGCAGCAAGGATTTCGTACTGTGTCAGAAGATATCTCTCGCAAGCAAGAGCAACGGGGGACAAGAAGGATTGTCATGTGGGCGGTCGCAGTTATCGCTGTGATTTTCCTTGTTCTGCTTGCTACATTCGTGTTCGGCCCGTTGGTGTGATTTTCGTTGCGATGATTGAGCTGTTTCCTGCACGATCCAGGGATGATCGGGCGTTTGAGGGCGCTTGCAGCGGCCACCAGTGAGCGACGATGTGTTTGGCGAGGATATGCGGCTGGCGCTGCTTCCGCGGCCGGACGGCGCAACAAGCGGCGCTTATACCGACTGCCGTCGCGCGGCTAACAGTCTGCGTTAGCCTGAAACCGTTTCACAGGAATTTCGCTGAACACGATTTCGCCGGGAACTATCAGCAAAGGATTGGTTTGGTGGCGGTACACAACCAGGAGATCCACCATGATTGTCAAACTTCTCTCCACCGCTGTGCTCGCGCTCACATTGGCCACATCGGCAATGGCGCAGTCGAACGGTTCAAGCTCCAACAGCGGTTCGGGCACGACGCCCGGAACCACGAATGATGCCAATGGTACCGCCGGTTCCGGTTCCGGTACTTCGACAACCCCCGTTGACCCGAACGCAACAAATTCGACAACCACCCCGAACGGCATGAGCGACCGCTGCAAGGACGCCGCGGGCAATGATACCGACACAAACACCGCCTCCGGCACGACAACGTCGAATGTGCAGAACTGCAACAAATAGATTGGTGCCTCGGAGCGCTGCCGGACATTGCTCCTTTCCCTGGGGCTGCGATCGGGCCGCGTTTTGCGACTGCGATGGCATGCGCGGATGAGCCGACAACCCGTCAGGCTGATGCCATCCGCGCTGCCCTGGGTGGCAGGCGTATCCGCGGCAATCGTCATTATTCCGGTAGTTTGCGCCGTCAACTTGGTCCGCGGCGACAATCTCCGGGAAACCACCATTGCACAGGCCATCGGTGGCGACCCTGACCGGGCCGTCCCGGCAATGATCCGCCACGGCTGTGGCGGATGTCACGAAATCCCGGGGGTACCCGGCGCCCATGGCACCGTCGGTCCGTCCCTGCAAGGCGTCGTCGAAAGAGGATATATCGGGGCGTCGCGAGCCACCCCGGATGCGATGATGCGCTGGATCAGCAGGGCGCGGGATGTAGACCCGAAGGCGGCCATGCCCAATACAAATCTGTCGCTTCAAGAGGCGCGCGACATTACCGCCTATCTCTATGCGCGAACATGAGGCGCGCTGAAGTCGCCCCACGGCGCAGGCGTCTTGCCAGCAAAAGCAGCAGGCCAAGCATCAACACGGCGGCGCCCGCTACAAGTGATTGAGCCGCCAGAATCATGATTGTCTGGCTGGTTGTCGTTCCTGCTCGCATCTGGCGTACATCGGCCGCGGTGACGCTGAGGTCGGGATTTCCGAACCGCGCGGTGACGTAATTTGCAAGAGCTGCCACCTGGCCATCGTCCAGCCAGCCGCCGAAGGCCGCCATCGATTGACGCCCGGCCACGTCACCAGCTTTGACGCCTTCAAGGATGGTCATGACGACATCCTCGGGCGTGGCCGCGCCGGGGGTGCTGTTGCGGGTCAAGGACGGATAGTATCCGTCGGGCGATCCGCCTCCGTTCGCCCCATGGCACGTCGAACAGAGCGATCGATAGAGATCATCGCCGGTTGCGGTCCCGCTGCCTTGCGTCATCCCCTCGGTTCCAGCATCGCCGTCGGCCGCGGCGGCGGCCGCGTTACCCCATGAGAAACGCGGCTGCTTCTCGTCTCCCGGTTGGGTGGCACGTCCCTGAGATAGGCGACAATAGCCTGGATGTCGTCGTCGGAAAGATGCTGCAGGCTGTTCATGACCGTTTCCGCCATCGGCCCGCCCGCGTAGGCCTTCCCGGGCACGGCGCCGGTTTTGAGAAATCGAGACAGCTCTTCGTTGCTCCAGCCGCCGACGCCTGCGATCTTGTCGCTGGTGATGTTGAAGGCGTGCCAGATGCCGGCGGTGCCGCCGGCAAGCTTGTGGTCTTCATCCATGCCGAACGTCGCATTCCTTGGCGTGTGGCAGGCACCGCAGTGGCCGAGCACCTCGACAAGGTAGGCTCCCCTGTTCCATGCGGCGGTCCGGCTCCGATCAGGCGTGAAACTGCCGGTTTGGAGATTCGCGAGCTTCCACAGCGCAACCGTCCAGCGCTGGTTGAATGGAAAAGGCAGAATGTTTCGCGGCCGCGGCTGGGAAATCGGCGGCTGCGCAAGGATATAGGCCCGAATTGCAAGCACGTCCTCGCGGCTCATTGCGGCGAAGCTGTCATAGGGCATGGCGGGGTAGAGATCGGCTCCGTCGCGCCTGATACCTTTCTTGACGGCTCGCACGAACTCGTCCGCGGAATAGCGTCCGATGCCCGTTTCGAGATCTGGTGTGATGTTGGTCGAGTATACATCGCCGAACGGTGTCGGCACGCGATAGCCTCCAGCGAAGGGGCGGCTCGGATTGGACGTGTGGCAGCCGATGCAGTCGGCCGCTCGCGTGAGATATTCACCCCTCTGGATTTCGCTCGCCCGCAGCTCGGTGCAAAGCGCCAACGACGACAAGACGAGTACGACCGCCCGAGAAATGACGGGTGGGAATGGAATGCCCGTGGCAGGCCAAAGCGCGTACCGGCGGTGGATGGCCAATCTCCGCGTCTTTGGCGTCGTCACAGTTCGCACCCGCTGAAGATCAGCCCTGCCACCACTTGCGCCAGCAAGATGAGCGTGAACAGCGCCCCGACGCCCACCGAAGTCCTGGCAAGGAACGCACGCGTGCGCGCCCTCCGGGGCGGGATCGTACCATGTCCGCGGTCATGAACGGCGTGCCACGACAGCAGCGTGCCTGCCAGGGCGACAGCGGCGCCTATCAATGAGAACAAGGCAGTGGGACGAAAGCCGGCATGGCACTGCCAGGATGCAATGGAGTAATCGAGCTGCAGGGCTATTGCCCACGCAACTGGCCCGCTGACCAGGCCTGCCCAGGAAACGCCGGTACGGATCGCCTGCATCTCACATCCTCGGAGCCCAATAAATAACAAGATAGAGCACGACCCATGAGACGACGACGAAGTCCCAGTAGAACGCATTGTCCGAGACGTCGCTGAAGCGGCGGCCCGCCTTGCCTTTTTGCGTGAACATGAGAACCGCCAGGACGATCGTGTCGCCGACATCGGTAAGAAGATGCGTCGTATGCAGTCCAAGCAGGAACCACACGATCGATCCGTAAGCGTTCTGATCCCAGGAAATCCGCAGAGCCGGAAATTCCCAGATGCGAACGATCAGCGGAAGAATCCCGACGATCGACATGACGACCATGCCAAGGCGAACTTTCGCGAGGTCCTGGCGACGCGCCCAAAACTCGATCAGGTGGTTGGGCACGACGCTCGCAACCAGAATAATCAACGCTGCCGTGCCCGGCAGCAAATCTGGCGCCGGGGCTCCGATGGGCCAATGCCGGGCCAGCACAGCCAGATAGAAGTAGGTGCCTATCGCCAAGGCAAAACCTGTTGCCTCGAGAGCAATGAAGGCAAGGGTTCCCCACCACATCGGGCTCGCCGACCCGAAATCATATGTGGGCAGGTGGCTGACGTCGGCGACGGGACGGTGCCTCATTCCTCGTCCTCCGGCTCGCCTTTCGGCCAGAACCAACAGATGAAGCCGATCGAAACCGGGATCGCTCCCCAGACCACCGCCCATGGCGTGTATATCGAACCGAGAAATGCGCCGCCCACCGCAATGGCCGACAGCAGCGGCCAGATCGAGTTGTCAGCCGATGGCACCCTTAGTTGCGGCACCGCATCGGCGACCGTGCCGGCGAGCACCTCGCGTGCGTCGACACGCAGACCCTCGACCACGGGAAGCGTATCGGGCTCGGCCCAAAGCGGTTCGCGGTGAGTTACCACGGGCAGCCGCGAAAAATCGTAGGAGGGCGGCGGCGACGTCGTCGCCCATTCGAGCGTGCTCGCGCCCCAGGGATTGTCTCCGGCAATGCGGCCGTTGCGAAGGCTGAGCAGGAGGTTCAGGAAGAAAAGCGCAAAGCCGGCGAACACCACCAGTGAAGAGAGGCTGATGAGGAGGTTCATCTCGCCCCAGCCGCTCGCCGGCGGATACGTATAAACGCGGCGCGGCATGCCTTGCAGACCGAGAATATGCATGGGGAAGAAGGTGAGATTGAACCCGAGGAAGACGAGCCAGAAATTCCAGCGGCCGAGCCTCTCCGACAGCATGCGTCCGGTGATCTTGGGAAACCAGTAATAAACGGCGCCGAGCAGGGGGAAGACGGCGCCCCCGACCAGCACATAGTGGAAATGGGCAACCACGAAATAGGTGTCGTGCACCTGCAGGTCGAGCGGCACCGAGGCGACCATGACCCCGGTCAGGCCGCCGATCACAAAGGTGAAGATGAAGCCGAGCACGAAAAGCATGGGCGTGGCGAAGATCGGCCGGCCGCCCCAGATCGTCGCAATCCAGCAGAAGATCTGAATGCCGCTCGGAATGGCGATCATCATCGAGGAAGCGGTAAAGAAGCTTTCGCCGAGCTGCGGCAGGCCGGTAGCGAACATGTGGTGCACCCACAGGCCGAAGGAAAGAAAACCGATCGAGATCAACGACAGGACGATGCCGAGATAGCCGAAGATCGGGCGGCGAACGAAGGTCGGCAGGATCGCGGAGACGAAGCCGGTCGCCGGAATGAAGATTATGTAGACCTCGGGATGGCCGAAGAACCAGAACAGATGCTGCCACAGCAGTGCATCGCCGCCTGCTGCGGGATCGAAAAATTTCGTGCCGACCAGGCGGTCCAGGATCAGCATTGTACTCGAGACCATCACGGCCGGCATGGCGAACAGGATGACGAAAGCCGTAACGAGGACGGACCAGACATAGAGCGGGATGCGGTCGAGCGACATGCCGGGAGCACGTTGTTTGAACACTGTCGCGATGATCTCGACCGCTACCGCGAGCGCGGACACTTCAGTGTAGGTCACCATCTGCGCCCAAAAATCGGGGCGCTTGCCGATGCCATATTCGGGTCCGGCGAGCGGTGCGTAGGAAAACCAGCCGGCATCCGCACCGGTTTCGAAGGCAAAGGCGATCCAGATCATCAGCCCGCCGGAAAGATAGACCCAGTAGCTGAATGCATTGAGCCGCGGAAAGGCGACATTGCGAGTGCCGATCATCAGCGGCACCAGGTAAATGGCGAAAGCTTCCATCACCGGCACGGCGAACAGAAACATCATCGTCGTGCCATGCATGGTGAACAGCTGGTTGTAGAGATCGGGGCCGATGTGGCCGGCCTCAGGCTGGGCAAGCTGGAAACGCATGGCGAGCGCTGATAGACCCGCAAGGATGAGAAACAGGAAAGCCGTCACGATATAGCGCCGTCCGATCAGCTTGTGATCGACCGTGACCAGCCAGCCGTAGAAGCCTTTCGGCGTTCGCCAGGCATGCGCCAGAAAAGCGCGCAGTCTCACCTCTTCGAGGCCGGTGTCACGGATGCCTTTCAAGCCCTGCTCGGTATGCTCGGCCGGCTTTCCCGCAATGCCGCTCATTCGAGGCTTCCGAGATAGGTGACGACCGCGTTGAGATCGTCGGCGCTAAGGGCAATGCGCGGCATCTTGGCGCCAGGCTTTATCGACTGTGGATCGGCAATCCAGGCGGCGAGTGCGCCAGGGGTCATGGCCAGCGTATCCGCGGCCAGTGCACGTCGGCTGGCGAGATGGGTAAGATCAGGTCCGACCGTTCCGCTGGCAGGCGTGCCTCTTATCGTATGGCAGAGCGCACAGCCGGTGGAAAGAAATGCCTGTTGGCCGCGGCGTTCTTCCTCGCCGCCAGGCGCCGATGCGACGGCGTTTTGCCTGGATTGCCATGCTTCGAACGCTTCGCGGCTTTCGCGATGACGGTGATGGCCATATGGGCGTGCTGATAGCCGCAGAATTCGGCACACTGGCCACGATAGATGCCGGGCTTATCGGCGATGAGGGTAAGCTGGCTTAGCCGGCCCGGAATGAGATCGCGCTTACCGGCAAGGTTCGGCACCCAGAAGCTATGAATGACATCGAGCGAATCGAGTTCGACCTTGACCGGTTCGCCAACCGGGACATGGATTTCATTTGCCGTGACGATCGATTGCGAGGGATCATTACCGGCATACCGGACCTCCCACCACCATTGGTGCCCCGTGATCCGCACGGCAAGCGTTTCCGTTCCGCTCAGCGAAGCAATGGATTTGCCGGCGAAAAAACTCGCTATCGTCATCATGACGAGCACCAGAACGGTCAACGCAATGGCGCTGCCGACAGCGCGGGTAAATCGGCGCTCCTGATGTGAATCGATCTCGAGCGGCGAGCGCGTTGTCTCGGACAGGCGGCGATGCAAAAGCGCTGCCGCCAAGACCAGCATGACAAGCAGCCACGTGGCCACCGCGACTGCGCTGAAAGACCAGATCAGATCAAGGATTCTCCGGGCGTTCGCACCGTGTGCATGGAGGGCCGACTGCCGATCGCCGCATCCTGCCAATACCAACATCGGCGCTGCGCTGACCCACCTCAAACGCTGTTGCGCGGCCTTTCCCGGAACAATGTCAGTCAGGATTTGCGTTGGACATGTAAAGGCAAGCGACATTCGCGGTCGTGTCCGCCTGCGAGAGCCGGCCAACGGACTCATGCACCTCGCCATGAAGGATCCACCATCGTTGCCAAGGCCATAACGCAGCTGACTGAAAAAGGATGCTTGGCAACACCGCCCCGGCGAAAACCGACGTGAAGCGGTGCGGGTTAGACGATGCGCAACTCCTGGGGAGCCTGATGCCGCCGACTGCTCGTTTGAATCCAGAAAGCGACCAAGAGCAGTGCGGCTCCGCCATAGATCAGGCCAGCGGGAATCCACATGATCAAGCCTGCAAGTTGCTGGTCCTCGAGCGGGCTGAGCCCCCACAGATCCGAGCCGACGGCGTTGGCCGGATACCACAGCTTTGGCGAGACAACGAGCAAAGCCCCGAGCAGCCCGGTGTGGAGCGAGGTGAAGAAGAGATGCATCACCGCATTGCCGCGAGCGTGCTCGCGGCCAGGGCGAGGCAGCAGCACCCACCAGAACAAAAGCCCGGTGCCGAGGAAGCTCGCGTGCTGGGCATAGTGCAGGAAACCCTGCTGGAGGGCAGCCTCGAACAGCGCCGGGAGATGCCAAATCCATATCGCGGCTCCGTGCAGGACGGTCGCGACCACAGGGCGGCTGATGAACGCCCAGATCGCCCGAAGCGTATTTGCATGTCCGGCCGCTCCGAATATCTGGCGCAGTTGTACCGGCAGTGCCCACATCATCGCCGCTGTCGGGCGGGAGGTAACCAGCAGAGGCGCTGCGACCACCATCAGCAATTCATGCTCGATCATGTGCGCCGCAAACACATGTTCGCCCAACGCATGGATCGGGCTTACAAGGGCGAACGCCAGGACGGCCCAGCCGGCAGCAAACTGGAAGGCCTGCCGTGATCGCAAGCGACGTCCGCGTCCGCTCCGTCGCCACAGTCGGTTGGCGCCGGCAACATACAGCAAAAGGATTGCCGCCAGTGGCAATGTGATGGGGAGCGCCAGAGTCCAACCGGCCTGCGGAGCGCCGTTGCCGTAGCAGATGGAGGTCGAAAAAAGCGCGTCGAAGCTCATGATCCGCATCCGTCACCCGGAAGAGCACCGGTTCATCTGGAAAGATCCAGAATGAAGCCAAGGAGGCGCGCTGTTTCCACCCCCTTGCGCTGCCTCTAGGCGTCCATCATCGATTTCACCGGCTCCCGGGCGATATTTTCTTCTATGCGTTCGTGTCCCGGTGTTCGCGGCAGGGCCTGGCGGAAGTTCTTGGCATAGTCTGCCGGCATTTTGGGCGGCATCAGCGGCTCATAGGCATCGACCAGCGCTTCGATCACGATAGGGCCTTCCGTGGCGAAAGCCTGGTCGAGAACCGTCTCGATCTGATCGGCCCGCTCGATGCGAAAACCCTTTGCGCCCATTGCTTCCGCCGCCATGGCAAAATCGATCGGCTGCAATTCGCAACCGAATTGCGGATTCCCCAGAAACATCATCTGCTCCCAGGCGATCTGATTGAGCATGTTGTTCTTGATCACCAGAACCTTCAGCGGGATCTTGTAGCGCACCGCCGTCGAGAATTCGCCGAGCTGCATGGCAAAGCCGCCATCGCCGACGATGGCGGCAATCGGGCGACCGCGGAATGCTATGCCGGCAGCGATGGCGTAGGCGAGACCGCAAGCCATCGACGCCAGCGATCCGGACACCCCAAATGCCTGGCCGCTGCGAAGATCGACATGGCGGGCGGCCAGTTCCGTGTTCTGACCGGAATCCGTGGCCAGCACCGTGTCGTCAGCCAACCGTTGTCCGAACGCCCGGGCAATCGCCTGTGGCTTCAAGGGTTGCGCCTGCATGTCTTCCGACTGCCGCATCATCTCGCGCCATTTTCTCATGGTCTCCTGGGAACGGTGCAGGAACTCATCGGAGGGCTTCTGCGTCAGACGTTGGTTCAGCGCGCGCAATGTCTCGGCCGCGTCGCCGACAAGGCCGGCCTCGACTGGAAAGCGCAAGCCGATCCGCTGCGCATCGCAGTCGATCTGGACGCCACGGGCCTGCCCGGGCTGCGGGTAGTATTCGATATAGGGAAAGGTCGAACCGACAATCAGCACCGCGTCACAGCTCTCCATCGCCTCTTGCGAAGCCAGGGTTCCAAGAATGCCGATCCCGCCGGTGGTGTAAGGATGGTCGTCCGGCAGCACCGCCTTGCCCAGCAAGGCCTTCGCGACAGGCGCCTGCAACAGGCGCGCCGTGTGTTCGAGTTCGGCGGCCGCGCCGATGGCGCCGCGTCCGGCCAGGATCGCAACCCGCGAAGCGTCATTGAGAATGGCGGCGGCTTTGTCGAGCTCAACGTCCAGCGGTACGCTGTGAGCGGCGAACATATCCTGCGGCGTGTGCGCCGGGCGATTGCGCTTGGAGCGCTTCGACGGATCGCGCTCCTGCTCCTGGATGTCGCTGGCAATCGAAAGATGTGCGACGCCCTTGCGCGCCAGCGCGGTTCGGCAGGCAAGGCTGGCGACGTTTTCCATATGCGCGGCATCGGCAACATGGGCGTTATAAACGGAGACATCATTGAACACGCGCGTCAGATCGACATCCTGTTGCGTGAACGTCTCGATCAGATCATGGAACTGCATGCCCGTAATCGCCAGCACCGGAGCCTGGTCGAGCTTGGCGTCATAGAGGCCGGTCAGAAGATGTGTTCCGCCGGGACCGGACGTCGCAAGGCACACGCCCAGCTTTCCTGTCCACTTGGCATACGCACATGCCATGAAGGCAGCCGATTCTTCATGCCGGACCTGAACGAAGGCAATCTTGTCGCGCCGCGTCCGCAACGCTTCCATGACGCCGTTTATGCCGTCTCCCGGCAAGCCGAACACCACCTCCACGTCCCAGGCGACGAGCGTATCGATGAGAATTTCTGCTGCATTTGGCATGTCAGGGTAGCTCCGGCGGATGGTGTCCGAACCGGTGAATCCCGAGTTGGTTCCTTCGTCACAATAAATCGTGACAGGTTTCTGGAAGCGATCTCCCCGGAGCGGTCTATTCGATCTGCTCGAACGTGCATTGCCGTGGCGCCTTGTCGGGGCGCCAGCGCAGCAGTTTGGTGCCGTGGCGAAACCGATTGCCGGTAACGTGGTCGAAGCGGACCTCCACCACCAGTTCAGGTTCCAGGGGTTCCCATTGTCCGCTGCGCTCCGTGCTCCAGCGGCTCGGGCCGCCGGGCGCCTTGCCGGTGAATCCGGGCTCTGACCGCAGCCCTTCCAGCCGGCGCGTGAGCGCTCCTCTGTCGGTCCTGGCGATGGTCGACGTGAAGCCGACGTGATCGAGCTTGCCGTCGTCATTGTAGAGGCCGAGGAGCAGCGAGCCGACCTCACGACTGTCCGCGAGATAGCGGAAACCGCCGACAACGCAATCGGCGGTGCGCCTCGGCTTTACCTTCACCATCGCACGTTCGCCGCACAGATAATGCTCATCGAGCACTTTGGCCACGATGCCGTCGGTCGATGCATGGCCGGAGCCGTTTAGCCATCGAGCCGCCGTGGCTGCATCATAAGCGCACTTCGACAGGCGAAGATCTGGACTGTTCGAGGAGGTCGCGAAGTCCTCGATCGCTCGCCGCCTTTCGACAAGTGGCTTGCCCGTGATGACCTCGCCGCCCGGCCTGGCAAGCATGTCGAAGAGGATCAGACTGGCAGGCGTCTGCGAACTCAGTTTGCGGATTCTGCTTTGTGCTGGGTGAAGGCGCATCTGCAGCGCTTCGAAGGAAAGCTCACCGTCAACCTCAATGACAATCTCGCCGTCGATGACGAAGTGCCCGCGCTTGAGGTCACGCAAAATCTCCGTGATTTCTGGAAAATAGCGGCCGAGCGGCTTGCCGGATTTGGCGCGCAGGTCAACGGCGTTGTCGCTCTTGAAAGCCAGGCAGCGAAATCCGTCCCATTTGGGCTCGTACTGCCAGCGGTTCCCGTCCCTGGGGATTTCATCGGCAAGCCTGGCCTCCATCGGAGGAGTGTCCAGCGGGAGCGGGAAGGCGTTTATCGGTTCATGCACGGGTCAGGCCTCCAAAACCGGTTCAGGAACGGCTCCGGCTTTTCAACTTCCAGGACTGGCACCGCGTTCCATCTGACGGTTCTGCCTGGTTCTTCGCGATGGGACATTTTCATTTGCCGCGGAACCCGGATGACGGCTGGTCGCTTTGATGTCATCGGCAACGCGAGCGGAGATGTCCCATCGATCCCTCATTGTGGATAGCTTTTGTCGGAACCGTCATTCTGATGCAGATGCCGCCAGGCCCCGACAGCATGCTGGTGATGGCACGCGGCATCGGGCAGGGGCGCGACGTGGCGCTGTTCACGGTGCTCGGCATGACGCTGGGCGCCGGACTTGTGCAGCTTCCGCTGATTGCATTCGGCCTGTCCTCGCTTGTCCACGCCTCGCCCCTGGCGTTCAATCTGCTTCGATGGGCCGGGGCGGCCTACATCGTCTGGCTGGGTATCCGGCTGCTGCTTTCATCCTCGGCAACCATTCCCACGGGTGACCTCAAGGCCCTGCGGCCGCTCGCCGCCGCCCGGGAAGGAATGATCGCCAATCTGAGCAATCCCTGGCCTTTGATGTTCATGGTTGCGTTCCTGCCGCAATTTGTCGATCCGCCTAGGGGCTCCGTCACGTTGCAGCTGGTGCTGCTTGGCGCAACACAGAAGATAACCGGTGTGCTGGTGCTGGGAGCCTACGCCTTGGCATCGGGCGCGGCCGGCGCATGGGTCATGCGGCACCCTCGCGCAAGGCTTTGGCAGCAGCGGCTCGCCGGCTGTCTCATCATCGGCCTCGGCGTGCGGATGGTGATCGGCGGCGGTACGAGCCGCTGACGAAGCGGATGAACAGCCGGGCCCCACACTCGACTTTGGCGCCGCTGGACATTCCTTCAAAGAATAATTTTGTGCCACGTCGCCTGAATGACAGGCTTCGACACAAGCATTCTCTTCTTCAGGGGAACGGAGCATTCGCTTCGATGTTCGGCTCCGCCGAAAGAACCCGCATGGGATGAATCGCCGTCGCGGACCGGGACTGTGTCCAGGAACAAAAAGCCTGACCAGAGGTTCGAACTCGATCTCAATGCAGCTTGAAACGGCTGCTTCATCGGCATCCGATTGGAATGTTCGTCATGATTTCTTGCGTGGCCCCGGTAAAGACGCGCCTTCAATGAACAAGCCACCTGAAGAGGGCCAAAGGGCAAGAGAGCCAAAAAAAGGCGGCGTCGTTCGGGCTCTCGGGCTTGGTCTGATCACCGGCGCGGCCGATGACGACTGCTCGGCTATCGGTACCTACGCGAGCGCCGGAGCGCGGTTCGGGCCCGACCTGCTGTGGACGGCACCTGTCACGCTGCCGATGATGTATCTCGTCGTCTATCTTTCATCCAAACTTGGCCAGGTTTCGGGTCGCGGGCTTTTCAAGGTCATATCGGACTTCTATCCGCGTTGGCTGCTATGGTCTGTGCTGGTGGGCGTACTGATTGGCAACACGATCGAGGCAGCCGCCGACCTTGGCGCCATGTCGGCGGCCATTGTGCTGTTTGTTCCGCTGCCTGCTCCGTTGGTCGTCATTGTCGTCGCGATCGTCATTTTTGCCCTGCAGGTGTTCGGATCGTATAAATTGATCCGAAATGTGTTCCGGTGGCTGGCTCTGGCTCTGCTTGCCTATGTGGTCTCCGCGGTGCTTGCCAAACCGGATGCCGCCTCCGTTCTGCGTGGCACGCTGTTGCCAAAAATCGAGTTCAGCCGCGAATACCTGTCCATCCTCGTCGCCATCGTCGGGACCACGCTCTCCGCATACCTTTACACGTGGCAGTCCAATCAGGAGGTGGAGGAGGAGATCGCCAAGGGTCGAACGAGCCTCGAAGAGCGCAAAGGAGCCACCGAGGGCGAGCTGCGCCGATCCCGCCGCGATATCCTGATCGGCATGACGTTTTCCAATCTGATCATGTATTTCATCATCCTTTCGACAGGGTCGACGCTCTACAAGGCCGGGCAGACGCAGATCGAGACAGCGGCACAGGCGGCCGAAGCGCTGCGGCCGCTTGCCGGCGACGCTGCCGGCATTCTCTTTGCGGCCGGTGTAATTGGCGTCGGCTTTCTGGCCGTGCCGATCATGACCGCTGGCGCTGCTTTCGATTTCGCTCAGGCGATGGGATGGAAGAATAGCTTGCATGCCAAACCCCGGCAGGCTCCCAAATTCTACATCGTGATCGGGGTCATAACGCTGGTGGCGGTGGGCCTCAATTTCTTCGGCTTCAACCCGATGAAAGCGCTGGTCTGGTCCGGCATCGTGCAAGGATTTTCAACGCCGCCGCTGCTGCTTCTCATTCTCATCATGACCAACAACCGCAAGATCATGGGTGACAAGGTCAACAGCACAAGTACGAACATCCTGGGTGGGGTGACGATCCTGGCGATTCTTGCGGCGTCGGCGGGGCTGGTAGCAAGCTGGTTCCTGTAGCTCGCCGGGCGTGAAGGATGTTCAGGCCTGGTGGAACATCGGCGGTCAAATGTCGTTAAGACGTTTGTGGGAGAAAGAAGGTTGTCCATGTCAAAGTTGCAGGCCGCCACTCCGGATCGTTTAAGGCAACTCAGGCTTGAAGCTTCAGCACATTTCGCTCCGTTGATGCTGAACGAGGCCCTGTTGCGCCTTTCCCATGCCTGCGGAGCCGACAGCCTCGACCGCTTCGAGAAAGCCATGCTTGATCAAATCGAGGCAGCAAAGGACGATCGGGCCGATTTCGAATCGATCAAGGAATTCGCGATCGAGCAGCTTTACGCCCTGGTCCGGAACGCCAACGATTCGCCAAAAAAGAAACAGGCACTTGAGAAGATAGACACGCGCAGAACGCCCGGCCGTTCCGAAGAACCACAGACGCTCGAGGACCAACTGCAGGCGGGGTTGGAGGATTCCTTTCCGGCGAGCGATCCGCCCTCGGTGGTGTCCACGACCATTTCAGGCGGAGCAAAGAAGCTGGTCGGGACCGACGAGGTCCTGGAAAAGCAGCGGCAACAAGCGTCCAGCAAGGAAGGCCGCTCGTAGATCGCGGTGGCGGCTGGTGTGGCGGCAACCAAGGCCTGCGGACACGCCAACGGAACAGCTGGCGCCATCGCATCAAAGCTTGACAGCCGCCTCCCGCGCCCAGAGCCGCAGTTTGCGGCATGACTGCACAAACGCAGTTACCGAAGCTGCCGAATCCAGCCGCGTCAACCCCTCATCGGCATCGGGAGCGACGCCTGCTTTGATCAGGAGCGGCTCGGCCCCTGTGGTGAAGCCGATGAACTTGCAGTGCGCAAACGCATCAGACACGAAATCCTTCGCAGCGGCCTCCTTGACCAGCAACTCGGCGCCCGCCTCGGAGAGGAGCAGCACCACCGCGTCGAACAATACGGATGGACCGCCGTCGATCATGTGCCTTGCCTCGATGTGAGTGCCGTCGGCGGTTTCGACGCCGCCCACCTTGGGCGCAACCACCTCCATCACCGCGCCTTCCGCTTCGATGGCGGAACGAAGTTCCTCGAACAGCGCGACATCGGCTCCATCGCTAAGCATGACACCGACTTTGCGGCCTTCAAAACTATCAGGCCCATTTTGAATGATGCTGAGCGCCGGCGACGGCGGCAAGTCATCACGCGGCGTAACGGCGGCTTCGGCAGGTTCGGGCAGGTCACGGACGCCGAGCTTGTCGGCGACCGTGGTCGCCAGCGTTTCATCGATGTTCAACAAATGCGAAACCATGCGCTCGCGGATCGCCGGTGCCTGGACCTTGCTCAGTTCAAATGTCAGCGCCATCGCGATGTGACGCTGCTCCGGTGGTGTCTGGCTGTTGAAGAATTGCCGGGCCTGGCTGTAGTGATCGGCGAAGCTCTCCGCGCGCAGACGTACTTTCTGCCCTTCTTCGGCATCGGCGAAAGAACGGAAGCCACGCTGCGGATCCTCGCGCGGTCCCAGTCCCCATGAGTTCGGCTCATAATTGGCGCGACCGGCCGGGTTGCGCATGGCCATGTGCCCGTCCTGTTGAAAATGGGCGAACGGGCACTTCGGCGCATTGATCGGCAGATGGGTAAAGTTCGGGCTGCCCAGCCGTTTCAATTGGGTATCGAGATAAGAGAAGTTGCGGCCTTGCAGAAGCGGATCGTTGGAGAAATCGATTCCGGGCGGCACATTCTGCGTCATGAACGCCACCTGCTCGGTCTCGGCGAAGAAATTATCCGGCATCCGGTCGAGCACCAGCCGACCGACCGGAATTGGTTCGAGGACCTCTTCGGGAATGATCTTCGTTGCATCCAGGATATCGAAGTCGAAACTGTCGGCAAACGCCTGATCGAACAGTTGCACCGTCAACTCCCATTCCGGGAAATTGCCGGCCTGTATGGCCTCCCACAGATCGCGGCGATGGAAGTCGGGATCGGCGCCATTGATCTTGACCGCCTCGTTCCAGACCACCGATTGCATGCCGAGCTTGGGTTTCCAGATGAACTTGACGAAGGTGGATTCGTCCTTCGCGTTGACGAGGCGGAACGTGTGCACACCAAAGCCTTGCATGAAGCGGAAGGAACGCGGGATCGCGCGATCCGACATGATCCACATCACCATGTGCATCGATTCCGGCATCAGGCTGATGAAGTCCCAGAAATTGTCGTGCGCCGTCTGTGCCTGCGGAAAGGCGCGGTCGGGCTCCTGTTTGGCGGCGTGGATCAGATCGGGAAACTTGATGGCGTCTTGGATGAAGAAGACCGGGATGTTGTTGCCGACCAGGTCCCAATTGCCTTCCTTGGTGTAGAGCTTGACCGCGAAGCCGCGCACGTCGCGGGCGAGATCGAACGAGCCCTTGTTGCCGGCAACCGTCGAGAAACGAACGAATGCCGGCGTCTTTTCACCAACTCGCTGGAAAATGTCGGCACGTGTGTATTTGGAAAGTGACTCGTAGGTCTCGAAAAAACCATGCGCACCGTAGCCGCGGGCATGAACGACCCTTTCCGGGATGCGTTCGTGGTCGAAGTGGAAAATCTTCTCGCGAAAGTGAAAGTCCTCGATCAGCGATGGTCCGCGCTCACCGATCCGCAATGTGTTTTGGTCGTCGGAGACAGGCGTTCCGAGCGCCGTCGTAAGGGCAGGCGTTTCATCCCCCGCGATCTGGTGCAACTCGCCGCCATTTCCGCGCGCGCTATTCTGATCCAGTCCACTTGCCGATTGGCGAGCGGAGGGGCGAGCGGATTTGGCCATGACAGGTCCTCGATCGATACCGGAAGGTTGAAGTGGTCAAGCCATCAAACTGCCGGTGAGCGGCTTTGTTCCCGTAAAAAATGGACGCTGGAGACACCGCTGCCGGAGGAGCCGTGACTGCTGCGGCGATGGTGCGCGCCGATCGGATGACAGATATCTCCGCCTGCGCAGAATTTATGAAGAGTTGTCTCCAGCACGAGGAACGAACCAAACTTCCATGCATTTAGCTGGGGCTGCGTTCACACACTCTTTCTTCTGGGAGCTGGACCATTGTCATCCGGAGGCTGCCTTTTGGCCGACCAGGAAACCAATGAAGTTTCCATCGTTGACCTGATACCTGCCCTGCGGGCATTCGCGCGCACCTTCTGCCGCGTCCCCGACGACGCCGACGATCTCGTGCAGGAGACACTGACCAAGGGTCTCGCCAACATCGACAAGTTCGAACCCGGTACGCGCATGAAGTCGTGGCTCTTCACCATCATGCGCAACACTTATTACACCCGGGTCAAGATCGCTGCCCGGGAGGCGCCAGGACTGCTCGATTGCGCGTCTTCGAGACCGATTTCGGAAGCCACCCAGGAATGGACCGTTCAGAGCAGGGAAGTTCACGGCGCCATTCAAAGGCTGCCTGAACACCAACGCGAAGTCCTGATGCTGATCGGCGTTTTGGGAGTGAGCTACGAGGAAACCGCCGACATATGCGGTTGCGCGGTCGGGACGGTCAAAAGCCGCCTGAACCGTGCGCGCGCCAACATCCTTGAATTCCTTGGAGAGAGTTCGCTGGAGACATTGATGGAGAGAAGAAACCAGCTTTCGGATGGTCAGCTCGATGTCGAGGTCGACGGCCGCAGATAGTCAGTTCTTCACGTCGCGTCGACGTTTCTCGACGAGCGCGTTTTGCAATTCGATCGCCAGCTTGGTCAGGCGGTCTGGAATTTTTTCCTGCTCTATGGCGGCCAGCAGGGAAGCAATCTCCTGATCCACAGCCATCTCGACATGCGGATCCGCGGTATCGTCGCTCGAACGAGACATCACATTCTCTTGATAGCGGTCCCTTGATCCTAGTGTGGTGGTAAGCGCCTTGCATTACAAGGCGGTGTCCACCGCCAAGAAGCTCACCAGCGGCCCCTTGCACAGGTTTATTTCCTTGCTGCTCCTTCGTCGCCGCGGGCCATGGACGCGCTGCGGTGGCGTTCAGTCCTTCGGCAATCGGTCAGCGGCGTCACCCGGATATTGATCGGACTTGATCCGATTGCCGTCCTGCCCGCGCTCCTGGCATGCTGCTTCTTGTCGCGATTCGACAAGACCGCGTTTTCTTCGATCTCGTCCTTCTCCGGGGAGATCACCGCGCCGGCGCCGGCACTCTTGCTTGGCTGCTGCGGCCGAAATGTTTTTTACCGCCGGATGCCATGATATCCTCCTTCGAATCGGGGACACTCGTCGGTGCCCGTTGTTCGACGTCCGAACTGGCATCGCGCTGTAATGTTCCGCTTCACCCAGCGAGCAGAAAGGCGTCGCCGTCCCACGACCGAAACGGCTTCTCGCCGTCGATGAGGACCCGCAATTGATGAGCTTGCGCCAGACGGCCGATATCATCGCGGTCTGAGAGAAGTGATCCGCGATAGGAATAGTTCAGCAAGGCGAGCCAGCCCGGCCGTTTCAGAACGCGCGCAATTTCGTCGAAATGCCGATCAGCCATGCCGGCCAGAACCACATAGGGAAAGCTGTCCACCGCCAGCACGCAATCGAAACTGGCATCGGCGAATTCGGACAGATCGAGACCGGAGGTTTGTCGCAACTCGACATTGCCGAGTGCGGCGCATTGCTCGGAGGCGATGGAGATCATCCGCGGCGATATGTCGATGCCGACCATCCGCTTGAAGGATTTGCACAGCGCGCGCTCGAAACGGCCGATGCCGCAACCGATGTCGAGGATGCTCCGTTCCCTTCCGGTGAATTCTCGCGCTTCCAGCCATGCAACGATTTCGTTGGTCGTGGCTGTGAGCCTTGCCTCATCGCCGAGGGATGCCAGTTGGACACTCGCGGCTCCCGAAATCGCTGCCGCGGCATCGAAGCTGGAGGCCAGCCGCCTGACGACAGCGACATTCGTCTCATCCTCATCGCGCTCATGCCGAACGGCGCCACCCGTTGCCTGCAACATGGCGAAGACGTCTGGCTTGCAGCGCAGCAGTCCGGCGACCTTTCGCAGCCTTGCTGCGTCGCCGGCATCCGCCGGCTGGACCTTCAGCACGACCTCCGCCAATTCCGCCGCTCCAATTGTGGGCGGCAGGTGGAGCGCCAGCCTGACGAGAACGCCTTCGGCGCAAATGCCATCGGCCACGCAGTCTTCAACCGCCAGCCTGACCGATGTCAGGCGCCGGGCGGCTTTCGGTGCGGTTACACTCATGCATCAACTCCGCGTCCAGACCCTGCGCATCGTCCACCTGTCGACGGCGCCCCAGCCATATTTATAGGCCTCCTGGCCGCGCAGGAAATCGAACTCGCGGGCATCTTCGCGGATCGCTTCCGCGATTGCGTGGCCAATCAGGATCGCGCCTGGGCTCTCCTCGGCATAAGCAGGGTCGAAGCCACCGAGGTAAGCATAGGCACGGCCGCGGTGGTGAAATCCGTAATAGGCGCCGACGGTCCCGCCATCGATCGCGAACAGCCAGCATCGCACCAGACCGTGAGCATCGAGCACGGGAAGTGAGAGCCGATGGAATTGCTCGACGGCGGCGTTGGCCAACACACCGCCTCCTTGTTCGGCCCAGCGCATATTGTGCAGGCGGATCAACTGATCGAGGAAGGTTTGCGGACTGCCGCTCGCCGACGACATCGCGATCCGGCCGCATCTTGATGCGGCTTGACGCGCCCGACGCAACTGGCGTCTGCGTCTTGCGGGGACGCAGCCTGCAAGCGTTTCGTCGCCGGCGAGGGCGAGCACGGGGCAGGCGGCGTGGGCGGTCGGCCAATCCATCTCGGGATGCGTCATCGCAAGGGCGACGCTGTCCTGCGGCAAGTCCGACAAGATCCATTGCACCCACCCGATCGAGAGGATCGACTCGGCGACAATGGCGACGACCTCGGCTTCGATCCCAGGGACAGCCAGAATGTCCAGGTAGTCGCTGAGCGAAATGCCGACCGGAAGCAGCTTCGAACCGGCGGTCCCATGCTCGAGATAGAGCGGCGCCAGCCCGACCAGATCGCCGCCGCGCCATACCGCGACCGTCGCCAGTTCACCGGGTGCGAATGCGTGCCACCACGGCACCAGCCAGGCGGGAGATTGAAACGGCGTCGCCGAGGGACTCTGCTGCCACAGTTTCCACCAGTGCGGCGTCAAGGCGTCGAATTGTGCGAGGTCACCGATGATTTCGCTGCGCAGCACAGCTTTACTCACGGCACCGCGGCGAAGCGCCGGCGACCACTGCCAAGCTGTGCCAGCGCCTGATAGGCGTCCATGTAAGACGAGATCATCCGTTCCAGCGAAAACCGCCGTCGCGCTTCGGCCCTGCATGTCTCGGCATCCAAGCTGGACGCCGCAAGAATGGCTTGGGCCATCTCATCGACCGTGTCGACGAGAAAGCCCGTCCTGCCGTGCTCTATGACATCGGGAAGCGCACCATTTGGAAAGGCGACCACCGGGGTACCGCAGGCGAGGGCCTCCATGGCCACAAGCGAGCTGGTCTCGGCTACGAGGCTCGGAATGACCAGACAGCGCGCTGCGTTGAGAATGCGTCGCTTGGCGGTGAAGCCGAGCGGGCCAAGGAAGCGGCGGCGGCCATCGAGGCGAGATTGGACCTCATCGCGAAAGTACCGCGTATGCGTTTCATAGGGATAGACCTTGCCGCCGATGACCAGCGGCACATCTGCCTGTTTGGCTGCGTCGAGCGCCAGGTGGACGCCCTTTTCCGGGCAAACCCGGCTTAGAACAAGGGCAAAGTCGCGCTTCGGCTGCAGCAGGGTCAGTGCTTCGATGTCAACGCCGTTTGGAATCGGCGCCGCCAGCCTGGCGCCTGATGGCGCGGTTTTCTGCTGGCTGGGCGAGACCGCATGGAGCCAGAGGTCACCGCGCGTCGGGCGCAATGCCGCGGCCGGATACCAATCCAATGGCAGGTGGAGGGTCACCAAGGTCGGACCATCGTCGGGCAGATAAGCGTCGAAATCAATGCCGTGCAGATGAACCACGTCGATGGGCCATCGGGCGCGGGCAGCCGCGATCGCGTCGCGATGGGCCTGTTGCGCGCGGCTCTTCGCCGCCTCGTCGAGTACGCCGTTTTCGGCCGGTATTTCCACAAGCGTGCCGCTCGTTCGGGAGCCTCGGCAGCCAATGACGATAGACCGATGACCGGCCTGAACCAGTGCCCGATCGAGCATCGACAGAACCTGTTCGGCACCGCCGACAGCGTCGGGGCCGACGGGCGCGAGAGGGTAGGCGACATTGAGGACGGTGAGCGTCGCGGCCGGTCGCTTCTCGTTGCCCTGCGCCGCATCTCCACCTGTCAACGGCGTCGCGGAGCCCGGCATCTGATGCATGGGCACCATGACATTTCACGCGGCCGAGGCCCGCTGCGTGGGGAGCGAGGCGGATGTCATGCCAGGCGCATAGCGGCGGATCATGGTTGAACAGAATTCCGCGAACTCCTCCGGCACCAGGGGGGGGCTGGTGTGGTGGGGCATCATTCCGCGGTGCTGAGGTGTGAAGCAGAAGGTGACCGTCACATCGAAATCGGCGAGTGCTTCCATCTGCCGGTCGAACCAGTCCAGCGCATTCGGCCGAAAGCTGTCCGCCCAGGAAAGCCCGGTACGCATATTGGTGACACCCAGCCGCTTCATCCAGGCGACGGCATCGTCCAGCCGCGGGTCTTCGAAATGAAACCACTGCACCAGGCCCATTGCAGGTGCATGGCGCAGGAATTCCTCCAGCGCGGGCTTTGGCGTGCCGTCCTGGCGCAGCAGCCCCATATGGAAATGCCGGTAATAAGACGAGCCCTCAGCTTCGCGGTGCCGCGTCGTTGCTTCCCATTCACGCGGAAGATCATAGAGGCTGTACCACTGGATGCGTGGTGCATTGCCGAGCAGCAATTCAGCTGTGCGCTTGAGCCCCCAGACTTGGATTTCCTCGGCGCCGAAGGTCGATACGCCGACTTCGCTGACCCAGATGGGAAGGTCGGTGACGGTCGCGATCTCGCCGATCTTCTGCGGCCATTCCTGGATCTGCCACAGGTTCCAGTCGAGGGGAAAGCCGTGCACGGCGACGGCATCTACATGATCCAGCACGCCGAATTCCTTCATGCGGGTGATGAACCCCGGATCTATCGGCGAGATGCCGCCGAGCACTTTGGTCAAAGCCGGGTTTTCAGATGCGATTGCGTCCGCCGACAGGATCGCCATCCTGGCAAAGCGGCTCCAATCAGGGTCGAGTTCCGGGTCCCAATGCGATTTGTTGTTGGGCTCGTTCCAGATCATCGCGGCTTCAATCATGGCGCTGTCCTTTCGAGGGGTAGACGGGACCGCCACTGGCCGGGTCGCCGGCGGCGCGGCAGAAATAGACCTCCTGCTCCGGATGCAGGACGATTTCAAATCCGGCGCTGCGCAGCATCGCTTCGGTGCAGGCGCGGTTGGGAATCCACCAGTTGGTCGGGTCATCGGCATAGCGGTGCTCGATGAAATGGAGCTTGGGAAATTCCGGCCGGTCGAACAGGTCATGCGTCCAGAAATGATAGTTCTCTTCCATCTCGGGCAGATCTGTGCTGCCGCGCTGCATGGACTGGAAGATCATCAGGTCACCGGCGACATGCTCACGGATAAGGTCGAGCGCGAGCAAGGGGTGGCGCAAGTGATAAAGCACCCCCATGAACAGCACGATATCGAATGTTTCGCACAGGGCGCCGACGTCGTAGACCGAAAGTCTCTGGAATTCGATTTCGCAATTGGCGATCTCGGCGGCAAAGCGGGCCTGCGCCAGATAGGCCTCATCGAAATCGATGCCGAGGACACGGGCAGCACCTCGCCGTTTCATCTCGATGGAATAGAAACCGGCATTGCAGCCGATATCCAACACCGTCTTGCCTGTCAGATCCGCGGGAATGGCCTCGGCGAATTTGCGCCATTTGATCAGCGGATAATTGCCGAGAAAATGGTTGGGAGCGGTTTCGACACCCGCCAGTTCCATGTTGTGGAACCATGGGCCGAGAGCATCGATACGGCGGCGGATTTCGGCATGGGAATGCAGCATGATCAGGCTCCTTCGCCGGGAACGACAGGCACATGCGAACGGGCACCTGGCATAATCGTGGCCGTTTGGTGATGGACGGGTGCGGCGCCGTCCTCGAGCAGCCGCAGAGCCGTGCGATAGCCATTGAACGTGCCGACATCGACATAGGCGGACCCAGCCTTGACGCCGGAGGCTTGACCTCCGGCCGCAAGGTAGGCGTTGACCAACGTGCCGATATATTCGTCACGGCATTCCCGCTCGCGCCAGAGTGCCGCAAGCTGATGCAGGATCTGGCCCGGCATCTTGAACGCACCCCAAACCCAGTTCGTGCCGGCATCCTGTTGCTTGACCTGGATTTCGATCACGCGTTCGTGGTCATCGACAATGACGGCGTCGAAGAATTCCGGACGATCCACCGGGAAGAGCAGAAATGAAAGCTGATCGTCAGGCAAATGACAGAAGCCGTCCTCGGGAAACCAGATCGTGTCGGGAAGGCCGACCAGGACGACCTCATCGGGCGCGACGAGAGGAGCTGCCCGAAAAATCGCATCGCAAAGCCCAACCGGATTGGGCTGCACCACGAAGAGAGCCGCGGCGTCACCATAGCCGGCGGCGTAATATTCGAGAATGTCGGATTTGCCCGATCCAATGATGAAACAGATCTTGTCGACGCCGGCGCGCACCATCCGCCGCACCAGATACTCGCTCACGGCGCAGGGACGCTCGGTCTGCCCATCGATCCGACTGCCGACCGGCAGCAGCTCTTTGGAGAAGCCGAGCGGCTGAATGCGGCTGCCGCGCCCGGCAGCGGGCACAATGCCCAACATCAGACTGCTTCCATCATCGGTTCGCCGGGAGATCTTTGAAAGGCGTCGTTTAGAATGTGGTCCAGCTCCGCCGCGCGCCGAGCAGAGGTGTGTTCGTCGAGAACCCGTTCGCGCGCTCGGGTTTTGATGGCATCGAGTTCTCCTGCGGGTAAGGCGAGCGCCGCGACGACGTCATCGGTGTCGTGGGCCAGCAGGATCTCGCTGCCGGGTTCGAAGAAGCTGCTTAGGCCCGGCCAGGTGTCGGTTATGATCGGCACTCCACATGCCGCTGCTTCAAACAACCGGCCCGAAGGGCACCAGCCCTTTTGCGCCATCGCCTCGCGGGTGACATTCAGCGTCAGACGAGAGGATGAGAAAAACGCCGGGTGATCGGCCGGCGGAAGGTGCCTGACGAAGAAGATGTTGTCGCTCCACGGGAACTCCTGCGGGTATTGTGCGCCGCCGATGACGAAGCGCTGGTCCGGCAAGCGCGCAGCTGGGCGAACCAGCAGATTTTCGACCGCCGCCTGGCGATCTGGCGCATAGGTTCCGAGATAGGACAAATCGGCCCTGAAATCGGCTCGCGGCGCTGCCGGCCGGTGTTGGTCGGGATCGACATGCCCATAGAGCGGCACCACGTGGCGCGCACCCAGCACCGTCTTCAGCGCGTCGATCGCCGGGCCGCCTGTGTAACTCAGGACGAGATCGAAATCCGCAAGACCCTCGGGGCCGAAATAGGGTGGACGCTCACCTTGTTCGATGCGGGCAAGCGTGACTGGAGTGTCCAGATCGTAGAAGACCCGCACTCCGCGCCCTGCCTGCTGCGCCAGCCGCGAGGCGTCCACGGCGTCGGGACAATAAGAGGTGACGATCACGACATCCGATCGTTTGATCGTTTGCTCCGCGACCCGGCGGATGTCCTCCCAGTCCGGGTAGAGCACGACGTTGCCGCCGTCCAGATGATCGAGATCGCGCGTTCCGGCATAGTAGGGTGTGTCGCGTTCGAAGAAGGTAATGGACCAGCCGCGCCGGGCGAGGGCTCTGATCAGTCCCCTCCATAAAGTGGCATGGCCGTTACCCCATGAAGACGTGACGGTAAGACCGAAAATGACCATCTGCATCCGGCAAATCCTCGTCAGGCAACTTCGTTCAATCGGATCAGCTTCGCCCCCCAGTCCCCCGACACGATCGTCGTGATCGAGGCGGGATCGATGTCGAAGCGAAAGCAGTCACCGGCCGGCAAGCCAAGGACGGTGCAGACGGCGACCTTGATCACATCGGCATGGCTGACCAGGGCGACGCATTGGTTCTGATGCCGCTCGCGGACCGCGGCCATCAGCGACACAATGCGTTGCTGGACATCCTGCATGGTCTCGCCACTCGGTGTCCTTGCCTCCTGCCGCTGGTCATTCCACGCTCGCCAACTGGCGTCGCCATTCAGCTCATCGAAAGTCTTTCCCGACCAGTCGCCGAAGTCGATCTCGTCGAGTTCGGCGCAGATCGCGATGTCCCCGACACCGCAGGCTAGCGCGATTGGCAGCGCCGTCTCTCGCGTACGCTCACGCGGGCTGCACAGGATCGCGACGATAGGCTCCCGGGCCATGCGGCCGCCAAGCTGCGCTGCCTGTGCCTTGCCGGCATCGCCGAGGCAAACGCCGTCCATCCGGCCTGCAAGATAAGAGCCTACATTGTCGTGTGCCGCATGGCGGATCAGAAAGAAGGTCGTCGTCATTCTGCGGCATCGAGCAAAGGCTCGTCCTTGCCAGCGATGAACGCAAGCGTGCGCTGCCGCGCTTCGGCGTCGGTGAACTGTTCGGGAGGCGACTTCATGAAATAACTGCAGGGACCGGTCAGGGCACCGGCTATGCCGCGATCGAGCGCCAGCTTGGCGCAGCGTAACGCATCGATCACCACGCCGGCTGAATTTGGAGAATCCCAGACTTCCAGCTTGAGTTCGGCATTGAGCGGCACGCCGCCGAAAGTCGTGCCTTCCACCCTTATATAGGCCCATTTGCGATCGGTGAGCCAAGGCACATGGTCGCTCGGGCCGACATGGATATTGCCCGGCTCCAGGGGAACATCGAACTGGCTGGCCACGGACTGTGTCTTCGAGATTTTCTTCGATTCCAGCCGCTCGCGTTCCAGCATGTTGAGAAAATCGGTGTTGCCGCCGAAATTCAGCTGATAGGTGCGGTCGATGCGCACGCCGCGTTCGCGAAAGAGATTGGCCAGCAACCGGTGCACGATGGTCGCGCCGACCTGGCTCTTGATATCGTCGCCGACCAGCGGCAGTCCTCGCTGCTCAAAGCGCCGGCGCCATTCCGGACGTGAGGCGATGAAAACGGGTATGCAATTGACGAAGGCGCAGCCGGCCTCGAGTGCGCATTCGGCATAGAAGCAGGTCGCCTCCTCGGAACCCACCGGCAGGTAGGAAACCAGCACGTCAGCGTTGCTGTCGCGCAGGATCTCGCTGACATTGGCAACCGGCTCCGGAGCTTCTTCAATCTCGTCACGCAAATATTTGCCGATCCCGTCCAGCGTCGGTCCGCGCTCGACGCGAACGCCGGTTGTCAACGCGTCGGCAAAGCGGAACGTGTTGTTGGGGGCGGCGTAGATCGCTTCCGCGACGTCGAGGCCAACTTTGCTCCTGGCGACATCGAATGCGCAGACAATCTCGATGTCGTCGACATGGTAGCCGCCGAGGTCGGCATGCATCAGCCCAGGGATTGGTTCGTTGCTTTTCGCGTGACGGTAAAAGGAGAGGCCCTGCACGAGGGAGGATGCGCAGTTGCCGACACCAACGATACCAACACGAACCTTTTTCGATCCCACGAACCGCCACCCTATGTTGTTCAAAGGTAAGTTCCTGGCGCCGAACCATCAGCGTGCCGGAATGTTCCTCCGCCCATCGAAAAATTGCGCGAGACAGCATGGATCGAAGCTGCATTCGATGCGTTGCCGCACGGCAAGCATTGGAAAACCGATCGATGATCGTCTACGGCGACCACAAGCAGACGCAGAACGCACAACAGCTTCGCGAAGCAGCAAGCGAAATGGCCGAAAGCCTGGATCGGATGTCTCATGGCATCCAACGCCATGCTGCATTGGTCGGACTGTTCATCAGCGTGTCGGAGCTGGTTCAGGCGCTTGCCGATGTCGATTTCGAAACTAGCGGCATCGACATCTTTTCGCCACGACAACAGCAAGGCGCCAGGTTGCTGGTCGGACTTGCGGCAGAGGTGGCGAAGTCGTGGCGAAGCGGTTTTGACGCCGGCGGTGGCATCGACCCGGGACTTTTCAAACTGCTGGCCGGGCTCGACTGCCAGGCCGAGGTTCTGACCGGCTCTGCCGAGGGTTATGCGCATTATGCGCTTTATCCCGAAAGCTATTTGGACGCGGCGCAGAAGTCGGGTCTCGATGCGAACACATGCGTGATCGGCGTCCGCAGCATTGGCCTCGGGCTGGCAGCTATGGTGGCGGCCTCGATTGGTGCGCCGGCACCATTCAGCGTTCGCCCGATCGGCCATCCCTTCCGCAGGCATATCAACGCCGATCCGCGGTCGATCGCCACTTGGATGAACAATCCATCGGCGCGTTTCGCCGTTGTCGACGAGGGTCCTGGCCTGTCCGGCAGTTCGATGCATGCCGTTATCGTGTGGCTGCGTGAACTGGGTATCGATACGGACCGCATTCACCTGTTTCCCAGCCATTCAGGCGGCCCGGGCATCGAAGCGTCGCGGGAGGCTCGGGAGACATGGTCGCGCTGTCCGAAGCATGTGGCGACGGCGTTTGAATGCACCTTCTCCGAAAGCTCGAAAATTCCCACGTTGCGCGACTGGGTGGCCGAGGCGGTCGGCAGGCCGGAATTAAGCCTGACCGAGCTATCTGGCGGCGAGTGGCGGGCCGCCCACTACGCCGATGAAGGGCGCTGGCCGCCGAGCCCACGCGGTAACGAGCGGCGCAAATTCCTGGCGTCCGCCGGGCGTGACCGCTGGCTCGTCAAATTTGCCGGCCTCGGCGAAACCGGACTGCGCAAGAAACGAGCCGCGGCGATGTTGCATGAAGCCGGGTTCGGGTCGCAAGTTGTCGCGTTTTGCCATGGCTTTCTGGTTGAACGGTGGATTGACGGCACCACGATGGATCAGGCGCCGCTGCCCAGGGAAAGACTGATCGCGGAGTTCACAAATTACCTGGCCTGGCGTGCGCTCAATCTTCGAACTTGCGAACCGGGTGCATCATTGCTTGCACTCGCGGAGATGGCTGTTTCCAATGCGTCGGAAGCCGTGGGCGAAAAACGCGCGGCGACGTTGCGCGGTTGGCTCGCGAAAAAAACTCCCGCGCATGTGCTTCAGCGGGTTGAAATCGACGGAAAGCTCCAACCGTGGGAGTTTCTCGTTCGTGCCGACGGCACGGCGCTCAAGACAGATGCTGTCGACCATTGCCGGGCACACGATTTGATCGGCTGCCAGCCAATTGAGTGGGACATTGCCGGCGCCCGTGTCGAGTACGGGCTATCCGACAGCGATGTGAGGACCCTGGTCCAAGGAATGAAGCTTGCCATCGACAACGGCCACATCGGCTTTTTCGAACCGTGCTATTTGGCATTCCAGCTCGGGCTCTGGAGCACGGCTGCGCAATCCGAAAGTGGCCGGGAAAAAGCAAGGCTGGCCGCGACGGCAGACCGATATAGGATGCGACTGATACGGTTCCTGGACGAATGCCGGGCATGATCGTTCCGATCAGTCCAGCCTTCGCAACATGTCTGCTTCCTGCTCGAGAATAGTGGCCACTTCCTCCCGCTGGAGATGCGTCATCATCAGGCTGACGCAGCACTCGAGATAGGTGATCGAGGCGCGCCGCAGATAGGCAGCCGTCTCACGTTCGGCCATCTGGTCGATCTCTCTCGCGGGTCGCTTGGGTCGCATGAGGATGATCCTCCGTATCGGGTCCTCCCGCCAAACCACAAGCTTGGGCGGATGTTCCGCACGATCTCGGGAAAGATTCGACCGCCGGCTCGCATCATGCCGGAAGGTTCTGCAGCCCGCCGGATGCGGGTCTCGCCCTTTTGGCAAAGCCTGTCATCTGATCGCCGATGCGACTGCCTTCGAGCGCCGCGAAATAATCGATCGTCAGCTTGAGCCCTTCGTTGAGGGGCACCTTCGGTGTCCAGCCGAGCAGCGCTTTTGCACGCGAAATATCGGGCTGCCTGCGCCGAGGATCGTCTTGCGGCAGCGGCAGAAATCTCAGATCCGATTTGGTGCCGGTCATCGCCTTTACCAACGCCGCCAGTCGCACGATGCTGAATTCTCCGGGATTGCCCAGGTTGACCGGCTTGCCCGGATTGGGATCGATATCCATCAGTCGCCTCAATCCATCAATCTGATCGGAGACGTAGCAGAAGGATCGCGTCTGCAAGCCGTCGCCGAAGATCGTCAGAGGACGTTTCTCGAGCGCCTGCATGATCAGGTTCGAGACGATGCGGCCGTCCGCCGGATCCATTCTCGGACCGTAGGTGTTGAAGATGCGCGCGACGCGCACGTCGGCTTTGCCGGCTCTAAGATAGTCGAAGCAAAGCGTTTCGGCGGTGCGCTTGCCCTCGTCGTAGCAGGCGCGTGGGCCGGTGCAGTTCACATGGCCAACATAGTCCTCCTTCTGAGGATGTTGCTCCGGATCGCCATACACTTCGCTCGTCGAGGCCTGTAGCAGCCGCGCGTTATTGTGGGCAGCGAGTTCAAGCAGGTTGAGCGTGCCGATCACACAGGTTCGCGTGGTGTGGATCGGGTCGGCCTGGTAACGCGGCGGCGAGGCAGCGCATGCCAGATTGAAGATATGCTCCACGGGCTCGCCGAGATCCAATGGCCGGCAGATGTCCTGCTCGATCAATCGGAAACCCGGCTGGTCCATGATCGAGATGATGTTCTCCATGCGCCCAGTCAGGAAATTGTCGGCGCAGATCACGCGCCAGCCGTCGCGGAGCAATGCTTCGCAAAGATGCGAACCGAGGAATCCCGCACCGCCGGCAACAAGCACTGCCTTTGCCCTTTGCGCGTTTCTTTTTTGTCGCATCGTCGTTTTCTCCTGTATGCCGGTCATGCTGCGCTTCCGATGTCGAAATCGAGGGCCGCCGCCCTTGGCTGTGTCAACGCTGCCACGAATTCGCGGGCCCTGGCCGCACCGGTGTGGAATGCGAGGACGCGTTCGCGGGCCCGGCGGGCCATGGCCCGGCGTGTGCGCTCGGACTCGCCGAAGAGGATCTCGACGACAGCGTCCGTTTCTCCGGCGGTGTGGATCGCCGATGCGGGAAAGAAGCTGTCGAGCCCTGGCCAGCGATCGCTGATGATGGGCGTGCCGCAAGCAGCCGCTTCGAACAGGCGCACACTGGGCGACCACCCGGCAGCGATCATGGAACTGCGTGTGACGTTCAGCGTGTAGCGCTGACGGCTGTAGAACGCGGCATGATCGGCGGGCGGCAAATGTTCGATGCGTTCGACATTGTCCGGCCAGGTGATGTCGGATGGGTATTGCGAGCCCGCTACGACGAAACGGCGGTCCGGCATATGCCGTGCGGGTTCGAGCAGCAGCGCGTTCAGCGTTGCCTGCCGATCCGCGCTGTAGGTGCCGAGATAGCCGAGATCCCAGCGGATCGGATCGCCGGTCCGGTGATGCCGTTCCGGGTCGGCCGAGCAGTAGAGCGGTTCGGCTCGGCGCGCGCCGAACTCCTCCACCAGATGGCCAAGCATCGGCCCGCCGGTGAAAGAGAAGTAGACATCGAAATACGGAATCTGCCGCCAGCTCAGATAATCGCAATCATCGGCCGAAAGCTGCGCCACGGTCACCGGTGTGTCGATGTCGTAGAAGCAGAAGCGCCCCTTGCAAAATGAAGCGACGATGTCGATGACCACGCGCCCTTCCGGCACGAAGGAGCCGATGACGACGATGTCGGCCTGCTCCAGGCACCGGGCGTAGTCGCGTTGCAACTCCGCAGTGGTTTCGTAGTAGCGCAAGGCGCAGAAATCCGGATCTCGCAGATCGCGGTGGTTGGCGTACCACGGCACGTCGCGCTCCAGAAAGGTCACGCGGTGGCCGAGTTCGTGCAGACCTTTCAGCAGGCCTCGAAACGTCGTGGCGTGGCCGTTTCCCCAGGACGAGGACAGCGACAGGCCGAGAAAGACGATGTTCAATTGCTTGGTCATTCCGCTGCCTCCACGGTCCCCTGCTCGAAATGACGTTTGAAGACGGCATCGGCCACGTCCGCCCGCAGCGCGTAGGTATGGTCGGCCAGCACGCGGCAAAGTGCGGCCTGGCCGATTGCTTTTGCACGACTGGAGGTCAGCGAGCGCATGATCTCGGCGACATCGCCGCCGTCGCGTGCCACCAGGATCTCCTCGCCTGGTTTCAGGAACAGTTCCACGCCCAGCCATGCGTCGGTGATGAGGCAGGCACCGGCGCCAGCCGCCTCGAATACACGCGTGGCCGGTGAAAAACCGTTTACGGCCATGCTGTCGCGGCTGATGTTCAGCACTGCCTTGGGTGTGACGTTGAAGGCATTATGATCGCGGGTGCCAACGTGACCAAGCCAGCCGACGTTGGCGGGAAGCGGCTTGTCCCCCCAGCCAGATCCGCCGAGCAGAAAACGCTGTTTCGGAAGCTGGCTTGCGGGATCGAGGAAGAACGCTTCGACGCGTGCCTCACGATCCGGCAGCCGGTTGCCCAGGAACGCCAGATCGCAAGCGAAACGCGCATTGCTGGCGACCGGGTGATGCGTTTGGGGATCGAGCGCATTGTAGATCGGCACGCATTCGTTCGCCCCCATGGCACGGTAGGCCCAGACGACGGGGTCGCCGCCGCCATAGGTCAGCACAAGGTCGATTTCTTGCAGGGCGCCATGGAGCGGATGGTCCGGTTCGTCGCGCAGCTGGGCAAGGGTTGCTGGAGCGTCCACGTCCCAGAATACCACCAGCGCGTCGCTGCGGGCGTGGTCGAGGACGGCGCGCAGCAGCGCCTCGTC
Organism: Mesorhizobium sp. M0715; assembly: GCF_040320355.1. NCBI lineage: Bacteria > Pseudomonadati > Pseudomonadota > Alphaproteobacteria > Hyphomicrobiales > Phyllobacteriaceae > Mesorhizobium > Mesorhizobium sp. M0715. The sequence continues at coordinate 108,404 of NZ_JAMYPL010000015.1, read as the reverse complement.
CTCGAAACCGACGCCACTCGCCTTGACGACGATGTCGGCGCTGGCGGCGCGTGCCGCGACCTGCATCAGTGCGTGCTGGGTCGCTTCATATACGACCACGGTGCACCAGTCAGGCGCCTCGATGTCGCGGTTCTTCTGCCGGTCGTAGACGTCGGGCTCATAGAAGGTGATTTCGTAGCCCAATTGGGAAAGCGCCTTCAGCAACCCGCGATAGTAAGTCGCGGCACCGTTCCAGTAGGACGACAAGAGGCTCGATCCGTAGAATGCCATCTTCATGCGGCGGCTTCCTTTGCGGTGGTCTTGTTGATGGTGTGTTCGGCTGTGCATTCCGTGAGCACGCCGAACAACTCGTCGACGCGGTGCGAGCAGGTGTGCCGCGAGCGGATGGTCTCGAGACCCGAAGTCACCAGGGAAGCCGCGAAATCCGCATCGGCCAATACCGCCCGCAGGTGTTGCCGCATTTGCGAGCCATTGTGGGCAAACAGAAAGTCGACGCCGGGCCTGAACAGCTGCTCGACATCGGACCATGGTGCTGAAATCAGCGGAATGCCGCAGGCGAGCGCCTCGAACATGCGGATCGTCGGAATTCCGGGCAAACCCTCACGATAGGGGCGCCGTGGGATGTGGACGGTGACACGATGCGCGGCGAACGCCTTCGGCACGTCGGCATTGGCGATCCATCCGTCATAGCGCAGTCCGGCGGCGGCTAGGTCCGTGAGCGCCGGCTTGGGATAGCGGACGCCGTGCACCGTGGCCTCGAGGCCGAGATCGCGGACCGGCTTGATCAGAAACTCCCTGAGTTCGACGGTTCGTTCATCGTCGCCCCAGTTTCCAATCCAGACCAGATCGGACGTGACGTGGATCTCCGGGTGCGGCTTGAACAGGCGATCGTCCGCGGCTTCATGCCAGGTGAAGACGCGCTTGCCCCAGCCGGCGCGCAGATAGCTCTCGCGCAAGGCCTCGCCAAAGGCGAGAACGCCGTCATAGTGCTCCAACCGCAGCGCCGAGATTGCCTCGGTCGCCGATACGGCCCGGTGGTGGGTGTCATGAAACAGAAGGATGAAGTTGCCGCCAGCGGCCCGGGCACGGCCGATGCGTGCGACAAGCTCCGGATCCGTCCACTCATGAACGATCACGACGTCGGCCTCAGCGATCCAGGCTTCGTGGTCGAACCCGGCATCATAGGTCACCGGCATCAGTTCTGGGAAATCCTTGCGGAAGCGTTCGATGGCGAAGGGTCCCTTCTCGGCCAGCAGGTTCGAACGGCTCCAACCGTCCGCCGGCTCCAGCGCCACCGCCTGGTGCCGGCGCGCGATCAGTTCCCGCATGATACCGCGCAGGAAATGGGCATTGCCGTGGTTCCAGTCGGAAACGACCGAGTGGGTGTAGAACAGAAAGCGCATGGTCAGCGCCCCGCCATGGCCAGGGCCGCCTTGTCGTAGACGCCTCGCATGGCAGCCGCTTGCCTGACCAGTGTAAACCGGCGGCTCCGTCGCATGGCTGCCTGGCCGAGCTCCCGCCTGAATTCGGCGTCGCTGGAGAGACGATTGAGGCAGGCAGTGAGGTCGTGCGGATTGCGCGCATCAAAGAACATCGCGGCCCCGTCCCATAGTTCGCGATAGGTTGCGATGTCGGAAAGCACCAGTGGCGTTGCCGACATGGCAGCTTCCAGCGCGGCCAGACCGAATGGCTCATAGATCGATGGCGACACGAAAATACCGGCGCGCGCCATCAAGGAGCGCACCTCGTGAGACGGCAGTGCTCCCAGAGGAACGGCATAGCTGAAGCCGGCACGCCCGCCGTTGGGACCGTGCATCGAACCGGCGGCAAAGATGGGCCATTGCGTCAGTGACGCGGCCTGGTCGATCACCGCCGCATTTTTGCCCTCGTCCCACCAACGGGCGGCGGCGAAGACGAGCGGTTGACGCTTTTCGGCTCTCGGGACGGGGCGGGCGCTATTCGCCACGACGTGCAGGCGCGCGATCGGGCCGTAGCAGGTCTCAAGCATGTCGGCGTGGCTGCGGCTCGGCGCAATGACTGCGTCGGCTCGATCCAAGCCGCGCCTGTTGCGCTCCTTCTGCCAGGCCCATGCGCCATCCACTGCCTGTTTCCTGACGGCGTGGAACCATGTCGTCACGCAGGAATGGGAGACCACCACGGCTGGGCATGGCGCATCGAATCCCGATGCCTGCGTCGGCGCGTTGAAATGGACAAGGTCGATGGCGTGGTCGCGCATGGGCGCAAGCAATTCCCGCGGCAGCGCGTCGAGGTCGCCGCCGTCGCGGGTCATCCAATCCGGCGGCGTACTCAACCAGATCAGCGTCGTGAAAGCCTCCGCCTCCTCGGCTTGCTGCCTCGACGGTTGTGGACCGAGGCCGGCAAGCACCACGCTGTCGCCGCCGTTCACAAGTTCCCGTGCCAGATCGAGGGCATAGCGCCATACGCCGCCCACGGCATCGACGGTCATCAGGATGCGCCGCGAGCGCGGCGTCAGTGTCCGCAACATGTCGCCTCCAGTTCCGCCAGCGGCCGCGGCCGCCTCTCCTGGATGTCACTGAATTTCTGGAAAGATGCGAGGTAGTGGTCATGGGCGCGTTCCCAGGCAAGGTCGTCGGGTTCGCCCCAAAGCTCGCGGTAGCTGGGCGAACTTGGATACGGGTAAAGCGGCACAGGTTCGTTGGCCCATACGCCGTGGTCGATCAGGTGGGTTCGCCAGTGCTCGACCAGGGCGGGATCATCCTCGACCACGCCGATCAGATTGGCCTGGACGAATGGAACGTGACGTCTGGCATCGACGAGCAGCGCGGCGAGTTCCTCGGTCCCCAGCCGGCAGCGCTTGGCCAGCATCGCCCGGCCTTCGACGGTCAGGCTTTCGAGACCGGCCTCGATGGAGACGCAGCCCGCGGCGCCCAGCAATTCCAGCAGCTCGGGCTTCCACAGATCGATGCGGGTCTGTACGCCGAATTTCACGTCGCGATCGACCAAGGCTTCCAGCAACGCTTTTTGCGGCAGGAAGATCTCGTCGATGAAGTAGACGTAGCCGACACCCTGGGCAATCAGCCGATCGATCTCCGCTACCACCGCTTCGTGGTTTCGACGGCGATAGGCATCACGGAAATCGATCTTGGCGCAGAAGCTACAATTGTAGGGACAGCCGCGCGATGCCTCGACTTCCGCGCCGAACCCGACCTGACTGTCGTCAAACCTGTGATGGTGATGCGCATGGGCTGCGATCCAGTCCGCTGGCCATTCGAGTGGCGGATGATCGACAAACGAGCTGGCGTGGACGCCGCCGTTCGAAACCACCTTGGCGTCCCGTAGATAAGCGGTTGAGGGCACCGCGCTCCAATCGTCGCGCTGGGCAAGTTGCTCGACGATTTCTTCGCATTCGCCGCGCACGACGATGTCGACACCAAGCTTGCGCAAGGTTGGCGCCGGCGTCGCCGAGCCGTGCGGCCCGACCGCGACCGTGCGTCCACCGCGCCCGGCGAGACGGTTGAGGAAATCGGCCGGCACACGCAATTCCGGCGGTGCGCAGCGCCAGAACAGATAGGTCGGGGCGGTACTGACGATGGTCATAGCCGGGGCGAAATCAGCCACCTGCTCGCAGAGACCGGAATTGTCGAGCTTCTGCAGCTGCCCATCCAGCATCAGCACCTCATGTCCGGCGGCTTCGAGCAGGGCCTTCGAATAACCGAGTTCCAGCGGCAGATGCGGTTGGCGGCAGCCGAAATAAATGCTGTCGTCATACGTCCAGGACGGGTTTACCAGGGCGATTTTCATGCAACGTACCTCACGGCTTCAGGGCGAGGCTCGAGCCGATGGCGGCGCAGCCAGTCGGCGAGGTCGCGGATGCCTTCGCGCCATGAAACATGGGCCATCCAGCCAAGCGCGGTTTTGATCTTGCGGGTGTCGGCGACGAAGAAGGGCTGGTCGCCGGTGCGTTCCCCATCATGGCGAATCGAGAGCTCATGGCCGGTCAGGCTACGGATCTCGCTCAACAGCCTGCGCAGGCTGACCGCATTTTCCGGGCCGCCGCCAAGATTGAATGCCTGGCCTTTGGTGGTCTCGATGCGATCGAGCACGGCCCTGTAGGCGGCGACGGCATCGGAGACATGCAGGATATCGCGCACTTGCCTGCCGTCGCCGTAAATGGTGATTGGGCGTCCCGTCAGCGCGCTGAGCAGGAAGTGTGCGACCCAGCCCTGGTCCTCGGTTCCGAACTGTCGCGGTCCATAGATGCAGCTCATCCGCAGAACCGCCGTCGGCATGCCGTAAGATTTGGCATAGTCGAGCACATACTGATCCGCCGCGCCTTTGGAGCAACCGTAGGGCGTGCAGAAGTCCAGGCCCCGAGCCTCATCGATGCCGTTCGCCTGGATGACGCTGTCGCAAGGCACATAGCAATCGTCGTCCTCGCGGACCGCGACGTCGGGCAGGCTGCCATAGACCTTGTTGGTGCTGGCGAAGATCACAGGGATGCGCTCACCGCTCAGTCGCGCCGCCTCCAGAACGTTGAACGTTCCGCGAAGGTTGATGTCGAAATCCTCGCCCGGCTCGACCAAGCTTGTGGTGACGGCGGTTTGCGCGGCCAGATGGAAAATTGCCCTGGAAACCATCAAGACAGGCGCCAGTGCGTTGGCGTCTCGCACGTCGATCGTCTCCACCGTGAGGCGACCACCGTGTTTTTGCGCCAGCCATTCAAGGTTCTGCTGGACGCCCGGACGGCTGAGATTGTCGATCACCAGTACCGGCTCGCCATCCGACAACAGGCTGTCGGCGAGGTTCGATCCTATGAAGCCGCTGCCGCCGATGATGGCGATCGGCGCGTCGCGTCGATTGCGTGTGTTCATGAGACCAACCCACGTTCTTCTAGCTCGCGCTTCATGTCGGCGCCGCGGTCGACGGCGGACGTGTTACGCACCCAGGAAACGAACTCGCCGAGCGAATTCTCCAGTTGCCGCACCGGCTCGAAACCGAGCAGCTCACGGGCCTTGGAGATATCGGCGAAGCAGTTCCGGATATCGCCGGAGCGGGCTTTGCCGAGCAGTTCCGGCGAGCGGTTCGGTGTCCCCATGGCCTCGGCCAGCAATCGCGCGACTTCGCTGATCGCATAGGCGCGGCCGCTGCCGATGTTGATGACATGACCCCTTGCCTGGCGTTGCTGCAGCGCAAGGCGAAAGGCGCGGGCGACGTCATGCACATGGACGAAATCGCGCTTCTGTTCTCCATCCTCGAAGATCATTGGCCGTTGGCCGTTGGCGAGACGCGAAGCGAAGTTGGCAAGCACGCCGGTATAGGGATTGGATAACGCCTGGCCGGCGCCGAAGACATTGAACAGGCGCAGCGCGACCGCATCGACGCCATAGGCTTCGCCGAAGATCAGCACGGCGCGTTCCTGTGCGTATTTTGTCAGCGCATAGATGGAGGCGAGATCGACCGGCTTTTCTTCGTCCGTCGGCAGCGGCGAGAGGGCGTCTCCATCTGGCGACAGCGGGTTCCATTGCCCGCTCCTGATGTCGCTCGCCTTGCGCCGAGCATTGTCGACACGCCGGCCGTCGGACGTTGCATAGAGCCCTTCGCCATAGACGCTCATCGACGAGGCGACGACGATCCGTTCGACCGGGTGCTTGATCAATGCTTCAAGTAGCGTTGCGGTGCCGAGATCATTGGCGCCGACATAGCGCGCGATCTCGTACATCGATTGTCCGACGCCGACTTCCGCCGCCAGATGAATGACCGCGTCGACACCTTCCAGCGCACTGGCGACCGCCTCTCGGTCTCGGACATCGCCCTTGATCAGCTCGGTTCCAGCGGGAAGCGCGACGGCTTCGCCCGCATGCACCTGCTCCAGCAGCGCATCGAGGATGCGAACCGAATAATCCTGCTCGACGAGTTCCTGTGCGACATGCCGGCCGATGAAGCCGCAGCCTCCTGTAACCAATATGCGTTTCACGACGACTCCTCAGACCAGTAACCTCGGCGCCCCGAACTTTTCGGCAAAAGGTTTGTTCCCTTGCTTCAACAAAGTTCCTTTGGTCGGTCCCATTGGGAGCCGGCGCATCGCGATCACCGCGCGGTTCTGGAACATTGACGTGCTTGTGCTGTTAGGACGCCCGACAGCCCGCGTGTCCTATGTGGCAACGCCGATGATCAAAGGAGATTTCAATGTCTCAGTCGCAAACGACCACCAACCACGACGAAATTCGCAAATGGGCCGAGGAGCGGGACGGCCGGCCGGCAGTGGTGCGCACCAAAGGCGAGGGCGGCATCCTGCGGATCGACTTCGGCGAGCCCGAGGAAGCATTCGAGCCCGTCGAATGGGACGAGTTCTTCCGGATATTCGACGAGAATGATCTGGCCTTTCTGTATCAGGCCAAGACCGGTGAGGGGAAAGCCAGCCGTTTCAACAAGTTCGTCGAGCGCAATCAGAAGGGCTGATGACGCCGGTCAAGTGGCCTATCTGTACGGCCAAGTTTTCTTGGAAGGCAAACTAATGCATCAGTTTTGCGCCGCGGGTTTTCGCCATCTCTTGCATGATGTCGTTGAGCCAGTTTTCAGTGGATTGACCAAGCTGTCTGCGGTCGACATCCCGGATCGCTTGCTCGAGCGTCCTCTCGACGAGCCGATCCGATGCCTCGACGTCTGCCAGCAAAAGGCGCGCCGCAAGTCGCAGTTTGGGCAAAAGCGCGAAGACGTCGTCGGAGGGGTCCGGCACGGGGGCCGCTCGCCCAGATGCCTGCGGGGGAAAGAGCGCGTTGAACACCGCCTGGCTGCCCGAGGATTTCCGCAAATTGCTGGCGTAGCGGAGATGATCGGGAATGGCGATGTCGTCATCGCCACTGAAGAACACGAAGGGGACACCCCGGCGCATCAACTCATCGGCGATTGGAAACACGCGTCGGCCATTGAGATTGACGTCGAGGATTGCAGCTTCAGCCGTCCCGGTGTGTTTGGATGCCTGTTCGACGGTTGCAGCGGGACCGAGGATGATGGCACCCATATTGCTGAAAAACCGCGCAAGATCTCCCGCCATCGCCCATTCGTCTTCGACTATCAGAATATGCAGCCCCCGCAGGTCGCGCACGTCGTCATCCTTTCTTGGAACGGAGGTTAGAATGCAGCGGATTTGCCTTCCGAATTCTATCGTCCAAGGCCGCCTGCAACCGTCTCGTAAGCGCCAGCATGCGATCAGGGACGGCCCCAGCATGGGAACTTCCAAGCGATCCAGGCTCCCCTGATACCACCGGCGTCGGGAGTTTTATGTCAGCAGATCGTTTTGTCATTGAACCACCATTGATATCGGGTTCAACGTCATCCCTGACGTCTTGTTCCATCCGTCTTGCGCGCTATATGGTTGTGTCCTGTCCGCCGGCCTTGAGGGGATTTCAGGTCGGGTCGGCGAAAGGGGGACATGACGTGACAGCCCAACCGAAAAGGTTTCCCATCGTGGGCATAGGCGCGTCCGCGGGCGGCATTCCCGCGATGGAAGGTCTGTTCAAAGGCGTGGCCGGTCAGCCTGGTATGGCTTTCGTCATCATCACGCATCTCAGCCCCAAGCGCGAAAGCCTGTTGCACGAGGTCATCAGCCGCTACACCGACATGCCTGTCATTGTGATCGAGGACGGCATGGTGGTTAAACCTGACCACGTCTATGTGATGCCGCAAAACGTGACATTGGCCATTGAATCGGGGGTGCTGCACCTCCGCCGGCCCAATGGGCTTACCCAGGAGCGCAAGCCCATCGATATCTTCTTCGCCGCATTGGGTGAAGACCAGGGCGAATATGCCGTTGGCGTCATCCTGTCGGGCGGCGACTCCGATGGAACCCTGGGCGCCAAGGCCATCAAGGAGCGGGGCGGGTTTACCGTCGCGCAAGCGCCGGACGGCTACGGGCCGCGCAATCCCGACATGCCGCAGAGCGCTATTGCCAGCGGACTCGTCGATGTCGCTGTGCCCGCCGAGGAGATCGGGGCGAAGCTGGAGGCTTTCGCCCGCGGCTTCGACCCGCTGGAAGGGCTGGCGGAAGAAGATGGCGACCACACGGCCGACATCGATAAGGTGCGAGAACAGATATACGCCATTCTGCGCAGCCACTCCGGCCACGACTTCTCGGGCTACAAGACCAAGACATTCCTGCGCCGCGTGAAGCGGCGCATGCAGATCGCCCAGGTCCATTCCATCAGCGCTTATATAGACTGGCTGAAGAAGGATGCTCGCGAGGTGATGAACCTTTTTCGCGATCTGCTGATCAATGTCACCAACTTCTTTCGCGACCCCGATGCCTTCGAGTTGCTCGAGCGAAAGATCATACCGCAGCTGTTCGAAGGCAAGACCGCCAGCGACACCGTCAGGGTCTGGGTTCCCGGATGCGCCACGGGCGAGGAGGTGTTCTCCATCGGCATCCTGCTGCGCGAACACATGGAGAAGCTTACGGTCGTTCCGCGCGTCCAGATATTCGCGACCGACATCGACGAGCCGGCGCTGGCGGTGGCGCGGGCGGCACGCTATCCGGAAGCCTTGCTGCAAGGTCTTTCTCCCGAACGCAAACAGCGGTTTTTCAACGGCGATGGCGAAAGCTATGTCATCAGCAATGCGATACGCGAACTGTGCATCTTCTCGCCGCACAGCGTCATTCGCGATCCACCCTTCTCGCGCATGGACTTGGTCTCCTGCCGCAATCTGCTGATCTATTTCGGCCCGATCATCCAAAACCGCGTCATCCCTGTCTTCCATTATGCGCTGAAGCCCGGCGGTTACCTTTTCCTTGGCACCTCCGAAAGCGTCGGGCAGCACGACGATCTGTTCGCCACCGTCGACAAGAAACATCGCATCTTTCATGCGCGGGAGCATGCCTCACCGCACATCAGACTGCCGGCCCTGATCGGGGAAAGTCATTCCAGCGTCTTCCCGCCCGAAAGCGCCGGCTCGAAGAAGGGACTTGTCGGCTATCCCCTGCGGCAGGCAGTGGAGGCGCAGGTGCTGGAACGGTTCGCGCCGCCGCATGTCCTGGTCAACGCCGAGGGCGATGTCGTCTATTATTCGGCCAGGACCGGCAGATATCTCGAAGCGCCACAAGGCATTCCCAGCCGGCAGTTGCTGACGATGGCAAGGCGTGGGCTGCGGCTGGACCTCCGCGCCGCACTGCGCGAAGCGACGACCACACGCCGCACAGTGGTGCGGGAAAACCTGACCGTGGAGGAAGATGACGAACGGGTGCAGCCGATCAGGCTGACGATCGAGCCGCTCGCCGAACGCGGCAATGGCGAGCCGCTTTATCTCGTCCTGTTCGAACCGTCGGGGCCGACCCAGGCCCGCTCAGAGGAAGACGGCGGCAGCCGTGACAGTGACAGCACCGCCGATCTCGAGCGGGAACTGCGCGATACCAGAGAGCGCCTGCAATCGATGATCGAGGAATACGAGACCGCGCTGGAGGAGGTGAAATCGTCCAACGAGGAACTCGTCTCCGTCAATGAGGAGGCGCAATCCACCAACGAGGAACTCGAAGCCTCGAAGGAGGAGATGCAGTCGCTCAACGAGGAACTTAACACGATCAACGCCGAGTTGACGGCCAAGATAGAAGAGCTCAACCACGCTAACGGCGATCTGCGCAACCTGTTCGAAAGCACCGACATAGCGACCATTTTCCTCGACCGTAGCCTTGTGGTCCGCACCTTCACGCCGGCGGCGTCATCCTTCTTCAGCCTGCGCCCCTCCGATGTTGGCCGGCCGCTGACGGATTTGTCGAGCCAACTCGACTACCCAGAGTTGAAGCAGCACATCGACAAGGTGTTCGAGACAGGCGAGATCCTGAATCACCATCTGCCGCGCGATGCTAGGGGCTTGTTCCACATGGTCCGCATCAATCCCTATCGGGACAAGGGCAACAGGATCCAGGGCGTGGTGGTGACACTTGTCGACGTCACCACGCTGGCACAGGCAGAAGAGCACCAGCAGGTGCTCATCTCGGAACTCAACCACCGGGTCAAGAACATGCTTGCGGTGATCGCCAGCATTGCAAGCCGCACGCGGGAAAGTTCTGATACGAAGGAGGAGTTCGCGGATGCGCTGATCGGCCGTCTGCATGCCATGTCGCGGGCCTACGGCCTGCTGACCCGGGAGAGATGGAAGGAAGCCTCGGTCAGGGAATTGCTCCAGCAGGAGCTCGAACCCTTCGGCATCGAGCGGGTTGAACTCGATGGCGCAGACGTGAAATTAGGCCCGCAACAGGGGCTTTCCCTCAGCATGGCCATTCATGAACTGGCCACCAACGCGGCCAAGTATGGCGCTTTGTCAAAAACCGACGGCAAGGTCAGTGTGCAATGGTCGATCGACCATGACAGTTTCACATTTGGCTGGCGCGAAAAGAACGGCCCTCCTGTCGAGGCGCCGTTGGACAACGGCTTTGGCCTGACCCTGTTGCAGGGAGAAATCGGTTACAGGCTCGGCGGCCATGTCGAGACCGCGTTCCACAAGGACGGCCTCAGCGTCCAGATCGCGTTTCCGGCAAATCACAAGGAGGCACCGTGAGCGACGACAGGCCGCGCGTTCTGGTGGTCGAGGACGAATGGCTGATCGCCGAAGACGTCGCGTCTCGCCTGCGTGCTGCGGGTTATCCGGTGATCGGCCCGGTCTCGTCGGTCGCAGCGGCTCGTCAGCTTATCGATGCAGGCAAAGCCGACGTGGCGCTGCTGGACATTCAATTGAACGGTGAAACAAGTCTGCCCGTGGCCGAAACATTGCTGGCTCGCGGCATCCCCTTCGCCTTCATGACCGGATTTGGGCCGCGCGACGTTCCCACACCCTTCCGAAACTGCAAATTCGTGCCGAAACCGGCAGGCGACGCTGCACTTCTCAACACCTTGGCCGACCTGGCATCGCTTCGGCCCGACAAACACTCGCTGTGATTTCAAGAGGCCGGTTTCGATTAGTCCAGGGGCTTGTCGGTCGGCCTAGGCGTGGTGCTCGCCTGACGCGGCCGGCCGGCGTTTCGATTGGCAACCGGATTGTCCAGCGGCGGGGCCGATGGCCGGGATGTGCCGGCGGTTTTCGGCGTCAGCGGCTTGGCACCGGCATCCGTATCACTGGCGTCCCGTTTCGGGTGCGGGAGAGCATCGGCGTTTGGCGACCGGACGCTGGGTTTCGATGTGGGATTCTCATTGCTCATGGCGATAACTCCTTCGCAGCGGGCGACAGTCTCGCCGCCCTGAGTTTTTTCTGCGGGTCAACCGTCGCCACGGTCGAAAGTTCCGGGTACCTCAGTAGTGTCGGAGCCATCCCTGGCGGAAAATTCGCGCAAGGTGGACCCCGCGCAAGATGCCGACGTCTCAGCCATGCGGTCGCATCACCACCTTGATGCAGCCATCCTGCTTGTCGCGGAACTTTTTGTAGAGATCCGGTCCCGCTTCGAGGTCTGCCTTGTGCGTGATCACGAAGGAGGGATCGATGTCGCCCTTTTGCACCATGGCCAGGAGCGGTTCGAGATAGCGTTGAGTGTGCGTCTGACCCATTCGGAAGGTCAGGCCCTTGTTCATGGCGGCGCCGAACGGGATATGGTCGACGAGGCCGATATAGACGCCGGGTATCGAGATGGTGCCGCCTTTGCGGCATGAGTAGATTGCTTCGCGCAATACATGCGGCCTGTCGGTGCCGAGATAGACGGCAGCCTTGACCTTGTCGAGCATGGAGTCGGCACTGGCGCCGGGATCCGATTCCGTACCGACACAGTCGATGCAGCGATCCGGACCGCGGCCATCGGTCATCGCCATCAAGGCGTCGTAGATATCGGAGTTGCTGAAGTCGAGCGTCTCGGCCTTGCCGTGCTCGCGAGCCATCGCCAGCCGCTCCGGCACCTTGTCTATGGCAATGACGCGGCCGGCGCCGAGCATCCATGCGCTCTGGATGGCGAACTGACCAACCGGACCGCAGCCCCAGATAGCGACGGTTTCGCCTGGCTCGATGCCGGCGTTTTCAGCCGCCATATAGCCGGTTGGAAAGATGTCGGAGAGGAACAGCACCTGTTCGTCGTCCATTCCCTCGGGCACCTTTATCGGACCGACATCAGCGAAAGGAACGCGCAGATATTCGGCTTGCCCTCCCCAATAGCCGCCGACCAGATGCGAATAGCCGAACAGGCCAGCCGGGGATTGTCCCATCACTTCGGCAGCCTGTTTGGCATTAGGATTGGACCTGTCGCAAAGCGAGAACAGCCCCTTCTGGCAAAACCAGCATTCGCCGCATGAGATGTTGAAAGGCACCACGATGCGGTCGCCCTTTCTGAATTTCGAATGGCCGCTGCCGACTTCCACGACCTCGCCCATCGTCTCGTGTCCGAGCACATCGCCCGACTCCATCGTCGGCATATATCCGTTCATCAGATGCAGGTCCGAGCCGCATATGGCGCAACAGGTGACTTTGATGATGACGTCACGATCATCCTCGATGGCGGGATCAGCCACCTGGTCGCATCGAATGTCGCCTTTGCCGTGCCACGTGAGCGCTTTCATGATGGTGCTCCTGCCTTGGAAGAAGGTCGGCAGAAGAGTCTGCCCGACATTTTGGTTCTGGCGTGAAGGCTGAAGGTCAGCCTTTGGAGGCAGAACCCGGCTCGGCCATCTTGCGGTGCTGTTCGGCCAGCGTGCCTGCCGGCGTCACATGTGCCGCGGCGACCTGCAGCTTGTTCTTCCAGCCGCTGATGACTTGTTCCTCACCGTCCATCATCGCCTCGTAGCCGGCCTCGGCCACATCGGCGGGATTGTCCTTCTCATCGGTGCCGACCTTGGTATCCATCATTTCGGCGCGTTCGAAGAACCGCGTCTGCGTTGCCCCGGGCATCAGCACGGTGACTGTGACTCCTGTGGCCTGCAACTCATGACGCAGTGCGATCGAGAAGGAATCGATGAAAGCCTTGGTGCCGTTGTAGACCGCCTGGAAAGTGCCCGGCATGAAACCAGCGATCGATCCTGTGAAGAGAATGCGGCCTCGGCCGCGGCGTGCCATCCTGGCTCCGAGTTGATGCGCGAGATAGACTGTCCCGGTGATGTTGGTGTCGATGATGCGGCGTACTTTTTTCCAATCCTGATCGACGAAACCACGGCCGAGCCCACGTCCGGCATTCAGGAACAACAGGTCGACATCGCGATCGCCGATCCCGGCGATCAAACGATCGACACCCTCCTCGGTCGCCAGATCGGCCTCGATGGCTTCGACAGTCACACCATGCGAACCGAGCGCCTCAGCTGCCTGCTGGATCGCGGGCTCGTCGGCGGCTAGGATCAGGTGGTAGCCGTCCTTGGCGCACAGTTTGGCGAGTTCCTTCCCAATGCCGCTCGAGGCGCCCGTCACCACGGCCAATTTTTCATTCGTCATCTCGTCCTCCGAGCTTCGCTTCGGCCGAACCACTGTCGGGACGGATTGTTCCGTACGGAGAGGTTGAATGCGTGGCCGTATGCAGGCCGTGACAAGGATTTGTTCTTGAGTTCAATGAACACGCGGCGTGGAGAGGTGGAACAACTCAGGTCCGGGCGAGTTCGATATCATGCAGCATCGTTGCTCCCCTTGTTTGATGCTGCACGATCGGGTCCCCTCAGCCTGATCCGCTCGCGCTTTCTATCGGAAAGCGCGAGCATCTAATCACCTCGACAATCATGTTTTGGAACAACAAACCCGTTCGGCAGTTCGGGGCGCAGGAGGAATAAAATGCAATACGCCGAAGAAATCGCGCTCAGGCGCGTGAAAATGCTGGTCGAACAATATGTTGTCGCCAGGAGCAGGAGATATGATTTCGTCTCGACGGAACTTGCCTGCAAGGCCATTCGCCAAGTCGTACGAAGTCCGATCGAAGACGCCGAACTGGACCATTTGCTGGCTAGAAGCGCGGTCAAACAGGGGCTTTCGGTGCGGTTCGACCGAATAGGTCATTGGCAGGCGGCTTCGCCCGAACTCAGCCAGGAGAAATCGGCATGAGAGCAGTGCTATTGATGTCAGCGGCATTACTCGCCTTGGCGGGGTGCAACGACAATGCCGATCCGGCCAAGTCCAAGACGGACACTACGAACAGCCAGCCGGTGGACAAGAATCCCACGACGGACACCAACCCGACGCCGCAGACCAGCACCGGCGGCGACCAGCAAGGTACGCAGCCAACGCAGCCCGCATCTCCAAAGCCAAGTGGCGACTAGGCCTATGGAGCGACGCAACGCAATAATCTCGCTGGTGATAGCGGCGGTCATCATTGTCGGTTTCATCGTCGGCTTTTTCTACGTTGACATGGGCTGGCAGACCTCCCCGCTGAAACGTGCGCCGGAGCAGAACCAGGGCGGCAATGCCCCGGCGGACACCGCCCCGGCTGCGGGCGTCCAGAAAAATCCCAGGGAAAACACGGAAATGCCGGGGCAACAGTGATCGACGGCCGGCAGCAACAGGAGAGGGCGACCTCGCGGTGACCCTGCCGAACTGAGTTCAATACAGCACCGATCTGGAGTGTGGATGATGGGCATCCTTTCCGACCTCGACAAGAAGCTGACGGACAATATGTACGAGCATGGCAGCGAATTCACCGATGCGGTTTCGGATCTGCCGGAAGCAGTCGTGGAAGCGGTCGAACGGCTGATGTTTTTCATCCAGCCCGACGCGCGCGATACAGTCAGAACTCAGGTTCTCGGCCTCATTCACGAATACAGAATCCAAGACGCGCCGAACGGGGATCGCCCCGCCTGACCTTCAGCTTACGCTGGTGCGGCAATTGAAACCGATCGGGACCTGGCTCGCCGCCTCGTGCTCCGGATCGGCGGACGCGGTCGTTGACGGACCCGACGAGTGCTCTAGATCAGATTTACGCCGGCCACGGTTTTGTTGGGTCGGGGGAGACTATTCGGTGGCGCACCAAACGCCTGATTTGATCGTTAGACGCCGCTATCTCAGGCACGACTGCTTGTGCTTGCTGTTGCTGATGTTGTCGGCATGCTCATCTTCCGATCAGATCGAGCAGCAATCACGAACAGCGGCCTCCGCATCGCAGACCGTGGTGATGGCGCTGGACGCCTGGGCGGCAGGGGCGGCGCCGACCGCATACACGGTGGGTACGCTGCAATCGATCGGCGAGACGCTTACCGACGCCGGGGCGCAAATCCGGTCCGCGCAAACCAGTGAACCCGCCGAGCAAGCTTCACTGACAAAGGCAGTCTACGATTTGTCGGTCGCGGTGGCGCGTGCAGAGGCCGGATTGCAGGCGGGCGACCGGCCGGAAGTCCAAGACGCGCAACAGGATCTACGGCTGGCGTCGCGTTCGCTCGCTACCGCCTACGCCAAGTATTTCGCGCCGAAGCCATGAAGAAGCTCATGGAAATATCCCTCGGCGTCGTCACCAGCGTCGGCGGCTTCCTCGAAGTTGGGTCCATGGCGACGGCGGCGCAGGCAGGCGCGATGTTTGGCTTCCAGTTGATCTGGGCGGTGGTGCTAGGCACCATCTGCATCATCTTCCTTGTCGAAATGTCCGGCCGGTTCGCGGCCGTGAGCCATCACACGATCTCCGACGGCATCCGCGAGAGATTCGGCTTCAACGTCTTTCTATGGCCGTTGCTGGCCGCCCTGCTGGTCAATTTCCTGGTGCTGTCCGCCGAGATCGGCGGCGTCGCCATTGCGCTCGAATTTGCCACCGGCATAGGCTTCCAGTGGTGGGCACTGCCGGTGGCTTTGCTGGCGTGGCTGCTGCTTTGGAAAGGCACCTTCGGCTTCATCGAGAAGGGCGTATCTATTCTCGGTCTGGTGACGCTGTGTTTCGTCGTCGGAGCGGTGATGCTGAGACCCGATTGGACGGCAGTCGCAAGGGGCGCCGTGCCTTCGCTGCCGGTCCACGATGCCGCCAATTACTGGTTCATGGCGGTGAGCATTCTCGGCGCCTCGATATCGCCCTACCTCTTCATGTTCTATTCCTCGGGGGCCATCGAGGACCGGTGGGACAAAAGCTATCTCGGAGCCAATCGGGCCATAGCGGGGTTGGGCATGACTTTCGGGGGGACCATCTCGATCGGCGTGTTGATCGTGGCCGCTCTCGTGCTCGCCACGCATGGCGTCACCCAGGTGGACGACTATCACCAATTGCCGTTGATGCTGATATCCATATTCGGCTTCTGGGGCTTCGTGCTGTTTGTTGCCTCCCTCGCCATTGCCTGCTTCGGCGCCGCACTAGAGGTCGGGTTGCAACAGGCCTATCTTGTGGCCCAGGGTTTCGGCTGGAATTGGGGCGAGGATCGCAAGCCGCGCGACGATCCGGGTTTCAGCGCCACCTACACGATATCATTGCTTTTGGCGGCTATTCCCATCGCGCTTGGTCTCGATCCGCTGAGGCTCACCATCTTCTCCATGGCGCTGACGGCAGCCAGCCTGCCGCTGACGGTCGTTCCTTTCCTGTTTCTGCTGAACGACAAACGTTATGTCGGCGAGCATCGCAATGGCTTTTTGTCGAATGCCGCCGTCATCTTCATCATCGCGCTTGGCTTCGTACTGGCGGTGGTGACCATCCCGCTGCAGATATTCGGGGGCACATGATGAAGTTGCTGCGTGATCTCCTCGACAAGCAGGTGGTCGACCGCGAGCAGATCAAGATCGGCAAGGTCGACGGGCTGGTGGCGGAGTTGCGGCCTGGCAAGCCGCCTCGGATCATTGCCATCGAGCTCGGCTCCATCACCCTGGCACGTCGCCTCGGCGCAGGGCCTGGGCGCTGGATGGCGCGGCTCGCGGTCAAGCTGGGTGGCAAGCAGCATGGCGAACCCCATCGGATCGCCTGGCACAAGGTGAAAGATATCGGCATCGATGTCGAGTTCGACATCGATGTGCGAGAAACGTCGATCTTCGCCTGGCAGGACTGGTTGCGCGACCATGTCATCGGGCGCATTCCGGGAGCTTGATAATGACCACGGTCAATCTCGAGCATCTGGCAGGGCGACGAGTACTCTCGCAGCGCGGCAAGAATGTCGGTTATATCGAGGAGATCCACGCCGAACGGGACGGTGACGATTTCCTCGTCACCGAATTCCATGTCGGGGTCTACGCTGCTTTCGAGCGTCTTTCGGCCTCGGCCATAGGCGTGGCGGTGCTGGATCTTTTCCGATTGCGCCGCCGCGACGGTCTATACCGCATCCCTTGGGACAAGCTCGACATCTCCGATCCCGCGCGACCGCGGCTGCTGTGCCCAATGACCGAACTCTCAGGCATGAAGGGCGCACCAGACCTCCATGAATAGGCCGTGGGGTGCTGCATCGTCGGGATCGTTCTCAGCGCAGCATGCTTGCCGCCAGGAAAACCACGGCTGCTATCAAAACGACAGCTGCAATCACCAAAACCGGCCAGTTGGCGCCAGGCCGCAGTTCCGGCTCGCCTTCGACCGGGCGCATGGCGTTGGCAAAGCTGGCATCGTTTTCGAATTCTGGACGATTGCGCGGCGGACTTGTCCCAGCGACCGGATTTTGTGTGTCCGCGGCCTCTGCGTCTGTCTCAAGCGGGGCAATGGCGGGATCGAACCCCGGCGTCTTGTCCTGCGTCGCTCCTGCCTGAACTTCGCCTCTGGCCGCGGCAGGGGTCGGACTTGAAACCTTGGCCATGATTTCTCCCTTTCAACCACGCCCTGGCAGACTTGCACTTGTGAGCGCGGCGAGAGCAAAGCTTGCGTGCGCCGGAGCGGCCTACCACGGTCGATTTGCTCGCCATGCGGTCCTCGTAGCGCACGCCAAACTTCTGCCGCCGCCGATTTGTTCCAAGCAGCAACACCCACGGCTGAGTCGGTTCACACGAGGCTGTGGCGCTCAAGAATTTGGCTGTGGAGCATGGCGTCGCAAATTGGCGTTGGATCAGCCTTGGCAGATCATATGAACAGTCACTGCTCGCTGCGGGAAAATGAACCGACCCGTCGCTGCCTCGCGATTGAGGCCATGACGGCAGGTTCGCGATCAATTTCACAGCAGATCTTTCCGAAGGAAGATGCGGGCATGTCCAGGGATCCCGAATTCGACTTTGCCAAATTCCTCGAAACCATGGCGCATGTAGAATACCGGTGCCTGGAAACTGCTCGTCTCCACGACGGCCTTCTTACAGCCACGCCGGATGGCTTCTTCCTCGACAGTCCTGAGAAGTTGTGAGCCAAAGGATTGGCCACGCAACTGCTCAGGCAGGAAGAACATGTCGAGAAACAGGAGCCCGAGCTCCGTTCTGCCCCAAAGCCCGCCCCAGACTCTTCCTGAGTGGTCGCAAAGCTCCGCTCCGATGACAGCTCGGTCGTCGATCCCGGTCTGTGCGATGTTGTATTGATAGAGCGCTGCGGCGGCCCGCGCTCTATCATCCTCGCTATACGTCAAAGCGGTTGTAAATCTCTCGGATCGGAATGACATGCATTTTCCTCCTGGGCGGGCACAGGCATGAGACCCGCCGGCAACGTCGGTCACGGCCAAGATGAACTCGTTGCCAACGCATAAATCCGACAGCCATCTCAGGCGCCTTCGAACGCCGCGGGCTTTGTGGTCTTCACAAAATGTTACGTGAGGGAACGTTCGCGCCTGACTCTTCTTAGGCAATCGAGGCGGTTGTCGCCTCGTGGATTTTGAAGGAGAAGAAGAATGCCCAATCAAGGTGGTAGTCACGAACAGCATGTGAAGGCAGGCCAGCAGAGCCACAAGAACGCCGACAATAAAAACCGTCAGCAACAGCAGGCCGCTGGTGGTGGTCAACGGCAGCAGGGCGATGGATCCGGCATGCGTGGTGGAACCCACGAACAGCACGTGAAAGCTGGCGAACAAAGCCACAAGAACCGCTGATCGCGGTTGATTTCAGCAGACCCACCCCGAAGTATCGGGGTGGGTCTGATTGCATCTGAAGGGGTACCGACGAAGAGGCCGGGTCGCGAAGTCGCCCCGGCGGCTTTGGCGCCGGGCACAACCAGTCAGGCAGCTTGCTCCAGGGCGCGCTCATTGACACCGCCTTCGCCCAGCCCGGAAAGCGCTTCGTCCGTCGCGACCTCCTCTTTCAATGTCTCGTTGAGGAGCTTGACCACGTCGCTCTTGCCAAGCTGTTCAGCCCACGCGACCAACGTGCCATAGCGCGCGATTTCATAATGCTCGACGGCCTGTGCCGCGCCGACCAGCCCTGCATCCAGCGCCGGGTCACCCTTGTATTCGTCGAGAATTTCCGACCCTTCCTCAAGAATGCCGTCGATCGCCGGACAGGTCTTGCCGCGGGCCGGTTTGTCCATAAGTTCGAACACTTGCTCGAGCCGATCGACCTGGCCTTCGGTTTCCATGCGATGTTTCTCAAAGGCCGCGGCCACCTCCTCGGATTCGGCGCCCTTTGCCATCTTCGGCAAGGCTTTGAGTATCTTCTTTTCAGCGTAGTAAATGTCCTTCAGCCCATCGAGGAACAAAGCCTCCAGTCCCTTTGTCGTCGCTCTTTTTGCAGTCGCCATGATTTGTCTCCCTGGATTGTCGTGAAAGCTCACCGGCGGTGTAGCCATGGACTAACTTTCCATGGAAGCAGTTGTTCCCTGGGCGCGACTCGGAAGGGCAGCACGCCAAACACCGCTTTTGTCGAAAACCGATCGCTGTCAAAAGGCGATGGATGATGACGGTGTGAGAACCGCCGGCAGGGGACGGAGAGCACCGGGGTTCTTCGCGCGATATGGAGCAGATGGTGAAAAGAAACCCTTCCGATGGGTTCATATACGAAATCATATTTACATATAAAACAAATCATGATGATCTTGCAGTCGTGCAACGCTAAGGTGGTTGGTTCCGGCGTATATCGCTGAGCCTGAATGCCAGCAGATGATCGTGCACAAATGAAATCAACATGATGTCGCGGTCGAGCCAGCCGTGCATTGGTCGGATCCGGGGAGTACGGCATGCCGTTTGATGTCATCGTTGTCGGAGCCGGCGCAGCCGGGGCTGTTCTTGCCGCCCGGCTCACCGAAGATGCGGCCACGACCGTGCTTTTGCTGGAAGCGGGGCCGGACTTCCGGAGCGGCGAGCAACCTGCCGAGATGGCGAGCCCAAATCCCTTCAACCTGCTGCTTCCCGATCATTTTCAGCAACAATACATGTATCCCGACCTGATGGCTCGCCGCACCAAGCGGCAGGAGCATCGGGTCTACTGGCGCGGCAAGGGGCTTGGCGGTTCGACGGCCGTCAATGGGCAGATTGCCATTCGCGGCGTGCTCCATGCATTCGACCGCTGGGAGCAAATCGGATGCAAGGGCTGGTCGGGAGCGGATGTGCTGCCCTTCTTCTGCCGCCTGGAGGACGACCCGATCGCGGCCAATTTTCACGGCAGCGGCGGCCCGATTCCGATCTACCGCGCGCCTGTCGAAAGCTGGGGAAGCGTCGACAAGGCCATGCGCCAAAGCGCGATGGCTCTCGGCCATCCTTGGCATGACGATCTCAATGCTCCGGATGCCGAAGGGGCTTGCACCTATCCCATCAACAGTCGAGCCGGCAAGCGCGTGTCGGTCAATGACGGCTATCTGGAAGCGGCCCGCGACCGGCCGAACCTCACCATCATCGGGCAGGCGACAGTGGACAAGGTGCTTTTCGATGGCAGGAAAGCGATCGGCGTTTTGGCCATCGTGGCCGGTCAGGTTCGCAAATTCGAGGCGCCGCTGATCGTCCTCTCGGCCGGCGCCATCCACTCTCCGGTCATCCTGCAGCGCTCGGGCATCGGTCCGGCGGCTCTCTTGAATCGAAAGGACATCGAGGTGCTTGCCGACCTGCCGGTCGGCGAAGGTTTTTTCGACCATCCTTATTGCCGCATCGAACTGAAGCTGAAGCCGGAATTCAAGGCGACCGATGTCGACGCGCGGCATACCAACTGCTGTGTGCGGATGAGTTCGGGCGTGCCGGGCGCTGAGCGCGACGACATTCTCTACGTCGCCATGAACCATGGCGGTATCGGCGTGGAGTCCGACAGCGCCCAGTTCGGCGAGGCCATGGTCAATCTGATCCTGATGGAGGCCAAGAGCCGCGGCACCGTGCAACTGCGTTCCGCCAACCCTTTCGACCAGCCGATCGTGGAAGAGAACATGCTGGACGATCCAATGGATCTCCAGCGCATGCGTATCGCCTATCGCCACCTTGGCGAGATTGCCCGGCAGGCGCCGATCCAGGCGATCGCCGAGCGCGTCCTGCTGGGGGATTCCGATCTGCCTTTGTCATGGCTCGAAACGGCAAGCGACGAGGAGGTCGACAATTTCCTGCTGGCGCAGTCTTCCGATGCGCAGCATGGGATCGGAGGCTGTTGCATGGGAAGGCCCGGCGAGGCCGTGGTCGATCCGGAATGCCGGGTCTACGGTTTGGAAGGACTGCGGGTTATCGATGCGTCGATCATGCCGCTCGATTGCCAGGCAAACACCAATCTCACCTCGATCATGATTGGCGAGAAAATGGCCGACAGCCTGCGCCGGTCCACCTGACAGCTCTCTGCCGAACTGCATATGGTCGCGAGGGCAGGCCCGCGCAAAAAGGCGCGGGCCTTGAATGTCAGCGAGTGACATCCATGGTAATCGTCTTCAAGTCGCACATTTCCATCAGCGTGTGCCGACCCCCGGTGCGACCGAGGCCGCTCTGCGTCCCGGCGGCGCCGCCGGCAGGAATATGCGGCTCCCAATAGCAACTCATCTCGTTGATGTTGACGATGCCGACCCTCAGGCTTTCAGCAAAGGCAAAGGCGTTCTTGATGGTGCTGGTGAAGACCGCGGCCGACAGGCCGTAGGGGCTGGACGCCGCAAGTTCCATCGCCTCTTCGTCGGTCTCGAAGCTCAGCACCGGTGCAATCGGCCCGAAGGATTCCTCGACATTGAGCAGGCTTTCCCGGGTCAGTCCTGTGACGATCGATGGCTCGAAATAGAGATTGGTGGCAAAGCCCGCTGCCACATTGCCGCCGGTGACGATCTCGGCGCCGCGCGCGCGGGCGTCCGCGATGTGCCTGAGCACCTTGTCGACGGCCACCGCATTGTTGATCGGACCCATCGTCGTCGCGGGATCGAAAGGGTCGCCCATTTTCACCTTCGCGGCCGCTTTCACGAGACCTTCGATGAAACGGTCATGGACGGATTTATGCACCAGCACGCGTTCGGTGGCCGTGCAGATCTGCCCGGCATTGGCAAAGCAGCCGGCCCCGACCTGGGCGGCAGCCATGTCGATATCGGCATCGGCCAGCACGATGGTCGGACCGTTGCCGCCCATTTCGAGCAGAAGCGGCTTGCCCGCGCCACGCCGGGCGATCGTCGCGCCGGTGGCGGAACTGCCGGTGAAGCCGATGGCATGGGTGCCCGGATGAACGACCGCCTCGTCGCCCACCTCCGCACCGTCACCCAGAACGAGATTGATGGCGCCGTCCGGCAGGCCCGCCTCGATGAAGCATTCGACAAGTGCAGTGGCAATCAGCGACGTCGTCGGCGCGGGCACCCAGACGACGGTGTTGCCCGTTGCGACGGCCGGTCCGAGATAGTAGAGGCAGGGCAGGGCGAGCGGGAAATTCCAGGGTGTGATGATGGCAAAGACGCCCTTCGGCTGCAGGAAGCTGAAGGCGCGCTTGTTGGCATCGGCAAGCGGAAACGCCGCCGTCTCCAGCCACTTCATCTGTTCTGCCGCATTGCGGAAGCCGAGAGCCGCCGCCGACGCTTCGGCCTTTGCTTCGCTGTGGAACGGCTTACCCTGTTCCAGGCAGAGCAGGCGCGCAAGCTCCTCGGCGCGCCTGTCGATCGCGTCGGCAATGCGCATGCATAGTTGAGCGCGCGCGAAGGTTCCCATCTTGCGCATGGTCTCGCGTGCGCCTTCGGCGGCTTTCACCGCGCGACCGACATCGGCGCGGGTGGAAAGGGAGAGATAGCCGAGATGCTCGCCCGTCGAAGGACTGTCGATTTTCAGGAATTTGCCCGAGCTGCCGGCAATCCACTCGCCGCCGATGCGGTTGATGCCGATGCGGGCGGCTGCTTCCGGCTCCGAGACGATCGCCATGCCGCGCAGGTTGGGGCCTTCGAGAGAAGATTTGAAATGGACTGTCATCATGCGTTCCTTTGGCCGAATTCGGATTGGATGTTCAAAATGGCGGCACGGCTGCGCTCCACGGCTGCGATGAAAAGTCTGCTGCCGGCCTCTGCGCTCGCCTCCGATGGCGTGCCGATGACGCCGTTGTCGCGGATGGCTTCGAAACGGCGCCAGACGGTGACGGCCGGCGCGGCGTAAAGGTGAGGATCCGGCCAGGATGGCGAAGTGCCGCCTGGCGGGATGAGATCGCGGCGAACGCTGTCGCCAAGCACATGCATCATCAACGAGGTTTCAAGCGCGCAAGCGTGACCGGTGCCCGTGGCGGCATCGGGCAGGGCCTCCGCCGCCACGTCGGCGATGAGATCGAAATACGAGAAACCCGCGGTGACGATGCCACGCTGGCCAAGGGTGGTGATCGCCACCTGGATCGCGGCGCGGTTTCCGCCATGGCCGTTCAGCATGACCGGCAGGAAGCCGTCTTCGGCAAGGCAGGTGCAGAGATCGACGAGCACGGCGATGAAGGTCCGCGGACTGAGGCTCATCGTGCCGGAGAAGGAGCGATGATGCTCGGACGAGCCATAGGCGAAAGGTTCGGCGACCCGCATGGAAGCCTGTCCTTCCGCCGCGGCGAGAGCGACTGCTTCCGCAAGCCAGCAATCGACGCCGAGAGGCAGATGCGGGCCATGTTGCTCGACAGCGCCGAGCGGCAGAATGACGACGGGTTTATGCACGCCGGCTGTCGCGTGTCTTTCCGTATCCGGCGAGGTCATCAGCGCAAAGCTGGACCTGAGCGGGATCGGCAAGGCCGGAACTGGCTCGCTCATCGTGCTGCCTCGACGAGCCGCGCCTTGGCGTAAGTCATGCCGGAATCGGCCAGGAGAGCGACCATGATGATTGCACCCTTGTAGAGTTCGAGGCTGGAAGGATCCGTGCCGAATACCCGAAGCGCAGTTGTCAGCAGACTGACGATCAGGGCGCCGACGACCGCCCCCCACACCGTTCCCCGTCCGCCGAAGATACTGGTGCCTCCAAGCACGGCAGCGGCGATCGCGTCCAGAAGCAGCGAGGTACCGCCGATATTGGGCGTCACGACAGGCACCCGGCTGATCATGATCACGGCCGTCAGGAAGACGAAGATGCTGGAGGCGCAATAGACGAGGATCGTGTGTTTCGTCACCGGGATGCCGGCAAGTTCCGCGGCTCCGGCATCCGACCCGAGCGCATAGGTACGCAGCCCGAAACGGCTGTGCCGCATCAGGATTGCTGCTACGGCAACGATCAGGAGCGTTGCGAAGATGACATTGGGAATGCCAAAGCTGCGCTCAATGCCGACCGCGCGAAGCGTCGGATCCTTCAGCATCAGGACGCCTTTGGAGGCAACGGCAAGCGTTGCGCCCTGCAGCGCGACCATTGTGGCCAGTGTCGTCACGAAGGGCGGTATTTTCAACAGTGCGATAACGGCGCCGTTCGCGAGGCCGATCACCACCATCACGGCAAAGCCGACAAGCAGGGCAAGCGGCAGGCCGGCGCCGCCGTCGATCAGGCTGGCGATGAAGACGGCGCAGAAGGCGACGCCGACGCCGGCGGACAGGTCGATGCCCGCCGTCAGCAGAACGATCAGAGCCCCAAGCGCCAGGATGGCGATCGGGGTCGCCTGGGCGACGATGTTGATCAGGCTGGCGGTTGAAACGATGCGGGCGTCGATGAGCGCGAAGATCGCCAGCAGGATGACCAGCAGGATCAACGGCGAGAGGTCGAGAAAGCGCCTGCACCAGATGTTCTGTTGGCGGTTCATGAGGATCCTCTCATCGAATGTGCCAATCTTCGACCGGTTCGCGCAGGCCTGATTTGACGCTGCGCAGGATGGCATCATTGACGGCGACGGCGCGCAGGGCGTCGCCGACCGGCATCACGAAAGGGGTGTCGTCGCGAACCGCCGAAATGAAATGGTGGACCTCCTCGAAGAGATCCCCGGTGATACGGCCATTGACGGTCGGCCAGTGCAGGGCGTCGGGTTGCGACCACTGTCCATGCGACAGGATGCGTAGACCGTGGTCGCGCACGTCGAGGTCGATCATGCCTTCGGTGCCGATGATTTCCGTGCGTGCCCAGATGCCGGTCGGAACGGTCGGTGGCAGCGTCCAGCCGAAATAGAGCTGTCCGCTCATTCCGTTCGACAACTCGACGGTGGAGAAGATCGCATCTTCGGATCTAACTCCGAGCGAAGGCATGAGCTTGGCGACGGGCCGGGAGTAGACGGCGATGATGTCCGAACCCGAGATCCATTGCAGCGCATCCACGTCATGCACGCCGAGGTAGAAGCAGACGCTCGAATTTCCGTTCATGCGAAGACCGACTTCGCGACTGGTGAAACGGCCGCTGCTGCCGTGGATCGGCTCGCCGATCCGCCCGGATCTTACCGCTGCCGCGGCCTCGCAATAGCGAGGGTCGAACCGCAGGATGTGGCCGACCAACAGGCGTGCGCCGCTTCTCTCCGCTGCTTTCGCGATCGCCTTGGCAGGGGACAGATCATGAGCCATCGGCTTTTCGAGCAGCACCGGCTTGCCGGCATCGAGCAGAATGCGGCAGACGTCTTCATGCAGCGTGTCGGGTGCCGCCACGATATAGGCGTCGGCGGCATTGGCGGTCAGCGCGGTGGTGGCATCGCGGAAATACCGGGCACCGAAATCCGACGCGGCCTTGCTCCCCGTGGCAGCATTCGGATCAACGAATGCCGACAGTTCGGCGACAGGACTCGCGGCAACCACCTGCGCATGCAGGAGACCCATGTAGCCGGCACCGACGATGGCAATCTTTAACTTGCTCAAAGGGTTTCTCCTTACAGGCATGTTGCAAGGTTGGATGCTGGCCGGGGTGCGCAGGCTGGTGATGTGATCGTGCGATCACCGAAGGCCAGCGTCATCACGTCTTCTTCCGTCGCCCCACGAGCCAGCGTGCCGACAGAGTGGCCTTCGCGCATGACGACGATGCGGTCGGCAACGCCGAGAACCTCGGGCAACTCGCTCGACACCATGAGGATCGCCGCGCCCTCGGCCTTCAATCTTGCGATCAGGTGATGGAGTTCGGATTTTGCGCCGACGTCGACGCCGCGTGTCGGCTCGTCGAGCAGGATGATCTTCGGCTTGGTGGCAAGCCACTTGCCGATGACGACCTTCTGCTGATTGCCGCCCGAAAGCTCGATGGTCATCTTGTCGGGCTGGGCCGGCCGCACGCCGAGTGAGCCGATGAGATCGCGCGCGAGAGCCAGGATGCGGCGAGGTCTCAGCAGGCCGAAGTGACTGTTATCGCGAATCCAGGCGAGGGACAGATTGTCCCTGATCGACATCGTGCCGACGAAGCCTTCCAGATGCCGGTCTTCGGGTATGTAGACGATGCCGGCGCGATTGGCGGCCTTGGTGTCGCCGCCGGTCTGCTGCCCGCCGAAAATTCTGAGCGTGCCGCCATGCATGGTCTCGAGGCCGGCAATCAGCCTGAGCACCTCGGAGCGGCCGCTTCCCATCAGGCCGGCGAGCGCGACGATTTCGCCCCTGCACACGCTGAGCGTGGCCGACTTCAAGAGCTTGCCATCGGAGATGTTGCTGATCTCGATCGCGGTTTCGCCGACTTGCGCTTCGAGATAGGGGAAGATGTCGCCGACATCGCGCCCGACCATCATGGAGACGATCTCGGCCTCGTTGGTCTGGCGGGTCTGGCGCTCGCCGATGAAGCGTCCGTCACGCAGAACGACGACGCGGTCGCACTGGCTGAAGATCTCTTCCATCTTGTGCGAGATGTAGAGGATGCCGGCGCCGCGAGCTCTCAGCCTGTCGATCAGGTCGTAGAGTTGGTCGCGCTCGCGGTTGGAGAGCGCGCTGGTCGGCTCGTCCATGATGAAGAACCAGGCATCGGACAGAACGGCACGGGCAATTTCCACCATCTGCCGGTGCCCGACGGAAAGCGTTCGCAGCTCCGCGCCAATGTCGATATCGAGCGACAGCTCGTCCATGATGGATTTCGCATCGCGCCGCATCCGGGCCCGGTCGAGAAATCCCAGGCGGGTATGCGGTTCGCGGCCGATGAAGAGATTCTCCGCCACCGTCAGGTCCGGCGAAAGGCTGAAATGCTGATGGATGACGCTGATGCCCTTGGCGTCGCTGGGGGAGTGGAACTGGACGGCGTTGCCGTCGATGACGATCTCACCCTCGTCCGGGCGATGCAGGCCGGAAATGCACTTCACCAGCGTCGATTTTCCGGCCCCGTTCTCGCCGGCAAGTCCTACCACCTCGCCGGCCGAGACGGCAAAGCTGACACCGTCGAGTGCCTTGACGCCCGGAAAAGACTTGCCAAGCCCGCGCAAGGCGATGCTGTGTTTGCCGACCGGTGTTGCGGCGGTGTTGCGGGGCGACGGGGTGGACTTGCGGCCACTGGTTTTGAACAGGGCGGCGACACTCTCCGGCTGGCTAGTGAGAACGGCCACCAGAATGAGGCTCGCGGTCACGAAGTAGATCAGGATCTGCGGTACCTGCAGGAAGGACAGGCCGGTGTTGATGACGCCCAGCAGCAGCGCCCCGATCGCCGTTCCCCAGATGGAGCCCTGGCCGCCGGACAGTTTCGTGCCGCCGATGATGGCGGCTGTGATGGCTGTAAATTCAAGCCCGGTGCCGGCAAGCGGCTGTGCCGAACCAAGGCGGCCGATGGTGAGGATCGCGCCGAGCCCGGCCGTTGCGCCGGCAATCAGGTAGACGGAGATGCGCACGATGTCGACGGGAACCAGTGAGGCCCGCGCTGCTCCCGCATTGCCGCCGACCGCATAGATCCAGCGCCCGTACACCGTGCGATTGAGCACGAACCACCAGAGGCCCAGGCAGATGGCGGCGATGATGACGGAGACCGGTAGGAGGCCGATCGTCTCGCGTCCCGCGAAAAGCAGGATCGGATCGGCGACCGCGATGCTGGATGCGCCGGAGAGACTGAGCGCCAGGCCGCGCGCAAACGCCATGGTGGCGAGCGTTGCGATGAATGGGGAGATGCCGGCAAAGCCGATCAGCGCTCCATTGAGCAGACCGATTGCGGCACCGCCACCGATCGCGGCGAGAAGGCTCAAGCTCGCCGAGCCGGTTGCCGTGTAGGCAAGGCCCGCCGCGATGCCGGAACAGGCAAGATTGCTGCCGACGGAAATATCAATGCCGCGCGCGATGATCACGGCCGTCATGGCAAAAGAGATGAGGGCGATGACCGCACTCTGCTGCGCGATGCTGACAAGATTGCCGGTCGACAGAAAACGCGGATCGATCCAGCCGAAGACGGCGATGGCGACCAGCAGCACCGCGATGAGGACCGGTTCGTTGCGCCGCAGTAACGGAGAGGTCCAGGACTGGAACATGGGTTGGTCCTCTTATCGAGCATCATGCGCGGTCACCACGGAAGCGGCGATGGCGATCGTCAGGAAAAGGGGACGCCGGATGATATGTCATCCGGCGCTTGAGCCGCTTTAGGCTGTTACTTTGCCAGGGTCATGGCGGTCGCCGGAACCTTGGGACCGAGTTGCTCGGTATAGTTCTTGGCTTCCACCGCCTCCTTGTCGGTATTGATGTATTCGAAGGTGAGGCCATCCGCCTTGAGCTTCGCCGCCGTCGCATCCGAGGTCACGAAATAGGTCGGCATGTAGAGATCCTGCGGCAGCTTTTCGCCGTTGGCCAGGCGAGCGGCAACGGCGATGTTCCAGTAGCCGACACGGTAGGCGCCGGTCAGCACGTCCATCACCATCTTGCCGTCGTCGATCAGCGGCTTCATCTCGGCGTCGCCGTCATAGCCGCCGTAGAGCAGCTGGGTTCCCATCGAGCTGGCAACGGAATCGGCGGCCAGGCAAAGGCTGTCGGAGATGCAGCCGATGGCCTTCAGATCCGGATAGGTGGTGAGCCAGGTCTGGGCGGCATTGGTTGCCTTGGCTGCGTCCCAGCCTGTCGGCTCGATGCCGACTACCTTGATGTCCGGAAACTCCTTTTTCAGGGTTTCGACAAAGCCTTTTTCGCGCGTGTCGGACACGAAGTTGCCACGCGAACCGACGAGCAGGGCGACTTCGCCCTTGCCGCCAAGCGACTTGCCGAGCGCGCGGGCAACCATCGACATGTTGTCGTAGTCCGGATAGAGCGTCGAGTAGTTCGAGCCGGCCTCGACCTTGTTGCCCATGGTGATCACCGGAATACCGGCGGCGGTGGCTTTCTGGATGACCGGAATGACCGCGTTCTTGTCGATCGGATCGATCAGGATCGCGCTGACGCCCTGATTGATGAAATTCTCGATGATGCTGACCTGTTTTTCCAGACTGCCCTCGGCGCTCTGCCAGGTGGATTTCACCCCATAGTCGGCGGCAGCCACGTCGCCCGCTTCCTTCATGCGGACAAAGAAGGAATTCTGCAGGTCGATTGCCGCAAGCCCAAGAACCTTTTCCGCGGCAAGCGAGGGCGTCGCGGTGGCGAGTGCGAGCAGAGCAATGGATGCTTTTAAGGAAAGGCGCATGTTTCAGTTCTCCTCTTGTTGCGACAGGGCGATTCTTCGCCTCTTTTTCATGTCCCGCACGACGACCGTCCCAGCGACAGGCATTCCGGCGGTATTCCGCGGCACTCGTGCCGTATCCATGTCAGGGCCGCGCCCTGCGTGGACCGGCCTTGCTCGACCTCAGCCATTCAGGCCCTCGACACCGGCGCCGCAGACAAGTCCGGCGATGCGGGCGCCGCGCGGTGGCTTGAAAGCTCCGCTCGTCAACGCGGCCAGCGATGCCGCGCCGCTGAGGTCGGCGGCGATGCCGAATTCGAACCAGAGCAATTCAGCGGCCTTCTGCATGTCCGCATCCTCGACAAGGACGATGTCGTCGACGTGCTTGGCGACGATCGCGTAGATGCTTTCATCCGTGCGGCCGCAGGCCATGGTCGCCACCTTCGTCGTTATCTCGGGCAAGCGAACGACACGGCCGGCAGCCAGGGAGGCGTGAAGGGTCGGTGAACCGGTCGGCTCGACACCGATGATCCTGGCTTCAGGTTTGACGTGCTTCAGGACTTCGGACATGCCACTGATAAGGCCGCCACCGCCGATCGCGACGATATAGATGTCGGCATCGGGAATCTGTTCGACCATCTCCAGCGCCACGGTTCCCTGACCGGACACGATCTGCGCATCGGCGAATGGATGCATGTAGAAGGCGCCGCGCGCCTTTGCCTCGGCCGATGCCGCCTCATGCGCTTCATCCCAGACATTGCCTGCGAAGCGAACGTCAGCGCCCCATTTGCGCAGCTTTTCCGCCTTCAGCGGGCTTGCATTGTTCGGCAGGTAAATGGTGGCGGGAACGCCGGCCCGGGCAGCCACACAGGCGGTGGCCAGGCCATGATTGCCGCCGGATGCGGCGACCAGTCCGTTTTCGATCCGGCTCGGCTCGAGCGTCTTCACCCGGTTCGTGGCGCCCCGGATCTTGAAGGAGCCGATCACCTGGAGGCACTCGAGTTTCAGATAGACATCATTTTGAAGGTTTGCGCCCGCGGCATGGTCGAGCTTGACGACCGGGGTGCGCCGTATGAAGGGGGCAATGCGCCGGGCAGCCGCAATGATGTCCTCATGGCTCATCGGTCAGTGCCTCCGGATATTCGTTGGCAAGCACGAAGCAGCAATTCCCCGGACGCACGCGGCCGGGCTGACGCTTGGCGAAAACGATGCCGTCGATGGGGTGAAGGAGATCGATGGGCGCGCGGGACGGTGTGTGGAGGAAGTGAATGCGTCCGGCAAGGTCGCCTTTGCTGACGGCACTGCCGAGCGGGCTCAAGGGCTCGAAGACACCGTCCTCCTCGGAAAGCAGATAGCCTTCGCTTCCGGGCACCTTGAGCACGCGTGCGTTGGCGCCAGGGGCAATGTCAGGCGCACCCTTCAGGACGCCTGCATGTTTCAGCACATTGCGGATGCCCCTGCGGCAGATGGCCAGCGCATCTGGACTGACAAGGCCGCCGCCGGCCATCTCACTGCCGATGACGATCAGCCCCTGGTGGTTGGCGGACGCGGTCGAGGTCCGGGTTTCACCGAGATTGTCGACCATGACAACGGTCGGCGCCCCGAAGGCGAGCGTCGCCCTGATGTTCTTGCGATGCCCTTGCGCGGTCGGGGATGGCTCGATGATCGCGCTCGGCAGGATCATCAGGGACGAACCGCCGGAATGGAGATCCAGGAAGTAGTCGGCCATCGGAAACAGGATGTCATGCACGTAAGCCGCGATCTGGCTTGTCAGCGTGCCGTTGAAATCGCCCGGAAAACTGCGGTTGAAATTCAACCCGTCGACCGGGGAGGTGCGGGTGCCGGCCTCGACAGCCCGAATGTTGATGGCCGGAATCGCAATGATGCGACCGGCAATATCCCGTGGATCGATCTCGCGCAGAAGCTCGCCGAGCGCGATCGGCCCTTCATATTCATCGCCGTGGTTGCCGCCCTCGATCAGGACCGTCGGACCGTCTCCGTTCTTGATGACGGCGAGCGGAACCCGGACCGTGCCCCAGGCATCGTCGTGCGGCGATTGGGGCACATGGAAGAAGCCGATCTGCTTGCCCTCGCGATCGAAATCGACCGACGTGTAAACACTGTTGTTCCGGGGAGGGATGGTCGCGCGGACAGTGTTTGCAGGTCTCTGTACGGTCATCGGGTCGGCCTCGAAATTCATTGTCCCCGTCATCATGTCAGTTTTATATATGGTGTCAAGTTTGGATATAAAACCAATGGCAATTCCGATTTCTTGTCTCTATCGTGCGTGGACCGCCGGGGATTCTTCGAATGTCAGATGACGCAAAAGAGAGTGGCAAACCGACCTATTCGGCCCCGGCGCTGAGCAAGGGCCTGGATGTTCTGGAACTGCTGGCGGAAGCGCGGGCACCCTTGACGATGAAGGAGATCGCGGAAGGCCTCGGCCGTTCGAAGAATGAGATATTCCGGATGCTGATCGCGCTGCAGGAACGTCAATACATCGAGCGCAACGCCGAGACCGACGCCTATTCGTTGACCGACAAGCTTTTCAAGCTGGGGCTGCACACGCCGAGCGCTCAGGATCTCATGTCCGCCGCCATGCCCGAACTGACGCGGATTGCGGGGAACTCAAATCAGTCGCCGCACCTGGTCGTCTTCAATCACGGCTTGACCGTCGTAACCGCGGCCGTTCCCGGGGGCGAGGACATGGCGTTCACGCTTCGCCTTGGATACGGTCGTCTGGCCACCGACGCGACCTCCGGCCATGTGATACTTGCCTTCCAGCCGCCAAAGGTCGCGGCGCGGATGATCGATGAAAGTGAGGCGCACTCCCCGGCGCCGCTGGATCGTGACGCGCTGGAAAAGCAGCTTCGGATCATCCGCGCGGACGGCTACTGGATGCGCGAAAGCCGCGACTTCGTCGGCATCACCGATATCTGCTGTCCGGTCATCGGACCGGACGGCAGCGCCGTCGCCTCCATTATCGTCGCCTATATCAATCGCCATACGCGTGAAAGCCGCCATGCCTTTACTCTGGAGGTCCTGCGCGCGGCCTGCGATCGCATCTCCATGAAGTTGTCACCGCGGGTTCGCTGAGGGATCGTGGTGGGCCGGGGGCGCGGACGAAGCACCGTCCGCTGGCCGTTTGCACCGGATTGGTAATACCAGTATAGGTCCAGTCAGGAATGTTCCGATCCAGGGTGCTTCTCGCGCGGAGGAAAGGCAATGACAACCGTGAACCTGATCGGGCTTGTCAGTCGGGAAATGGAAGCGACAGCGTCCGATGTGCCGCTTTACAGGCGGTTGAAATCGGCGATCGAGGCAGCGATCCGCTCCAATGCATTGAAGGCCGGCGCGGTTCTGCCAGGCGAGCGGGTTCTGGCGGAAGCCATGTCGATCTCGCGAGTCACTGTGAGAAAGGCCCTGGCGCTGCTCGAAGAGGAAGGGCAGCTCAATCGCCGGCACGGTTCCAAAACCGAGATCGGGTCGCGGGTCGAGAAATCGCTTTCGACGCTGACGAGCTTTTCGGAGGACATTCTGGCGCGCGGCCTGAAGCCTGGATGTCTATGGCTTTCCAAGCAGATAAGCCGCCCATCCCCAGCCGAAATGATGGCCTTGGGTATTGCAGGCAATACCAATGTAGTTCGCATGCGTCGTGTGAGGACGGCCGATGGCGCGCCGATCGCCGTCGAGGTCTCGGCCGTGCCGGTTCGCTTCCTTCCTTCGCCCGAGATGGTTCAGGATTCCCTTTATGAAGCGCTTGATGCACGCGGCTTCCTGCCTCAGAGGGCAGTCCAGCGCATGCGCTCGCGCGGCGCGTCGCTGGAGGATGCGAAACATCTTCATTGCGAGCCGGGCGCACCGCTGCTGATGACCGAGCGCCGCTGCTTTCTCGCCGACGGACAAATCGTCGAATACTGCGAGACACGATACAAGGGCGACGTCTACGATTTCGTCTTCGAGCTGCAAAGATAATACCAGTTATGAACTGGTTGTAATCTGGTATTTTCCATTTATCGTGATGGCGACAGGGAGTGCCGACGTGCAGCGGGAAGACATCACCAACAGTCTCATCGTGTCCTGCCAGCCGGTTCCCGGCGGCCCGATGGATAGTGCGCAATTCGTGACAGGCTTTGCCAGGGCCGCTGTTGAAGCCGGAGCCAAGGCCCTGCGCATCGAATCCGTGTTCTATGTCGCGGCCGCACGCCTGGCCGTCCGCGTGCCGATCATCGGTATCGTCAAGCGGGATCTCACCGACAGCCCGGTGCGCATCACACCCTATCTGGCCGATATCGAGGCCTTGGCAGAGGCGGGCGCCGATATCATCGCTTTCGATGCGACGGACCGTGTCCGTCCCGTTCCTGTCGAAGCGCTTGTGAAAGCCGTCAAGGCCAGGAACAAGCTGACCATGGCCGATTGCTCTTGCCTTGACGATGCGCGCCGGGCCCTTGCCGCGGGTGTCGATTTCGTCGGCACGACGCTTTCCGGCTATGTCGGTGGGCCGGAGCCGGAGGATCCGGACATCGCCCTCATTGCTCAAATGCGAACCCTGACCCCCTACGTCATTGCTGAAGGGCGTATCCGGTCGCCTGAGCAGGCGGCTGCCGCCGCGCGCGCCGGCGCCTGTGCCGTGGTTGTCGGCTCGGCGATCACCCGTACCGAGCACGTCACCTCATGGTTCCATCAGGCGCTTTCCGACGCCTATGTGGCGAGGGGCGCGCAAACCGCCCTTGGCACAAGTGTCCTGGGCCCCGTTCTGGGCATCGACATCGGGGGAACCAAGACCATGGCCGCGCTGGTCAGCGGCGGCAAGGTGATCGAGGACATGATCGTGCCGACCGCGCGAGAGGCTGGACCCGACGCCTGGCTTGCATCCTTGGCGCAAAGCACGTCGGCCTGGTCGAGCCGCTTCAGTCGTATCGGCATTGCGGTGACCGGATTGGTAGAGGATGGACGCTGGTCGGCGTTGAATCCGGCAACCCTCGGCATTCCCGACGGCTACCCGCTGGTCGAAAGGGCGTCCTCTGTTTTCGGCAAGCCGGTCTGTGCGGTCAACGATGCCCAGGCAGCTGCCTGGGGCGAATACAAATTCGGCGCCGGGCAAGGTCGCGACATCGTCTTTCTAACCATCTCGACCGGAATTGGCGGCGGCATCGTTTGCAACGGCCGATTGCTGTCCGGTCTTGCCGGTCACTTCGGTCTGATCCGTAGTCTGTCTGAAGACCGGGCTCCGCTCGAGGACGGCACCTCCGGCCGCTGGATCGCTTCGCAAGCCCTCAAGGCCGGCTTCAAGGCCGATGCCGTCGATGTGTTCAGGCGTGCGCTGAAGG
This sequence comes from Mesorhizobium sp. M0715, assembly GCF_040320355.1. Taxonomy (NCBI): domain Bacteria; kingdom Pseudomonadati; phylum Pseudomonadota; class Alphaproteobacteria; order Hyphomicrobiales; family Phyllobacteriaceae; genus Mesorhizobium; species Mesorhizobium sp. M0715. The sequence goes on along the minus strand of NZ_JAMYPL010000015.1, from coordinate 73,555 downwards.
GCGAGGCCTGGGCCGGCGCCATCGTCTCGCAGAGCGCCTCGCGGGTCGCGACGCTGTGCCGGGACATTCAGATGATGTTCGATCCGAAATCGATCGTCATCGGCGGCAGCATCGGTCTTGCAGAAGGCTATCTCGACCGGGTGCGCGCACATCTGAGCGAGGTCCCGCCGCGCCTTTCCCCCGATCTCGTAGCGGCGAAGCTCGGAGGCCACGCCGGCGTCATCGGTGTTGCCGATCTTGCCGAATGGGCAAGGTAACGGCGCGCCCAGTCATGTCATGCAAAATCTTCAAAAAAGAAGGGAACGATCATGAAATTGAGCAGGACGTCTTTTGCGCTTATGGCCACCCTCCTTGCGGGGACGGCTTTGCCGACCTCTGCCAACGCAACCGTGACCGTGCTCGGCTGGCCTGGCGGCTCCGAGGAAACCGCACTGCGGGCAACCGTGGAAACCTACAACAAGCAGGCCAGTGATGCCGACAAGGTGGAGCTGCTGTTCTTCAACCGCGAAGGCTTTTACGACAAGCTGCAGGCCGACATGGCGGCCGGATCCAGTGCCTTCGACGTGAACCTCGTCGCCACCTACTCGCTCGGTCGCTACGCGCCTTATATGGAGCCAGTCGATCTTGGCGCGGACGCGGCCAAGGTTTTCGGCGAATCCGTTCTCAAGACGATGCAGTTCGACGGCAAGCAATACGGCGTACCGACCGACCTTTCGCTGCACTTCATGTACTACCGCAAGGATCTCATCGACGCCTTGATCAGGGATGACGCCGCCAGGAAGACCTATGGTGAAATCGCCCAGAAATATCTCGGCAAGCCGCTGCAGCCGAAAGACCCGGACAGCTGGACCTGGGACGACTGGGCGGCCACCGCCCTCTATTTCACCAAGCAGGTGAACCCCGACAGCCCGGTGCGTTATGGCACGGTCCTGCAGATGAAGAACCTGCTGTTCAACATGATGGTCTTCCAGTCCCTGCCGCGCTCCTACGGCGGTGACTGGATGGACAAGGACGGCAATGTCACGGTGGATTCCGATGCCTACAAGACCGGCCTTGAACTCTACAAGAAACTCTATGATGCCGGGTCTTCGCCCAAGGATTCGCTGAGCTACGAATATGCGGAAACCAACGCCGCCTTCGCATCCGGCCAGGCCGCAACGGCGCTGCAGTGGAATGCCGCGGCGGCGGATCTGACCAGCACCGAAAAATCCCCGGCCGTCGCCGAGGTGACCGGGATCGTCGCGCCGCCGACAGGTCCCGACGGACGCGCCGATCATATTCACGGCCTTGGTTTGGGCCTCAACAAGAACGCCACGAACAAGGAAGGCGCCGTCAAGTTCCTGAAGTGGCTCGCCACCGAGGATGCGGCCTTGCTCTATGCGCGCAGCGGCGGTTCGCCGGCATTGTCTCCCGATGTCGTCGGCAAGGTTGCGAAGGAACGTCCCGACCTCGTCAAGCTCGGCGAATTCGCCAGCAAGTACGGCTATGTCATGACCGGAGCGACGTCCGCGAATGCGCTTCCGGTCTATGAGCTGCAGGCAAAGGAGTTCACTGGCTACTGGTCCGGCCAGCAGAGCCTCGAGGATGCGCTCGCCCACACCAAGGTGGGCATGCAGGAACTTCTGAAGAAGTAAATTATTGGCCGGACGCCGGGCCGAGGCCCGGTATCCGGCGCGTTTGGCGGATCGACATGGCCCTTGTGACACGTGCCGAAGGCAGGATGTATCTGACGCCGCTGGTCGGCTTCCTGCTTCTGTTTCTCGGCTTTCCGGCGATCGTCAATCTGATCTATTCCGTTTCGACCGTCACATTCGAAACGTTGCGCAGTCCGGTGTTGAGCGGTTTCGGTAACTATGTCGCGGTGTTGAACGACCGCGAATTCTGGAGCTCGGCCTGGTTCTCTCTGCGCTTCGGTATTCTTACCGCATCGGCGGAATGTCTGATCGGCCTTTTCCTTGCCATCTTCCTGGCGCCGCTTCTGAGCAAGCGTCCAGTCCTGATGGCGCCGTTGATGCTGCCGCTGATGGTCGCGCCGGCCATGGTCGGTCTCATGTACCGGCTGGTGCTGCATGAATTCGCGGGCCCCGTCCCCTACTATCTCTTCGAATGGTTCGGCGACAGCCCGGCCTTCCTCGACATCGACAATGCCTTCCGCACCCTTGTCGTCGTGGAGACGCTGCAATGGACGCCTTTCGCCTTCCTGCTCTTCTACATGGCCTATTCGGCCATACCGCTCGACGTGCGCGAAGCCTCCTCGCTCGATGGCGCATCACCGTTTGAGATTGTCCGCTGGATCGACCTGCCGTTGATGAAGCCGACGCTCGTCATCGCGTTTTTCATCCGTTTCATCGACGGTTTCAGGGTGTTCGACAATGTCTACGCACTGACCGGCAGTGGCGCTGGCGGTTCAACGACGTCCTTGTCGATCTACATCTACCAGGCTTTCTTCAAGGAAGGGGCTATCGGCAAGGCGGTCGCCGCCTCGGTTGTGCTGTTCCTGGCTTCGTTCATCGTTCTCCACGGCCTTAACCGGCTTGCCGGCCGCAGGAAGCTTTGACGATGGTCAGGGCACTGCGCTGGATCGTTTTTGCCATCGCCGTGCTGGCGATGAATTTCCCCATTATCGTGACGCTGATCACATCGCTCAAAAGCCAGCGCGAGCTTTCGACGAACCCCGGTTTGTGGATCAGCCAGCCGACGCTCGACAACTATCTGGAGGTCCTGACGCAGACCAGCCGCTTCAACATCTATGCCTATCTGCTGAACAGCACCGTGGCGGCGCTGATTGGAACCGGCCTTGCGATCGCGCTCGCGTTCCCGGCTGCCTATGCGATCGCGCGTAGCGAGGCGGGAAAGCGCTTGGTCCTGCCGATCGTCATCAACCTTCGCGCCGTGCCGCTGATCATCTTCGCGATCCCGCTTTACATGATGTACCAGTGGCTGGGCCTGCTCGATACGCGGATCGGGCTCGGGCTCATCCTGACCATCGTCAACGCGCCGCTTGCGCTCGTCATCCTGGTGAACGCGATTTCAGATGTACCGGTCGAACTCGACGAGGCGGCGAAAGTCGATGGCGCAAGTTCCTTGCAGGTGATGATGATGATCGTCCGGCCCGTCATCCGACCGGCGCTCGTCACAACCTTCATTTTCGGCTTCATCACTGCCTGGAACGAGTTCCTCTTCGGCCTCATGCTGACAACCAGCCGTGCCGTCCCGATGACGGTCGGCGCATCGTTTTTTTTCGCCGCAAGCGGCGGCGGCGTAAAATGGGGAACCGCTTCCGCGGTCATGATGCTGGGCGCCTTGCCGCCGGCCTTGCTGGGTCTTGTGATGTATCGGCAGATATCAGGATCCATGACCGCTGGAGCGGTCAAAGGCTAAGGCAAGACGAGTTCGTCGTTCTGACTAGTTGGACAACCCTATCCGACAGGGCGAGCGCACTTGTCAGGCCAGGTGACTCGATCCCGAAAAGACTGATCAGCCGTCCGGACGAATCTGCCAGAATGTCGAAATCGCCGAACTGCAACCCGTTCGTTTTAGGCCGCAGCCCGCAATAGCTCGGCTCCAGTTCCCCGTCCCTCAGCCCCGGCCAATAGCGTCGGATGGCCGCGTAAAATGGCGTGGCCCGAGTTGGGTCGACCGCGTAGCCGACCTCATCGACGGGCTCGACGTCCGGCCCGAAACGAACCGATCCGCCCATATCCAGCGTCAGGTGAACTCCGAGGCCGCCTGGTTCCGGAACCGGATAAACAAGATGGTTGAAGGACGGGCGGCGTCCAAGCGCAAAATAATTGCCTTTGACGTAGGTGACATCTGGGATTTTGCCGCCATGCCCGCCCGCGAGGCTTCGGGCAACGAGATGGGCTGACAATCCGGCCGCATTGATGACCAGATTTGCGGCGATCCTATAGCCTTCCATATCGCCGCCAAACTGGAGCTCGCAGCCCGTTTCGTCGACGCTCCCGCCGAGAACCGGCGCGCGAAACGCAAAGGTGGCACCGGCATTCTCGGCATCGCCCTGTAGCCCCAGCATCAGCGCGCGGCTGTCGACGATCCCCGTGCTTGGGGACAAAAGCGCGCCGGCAACGTCCAGTTCAGGCTCAAGGCGTTCCACATCCGAGCGGCTGAGCATCTCCAGGTCCGCAACACCATTGTCCGCAGCCTTGGTCCGGATCCCCTCCAAAATCGGCAATTCCGCGTCGCTGGCGGCGACGATCAGCTTGCCGATGCGTTTGTGCGGAATCCCGCGCGCTTCGCAATAGCGGTAAAGCGCGTTCTTTCCTTCGACGCATAGCTGCGCTTTCAGACTGCCCTTCGGATAGTAGATGCCGGCATGGATGACCTCGCTGTTGCGGCTCGACGTGCCCAGCCCGGGGCTGTCCTCGGCCTCCACGACAAGAACTTCGCGTCCATCGAGCGCCAGCTGCCGCGCAATCGCCAGGCCGACGACGCCGGCGCCGATGACGATGCAATCGACTTTCTCGTCGGGGACCTCCATCGTCAGTCGCCAGACCCTAGGGAACAATGCAGGACGTGCAAGCAGGCCTCACCAGAATTGCGGCCCCACCGAAGGAGCGCCAGCATGAGATGTCACCACAAGCATGACATGTCACTCCATCGCCGAGCAAATAGAACGAGATGTGCAGACCGATGCCGTTCATCGGCTGATGGGTTCAGTTCAAACTTGCGTTGTGTGGCGCACGCAGCGCAATTTGTTTGCGTCCCGTTGCATTGATGCCGACCGCGATCTCGGCGGCCTTGCCAAGGTCGTGCTCCAAAATCCAGACGCACGGCGAAAGTTCATCGTCTTTCTGCAAGGGCAACTCGGCATCTCCGCGCAGGAGGCGGACACGATGCTGGAGCACTGCGCCAACTCCTTCGTCGGCATCTTCACGACCTTCGACCGTCGGTTTCGCCAGCGGTTCGCGAAGGCCGACATCGAAAGGCTGCTGCGCGAGATCAACGGCGAGGCGGATGAGCGGGACGATCAAGCCGCTTGAGTTCGACGGCGCGCGTGCCCATCGCAGCCCAGCTGCAAAAGGTAGCGGTTCAATGTTTGATTCACTGAACCGTTCCAACTCATTGTTTTGGCGCAGCTACTGACGGAAGGCCGCTGCATGCCTTACCTGGAGTTGCGCTACAGAAATTATCCCGGCCCAGGATCATCTCCGCTGCCCGCTGCCCGATCATCATGCTGGGGGCATTGGTGTTGCCGCCGATCAGCTTCGGCATCACGGACGCATCCGCGACCCGCAAGCCACCGATGCCGCGCACCTTGAGCGTTGCCGGGTCGACGACGGCCATCGCGTCGGTCCCCATCTTGCACGTCCCCACCGGATGATAGACGGTGAGCGCTTCGGCACGCAAATAGGCGAGGATCTCGTCATCGCTGCGAACATCCTTGCCCGGCAGCATCTCCGTCCCCCTGATCGGGTCGAACTCGGATGCGGCAAAGATTTGACGCGCGATCTTGATGCCTTCGACCAACACCCTGGCGTCCTCGTCGTTCGAGAAGAAGCGATGATCGATCAGCACATCCCGGTTCGATGCCTGGCCTGACAGTTTGAGTTCGCCGACGCTTTTGGGCCTGAGCACGCAGGTGTGGATTGCGTAGCCATGGCCGTACTCCACCAGCCTGCCGCGATGGCTGCGATAGCCGGGCACGAAGTGGAACTGGATGTCGGGAATGCCGTTCGCATACTTCGTCCGGGCAAAGCCGCCGGCTTCGACATAGTTGGTGGTGAGCATGCCCTTGCGACCGGCAAAATACCGGAAGGGCGCAGCCAGCACGCGGGGCAAGTTGGGCAGCGACAGGCCGAGCGTCTTCGTGCTCGAGGAGCGGACCGTGATCATGCCGTCGATATGGTCCTGAAGGTTCTTGCCCACGCCCGGCAGATCGACAACCGGCTTTATGCCGATCGCCTGCAGCTCGGCGGCTGCGCCGATGCCGGACGCCAGCAAGATCTTCGGTGAATTGATGGCCCCGGCCGAAAGCACGATTTCGCAGCGGGCCGACAGCGTCTTCTGCTCGCCCTTGTGCCGCACCCGTACCCCTGTCGCGCGCCCCTGGGCTATATCGAGGTCGATCACTTCGCATTCGCTGAGGATTGTGAGATTCTTGCGATCGAGCACCGGGCGCATGAAGGCGGTGAAACTGCTGAAGCGCTGGCCGCGATCCTGGGTGACATTGTAGATGCCGAGGCCGAACTGGCTTTCGGCATTGAAGTCGCTGTTGGCCGGAAGACCGGCATTGTTGCCGGCCTTGACGAACATCGACGACAGCACATTCGGATCGCGCGGCTTGTCGACCAGCAGTTCCCCGCCTGTACCGTGGTAGTGCGGGTCTTGGCCAAGCAGGTTGCGCTCGAGCTTCTTGAAGACGGGAAGCACGTCGCTGAATGCCCAGCCTGCGCAGCCGAGTCGCGACCACTCGTCATAGTCCTGCGCGGCGCCCCTGATGTAGACCATCGAGTTGATCGAACTGGAGCCGCCCAATGCCTTGCCGCGATTGACCGGAATCCTGCGGCCCTTGAGGTTGGGCTGAGGCACGCCGACATAGCAGTAGTCATAGTTCGGATTGCCGTAGAGCGAGAGGATGCCGGCAGGCACCTTGACCCGCAGGCCGCTGTCGCTGCCGCCGGCTTCGATCAGGCACACTTTGTGGGACGGGTTGGCGCTCAGGCGATTGGCAAGGACGCAACCGGCCGAGCCTGCGCCGATGACGATGTAGTCGTAGTCAAGATTTTCGGTCTGCATGGCCAGCCCCTTTGAGAATGGAGATGCCGGGGCGGCGCGCGCCCCGGCTGAGCGGCTCATTGCAGAAGCTGCGTCCAGACCTTGGTGACGAGTTCCTGCGCCGCCGGCGAGCAGGCCTGGCCCATCTTGACGGGAACGGTCGGGAACAGCTCCGGAGCGTTCTCCTTGTTGTAGAGCGCCTTGCTCTCGTCGATCTTCACCGGCGAAGAGTGGCCGTAATAATTGTACTGCGCCGTCGCGTTGTCGATCTGGGTCATGAAATCGATGAACTTCTTGGCGTTCTCGATATTGGCCGCGCCCTTCGGCACGACATAGGAATCCAGCCAGCCGACCAGACCTTCTTTCGGCATCGCGTATTCGACATTGGCCTTGTCGTTGCGGCGAAGCCTCATGGTGTTGCCGTCCCACCAGAAATGGGCGGCAACCTCGCCGCTGCCGATGCGGTTTTCGATGTTGTCGCTGGAATAGGCCGCCACGAATGGCTTCTGCGCCAGCAAGAGGTCGAGCACGCGCTTCATCTCCTGCGGGTCTTCGCTGCAATATTTGATGCCGAGATAGTTTTCCGCTGCCGGTATGACTTCGTCGGGCTGCGCCAGGCTGGCGATCTTGCCGCGCAGCTCCGCCGGTGGCTCGAAATAGGTCTTCCAGCTGTCGACCGGGCCTTTGTAGAGGTCGCGGTTAACGGTGTAGCCGGCATTGCCGAAGGCGAGCGGGATCGAATGATTGCCTGTCGCATCCCACCACGGTTTCTGCCAGTCCGGCAGGACTTGGCTGTAGGCCGCCATCGAGCTGGCGCCGAAATCCTCGAGCAGCCCACTATCGATCATGATCTTCACGAAGTGCTGCGAAGGCGTGACGATGTCGTAGCCCGACGAGCCGGCCTGCAGCTTGGTCAGCAGGTCCTCGTTGGATGAGAAGGCGTCGACCGTGACCTTTATGCCGGTTTCCTTCTCGAATTTCGTGACCATCTCGGGCGAGATGGAATCCGCCCATGCGTAGATGGCCAGGCTGCCCTCGGCGAGAGCGGGCACGCTAAAGGCGAGGCTCATGGCACCGGCCATGGCGAGCGCTGCAATTTTAGTCGTCATGTCATTCCCCTGTTTGTTGTTCTCCCAAGGGCGACGATAACAAACCGTCGGGTTCGATAAATTCGATTTGCCCGACGCCTTGATTAGGAAAAACTACGCCGCTGCTACTGCCGTCGCTGAAGCAGGAAGGCCACGGTCGCCAGCACCACCGAAACAATCATGATCAAGGTCGAGATTGCGTTGAGCTGCGGCGACACGCCCTGCTTGATCAGGGAAAAAATGTAGACCGGCAGCGTGGTGGCGCCACCGGAATTCAACAGGTTGCTGGTGATGAAATCATCCATCGAGATGACGAAGGCGAGCATGGCGCCGGCGAACACACCCGGCAGGATGAGCGGCAGCGTGACGCGACGAAAGGCGACCCAACCGGTTGCATAGAGATCGCGGGCGGCTTCCTCCAGATCGAAGTCCATTCCCTGCAGGCGGGCGCGTATCGGCAGGAAGGCGAACGGGATGCAGAAGGTGGTGTGGGCGATCATCAGCTTCACCATTCCGTTGGCGAGCCCGATCTCGGAGAAGAGGATCAGGACGGCGACAGCAACGACGATTTCGGGCAGGAGCAGCGGCAGGTTCACCACCGCTTCGGAAATCCGGCGGAACCGGACATCGCGGCCGCGCACCAGCACCAATGCCGCCATCAACGCGACAAGCGTCGAGGCGACTGTGGCGACCGCGGCAACGAGCAGGGAGGTCTTCACCGCCGTCATCAGGTTCGCGTTGGACAAAGCGGTGGCGTACCAGTGCAATGAGAAGCCGCCCCAATTGGAGACGATCCGGTTCGCATTGAAAGAGTAGAACACCACGACGGCGATGGGCAAATAGAGATAGGCGAAGAAGATCGCGCTGAAGAGACCGAAGCCCGGATAGCGCCTGACATCATCGTCCGCGTTCATGCCGCACGCTCCAGGCCTTCGGTGCGCATCGAGCGCAGACCCTGGAAAATCAGGAAGACCATGACCGCGGCCATCAGCACGATGGCGATGGCGGCGCCGAGCGGCCAGTTGCGGGCGCCACCGAACTGCAGCTGGATGAGATTGCCCATCATCATGGTCTTGCCGCCGCCGAGCAGGGTCGGCTCCAGGACCGCGCCGAGGCTTGGAACGAACACCAGGATCGCGCCGGCGATCATGCCGGGCCGGGTGAGGGGTAGGATAACGCGGCGCAATGTGGTGAGGCGGTTGCCATAGAGATCATGCGACGCCTCGATGAGCGCAGGATCGAGCTTTTCGATCGAGGCGAAGATCGGCAGGATCATCAGCGGAATGTAGCTGTAGACGAGACCGAGCAGCATGGCGGTGTTGCCGAACAGCAGCGAGTCCATGTTGTCGACGAGGCCGAGACCGCGAAGGGTCTTTTCGACGACACCATCCTTGCCAAGGATGATGATCCAGGAATAGACGCGCACGATCATTGAAACCCAGAATGGCAGCGTGACGAGATAGATCAGCAGCACTTTGATCGCCGGCCGCTGCAGCGCGATGAAATAGGCGACCGGGAAGCTCAGAAGCAGGCAGATCGATGTTGTCACGGCCGACAGGACCAGCGTCCTGGCAACGACGATGAGATATTGCGGATTGAACTCCAGCTCGCCGGTCCAGCCTTCGTTGAACAGCAGCTGCTTGTAGGGCGCGGTGGTGAACACATATTCGAACCCGCCGTAAGGTCCGCGCGTCGAGAACGACACCACGATGATGATACCGATCGGGATGATCAGCGTCAGCAGCATGATGAGATGGGCCGGCAGCAGGCCGAGGACATTCCAGTCAGGAGTTTTTGTGGGTGCCTTCATGCGCCGAGGATCCGCACGGATTCGGCGGCAAAGCCAACTTTTACCGATTGCCCGATTTCGAACATCTGGCCGCGGCTGACGCTGTTGCGCTTGGAGATGCGCAGCTTGGTGCCGCCCGCTTCAATCAGATAGTATGTGTAGCCGCCGAGATAGTTGGTGCTCATGATCGTGCCGTCGATAGCGATCGGGTTGTCCTGGGCGGGCAGGCTGATTTTCTCCGGACGTATCGAGATGAAGGCCTTCTGCCCGGCGACCGCTTTCTTGTGAGAGGCCGTCAAGGTCATGCCGAGCTGCGTTTTCACGGTTGCCTGCTCGCCGTCCACGGCAATCACGTCAGCATCGAGGAAGTTGGTCTCGCCGATGAAATCGGCGACGAAGCGGTTCGACGGCTCCTCGTAGATCGCCGCGGGTGTGCCAAGCTGCTGGATCTCGCCATCGCCGAGAACGCAGATGCGATCCGACATGTCGAGCGCTTCTTCCTGGTCGTGGGTGACGAAGACGAAGGTGATGCCGGTCTTGCGCTGCAGGATGCGCAGTTCGTCGCGCATGGCCTGGCGCAGCTTCAGGTCGAGTGCCGAGAGCGGTTCGTCGAGCAGCAGCACTTCCGGTTCCGGCGCCAGAGCGCGGGCGAGCGCGACGCGCTGGCGCTGGCCGCCCGACAATTGCTGCGGCTTGCGCCCGGCAAAGGCCTCCATATGGACGAGACGAAGCATATCGGCGACGCGCGTATCGCGGCGGTCCTTTGACCAGCCGAGGTTTTCGAGCCCGAAGCCGATGTTCTGTTCGACGCTCATATGCGGAAACAGGGCGTAGCTCTGGAAGACGGTGTTGACCCGCCGCCTATGAGGGGGGAGTCCCTGTATGTCCGAGCCGTGCAGGAAAATCTGCCCCGCCGTCGGCTGCTCGAAACCGGCGATCATGCGCAGCAGGGTGGTCTTGCCGCAGCCGCTCGGGCCGAGCAGCGTGAAGAACTCGTTGTCGTAGATGTCGAAGGAAACAGGCTTCAGCGCCTGATAGGTGCCGAACACCTTGGAGACGCCCTTGATCTCGACGGCCTTTCGAGGTGCGCCGTGACCGGCCTCGTCATTCATGGTCAGGCGCTCCGGTCAGGACTTTTTGCGAGCTCGGTGATGAAGGTGATCGACGCCGCGCCACGGAGAACGGGCGCGGCGTCGATCAGGTAGTTACATCTTCTCCCATTTGCCGCTGCGGACGACGAACATGTCGATGTCGATGGCCATGTTGGTCTGTCCGTTGGCATCGAACGAGACGTCTCCCAGAATGCCGTCGTGGTGGATGTCACGAATGGCCTTGCTCAGCGCTTCCTTGTCGTCGAGGCCTTTTTCCTTGATGACCTGAAGCAGGATCTGCGTCGCCTCGTAGGCATATTTCGCATAGGAGCCGGCAGGATCGGGATAAGCCTTGGTTTCATAGGCCTTGTTGAATTCCTCCAGCTTGGGGTTCGACTGGACGGCCGGAGTTCCGGCGATGGTGCCCTCGGCTGCAGCTCCCGCGATCTCGATGAATTTCGGGTCGTAGATGCCTGAAATTCCGTACATCGGCAGATTGCCCATGCCGAGGTCGGCCATCTGGCTGCGCACCAGCGCTGCTTCGGTGACGACGCCGCCGAAATAGACCGCGTCGGGCGACGCTGCCTTCGCGGTAGTCAGCATGGCGCGGAAATCGGTCGTGCCGACAGCCGCGGCATCCGAAGAAACGACCTCGCCGCCGGCCGCCTTGAAGAAATCGCCGAACCATTTGGTGTTGGCCGCACCGTAGTCGGTGGTGTCGGAGATGATGGCGATCTTCTTGATCTTGCCTTGCTTGGCGATGGCTTCGGCCAGCGGCTTGTTCTCGTTGACCAGCGTCGGCGTCACGCGGGTCACGTTCGGGAAGTTCTGTTCGGTGATCTTCGGGCTGACCGCGCCCCAGACGATGAACGGCATCTGCGAGCGGTTGAAGACCGGGATCGTCGCCAGCGCGACCGAGCTGTTCCAATGCCCCGTTGCCGCGACCACTGCGGGATCGTTGACCAGCTTCTGCGCCGCCGAAACGCCGACGGCCGGATCGGAGGCGTCATCGAGCACGACGCCTTCCACCTGGTGCGGGTAGCCGCTGGCATTGGCCTGCTCGATGGCGAGCAGGAAGCCGTTGCGGGCGCCGAGGCCCTGCTGGGCGTTGCCGCCGGAGAGCGGCCCGATGAAGCCGAGCTTGATCTGGTCGGCCTGCGCCTGGGCGGCGCCCAGGGCGATGGCAAACAGAGAGCCGGCCAGAATTGACGATACGCGGATAAGCGCACTGCGCCTGTTTTGCATGGTTCCACCTCAAACAGAATTATCTGCCGCCGTCGTAGCGACCCGGCCGATCGTGATCGTCGGCTGATCATCAGTGTACGGGCGCGTATTCAGTGACGAAATTCGGAAATTGTGACTCGTGAGTTCGGAGATTCGTTCTGTCCGCCCGGGATGGCGGTTGATACCTGTCGGCTTCAATCGAGAGACGGACCGCATGGCGGAACTGCTTGTCCAGCAACTGGTGAACTGGATAACCCTTGGCTGCATCTATGCCTTGCTGGCGATCGGATTCAGCCTGATCTTCGGTGTCTTGAACGTCATTCATTTCTCGCATGGCGATGTCGCGATGACGGCGCCGTTCATCACGCTGGCGCTTGCCCAGGCGCTGGCGACCGCTCTTGGCGCCTCGGGGCCCGCCTGGCTGGTGCTTGCGGTTCCGGTCGCCGTGCTCGCCGTCGGTTTGATCGGCGTCCTGCTCGACAAGGTGGTCATCAGGCGCTTCCGCGATGCGCCCGCCATGATGGCGCTGGTGGCGACGGTGGCGCTCGGCATCGTCATCCGCGAGCTGATCCGCCATCTCTATCCGCAGGGATCGAACCCGCATGCCTTCCCGCGCCTGGTGTCGGGCATGGCTTTCGAAATCTCCGGCGTTGCCATCAGTTGGTTCGCGCTGCTGGTGGTGGTGCTGACCGTCGCGCTGGTTGCCATGCTGTTTGTCTTCCTGCGCATGACCCCGCTCGGACTGCGCATCCGGGCGGCCTCGGAGGACCGGGTCGTAGCGCGCATGATGGGCGTCCGCGATGCACGCGTCTTCCGTGCGACATTCTTCATTGCCTCGGCTATCGGCGCCATCGCCGGACTTCTGTTCGCAAGCTATGCCGGCGTGACACGGTTCGACTTCGGCGTCATGGCCGGCCTGCTCGGCTTTTCAGCCGCGGTGATCGGCGGCCTCGGCTCGATGCCGGGCGCCATATTGGGCGGACTGATCATTGCCGGCATCGAAGTGCTGGCGCAGACATTCGTGCCGGACGGCGCTTCCTACCGGCTGGTCTTCGTCTTCCTGCTGGTCATCGCCGTGCTCATCTTCCGCCCCGCCGGCCTGCTTGGGCGCACCGTCATGGAGAAAGTCTAGCATGCAGGGTCGTGCTTCACCCGACGTGCCGGGCATAGCCGCGGCCACGGTCTTCGCCATCGCCTCGCAAATCATCGGGGCAGCGTTCCTGTACCTCATCCTCAGAGTCGACGGCGGCTGGCAGGTAGTCGGCCTGCTGGCCTTGCTCGGCCTCGGTTTCTATCTGCTGGAGAGGCTGCCGTGGATCGCCGACTATGCGTTGGCGAGCTTTGCCCGGGTTCCGCTCGTGGCGATGATCACTGCGGCGGTCATCGTCCTGGCCTTTCCGTTCTTCGTCGGTTCGAACACCTATATCCTTCATCTGCTGATCGTCGCCGAGCTCTATGCAGTGCTGGCGCTGGCACTCAATTTCCAGCTCGGCAGCGCCAACATCCCGAACTTCGCCACCGGCGCTTCCTACGGCATCGGCGCCTACGTGTCGGCGCTGCTGGCGATCAATTTCGGCGTCAGCTTCTGGCTGACGCTGCCGGTCGCGGCACTGGCCGCGACCCTGTTCGGTTTCATCATCGGCATCCCGTCGATGCGCACGCGCGACACTTATCTGGCGCTTGTCACCATCGCCTTCGGTGTCGTGGTCCAGCAATTGCTGAACAATTTCAGTTGGACCGGCGGCCCGAACGGACTGGTGGGCATTCCAGCGCCCAGCCTGTTCGGCCATTCCTTTGCCGATCCGCTGGTGATCTTCGGCTGGAAGCTGCCGAGCCAGGCGAACTTCTATTATCTGTCGGCTGCATTGGTCGTCGTCGCCATCGTCACCGCGCACCGGCTGCACGGCTCGCGCATCGGGTTGGCCTGGAACGCGCTGCGCGCCGACGAGATCGCCGCCAAGGCGCAAGGCATCAACGTGGCGTGGTTCAAGGTGCTGGCCTTCGCGGTCGATGCCTTTCTCGCCGCTTTTGCCGGCACGATCTACGCCTTCTACGTGTCCTACATTTCTCCCGACAATTTCACCTTCCTGGTCTCCGTCACCATCATGACCATGGTCATCGTCGGTGGCATGGACAATATTTTCGGTGTCATCGTCGGTGCGTTCCTGCTGACCATCCTGCCGGAGAAATTGCGCGCGTTCGCCGACTACCGCCTGCTGTTCTTCGGCGTCGTCATCATCGGCTTCCTGATGATCCGGCCGCAGGGTCTGTTCCCGCAACGCATGCGGCGCTACGGAGGCGAGCTGTGAGCGCGCTTCTCAAGGTCGAGAATTTGACGATGCGCTTCGGCGGCCTGGTCGCGCTCAACGATGTCAGCCTGTCGATCGACAAGGGCGCGGTGCTCGCCGTCATTGGCCCGAATGGCGCCGGCAAGTCGACGCTGTTCAATGTCGTGACCGGCGTCTACCGGCCGACCTCCGGTCGCGTGACCTTCGACGGCGCCGAGATCACCGGCCGCCCGTCCTACGAAGTTGTCGACCGCGGCATCGCCCGCACATTCCAGTCGTCGCGACTGTTCTCCGACCTCAGCGTCCTCGACAATGTGATCATCGGCATGCACACCCGCACCAGGACCGGCGTGCTGACCGCGCTGTTTAGGCCTGGCGCATCGCGCCGCGAGATGGCGGCCTGCGTGGAAAAGGCCGAAACCCTGCTCAAGCTCGGCTCCGGCGACCTGTTCGAACAACGCTACCGGCCAGCGGGCACGCTGGCCCAAGCCGACAGGCGGCGGCTGGAAATTGCCCGCGCGCTCGCATCGCAGCCCAAGCTCTTGCTGCTCGACGAACCTTCGGTCGGCATGGACGACACGGAAACCGACGCACTGGTGGCCGACATCACGCGGCTGCGCGTACAAAACCCTGCTCTGTCGGTGGTCCTGATCGAGCACGACATGCGGGTGGTCGAAGCGTTCCCGCAGCATGTCACCTGCATCGACTATGGCAGCAAGATCGCCGAGGGCGACTTCGCGGCGGTGCGCGCCGACCCGCGCGTCCAGGAAGCCTATCTCGGGAAGGCGGTCGCCCATGCTTGAGCTCAGGGATGTCGATACTTCCTATGGCGCGGTGCCGATGCTGCGCGGCGTGGCGATGAGCGTGCGTCCCGGCGAACTGGTCTGCCTGCTGGGGCCGAACGGCGCCGGCAAGACGACAACCTTCATGACCGTCTGCGGCGTCGTGCGGGCGCAGCGCGGCAAGGTCGAGGTGATGGGCAGGGACATGGCGACGCTCGGCACGGAAAACCTCGCGTCGCTCGGCGTCGGCCTCGTTCCCGAAGGGCGCCGGCTGTTCCCCGGCCTGACCGTGATGGAGAATTTGCGCCTGGGCTATGACGCGGTATCGGGCAGGGGACCCAATTTCGCGGTGCAACTGGACAAGATGTGCAAGCTGTTTCCGCGCATCCATGAGCGTTTGCGCCAAGTCGCCGGCACGCTGTCCGGCGGCGAACAGGCGATGGTGGCGCTGGCGCGCGCCCTGATCGGCGAACCCAGACTGGTGATCATGGACGAGCCGTCGCTCGGTCTCTCGCCAAAACTCATCGGCGAGTATTTCGAGATCACAAGGGAGATCCATCGCCAAGGCACGACCATCCTGTTGATCGAACAGAATGCCGAAATGGGGCTGGGCATCGCCGATCGCGGCTATGTGCTGGTCAAGGGTAAAATCGCCCAGGAGGGGCCGGCAAAGGAGTTGCTCTCGTCCAAGGCGGCCAGAAGCCTTTATCTCTGAGCCGTCCGTTTCTTCTGTCTCGACAGTGATGATCCACGCCCCGCGCTCCACATCTTCGGCCATGCTTTCCGGCATTTAGGGACAAGCTAACCACTGCCACATGAAATCATAATTTTCGCTGCCCGGTGCCTCCAGTAAACCAACGATCAGATCTCCGCCGCATCCGCAGACACTCCCGGGGAGAGCCAGAAAGGGCCGCTGAAATGCCAGTCGAAACGGTAGACACGCTTGTTGTTGGCGGCGGCCAGGCGGGGCTGGCCATGAGCGAGCATCTGAGCAAGTGCGGGGTGCCGCATCTCGTGCTCGAGCGGAGCCGCATCGCCGAACGCTGGCGTACCGAAAGATGGGACTCGCTGGTTGCCAATGGTCCCGCCTGGCATGATCGTTTTCCCGGCATGGAATTTCCGGACGCCGGTCCCGACGCCTTTGTCGGCAAGGAGAAGGTCGCCGACTATTTTGTCGCTTACGCCGGCATGATCGCTGCCCCCATCCGCTGCGGCGTGGAGGTCAGGAGCGTGGAAAGGCTTGTCGGCCGTCCCGGCTTCCGGGTCGAAACCTCGGATGGCGTGATCGAGGCCAGGAGCGTGGTTGCCGCTACCGGGGCTTTCCAGCATCCGGTCATTCCGGCGGTTGTCCCCGGGGATGCCGGAGCGATGCAGATCCATTCCAGCGCCTATCGCAATCCGGGCCAGTTGCCCGAAGGTGCGGTGCTGGTGGTCGGCTCCGGGTCCTCGGGGGTGCAGATCGCAGACGAACTCCAGCGCGCGGGACGGCGCGTCTACCTCTCGGTCGGGCCGCATGATCGGCCGCCGCGGGCCTATCGCGAGCGTGACTTCTGCTGGTGGCTGGGGGTTTTGGGCAAATGGGACGCCCAAGCGCCGGCGCCTGGCACCGAACACGTCACCATCGCGGTGAGCGGCGCGCGGGGCGGCCAGACGATCGACTTCCGGCGTCTTGCCGCGCAAGGGATGACGCTGGTTGGCCGGACGGAATCCTATAAGGAAGGGGTCATGACCTTCGCTCCGGATCTGGCTAAAAATATCGCGCGCGGCGATGCGAACTACATGTCGGTGCTGGACGAGGCCGACGCCTATGTCGCTCGCAACGGCCTCGACCTTCCCGAGGAGCCCGCGGCCCGCGAGATCGGACCGGACCCTCGATGCATGACTGATCCCATTCTCGAGCTGAACCTGGCGGAAGCCGGGATAGGTTCGATCATCTGGGCAACGGGATTCACCGTCGATTACAACTGGCTGAAAGTCGATGTGTTTGATGAAAAGGGCAAGCCGAAGCACCAGCGCGGCGTGTCGACCGAGCCGGGGATCTATTTCCTGGGCCTGCCGTGGCAATCGCGGCGGGGGTCGAGCTTCATCTGGGGCGTCTGGCACGACGCACAGCATGTGGCAGACCATATCTCCACGCAGCGCAAGTACCTGGCCTACCATGCGTCCGCAAAGCGCAAGACCAGGGTAGCATAGAAACGGACGTCCCGACCTCGAGCCTGACTGAGGGAGACCAAGATGGCGCATACAAGAATTCGCAAGTTCAACACCAAGGACACCTATCCCGAGCAGAAACTCGACAATGATCTGTGCCAGGCGGTCGTTACGCGGGGCGGCAGGACCGTCTACCTGCGCGGCCAGTGTCCGCAGGATCTCGACACGGCCAAGAATATCGACAGCCATGATCCGGTCGAGCAGACGCACAAGGTCATGCAGAACATCCGCCAGCTGATCGAGGAGTGCGGCGGCACCATGGAGCACCTGGTCAAGGTGGTGGTCTACATCACCGATGTGCGCCATCGCGAGGCCGTCTACCGCACCATGGGCGAGTACATCAAAGGCGTGCATCCCGTCTCGACCGGCCTTGTCGTGCAGGCCTTGGCGCGGCCGGACTGGCTGGTCGAGATCGACGGCACCGCAGTTATCCCGGACTGACGGCGATGACCTTTTCCATTGTCGCGCGGTGCAGCCACACCGGCATGTTCGGAGTCGCAGTATCCTCCTCGTCGCCTGCTGTCGCCGCGCGCTGCGCCTATGCGCAGGCAGGCGTCGGCGCCATTGCCAGCCAGAACGTCACCGATCCGATGCTGGGGCTGCGAGGCCTCGAATTGCTGGCGCGCGGCGCTTCGGCCGCCGAGGCGATTGCCATATTGAAGCGCACCGGCGCTTATCCCGAATACCGGCAGGTGCTGGCTGTCGATGCCGCCGGAAAGACCGCGATCCATTCGGGTCCCAAGGCGCTTGGCATCTGGGCGGAGGCGCGTGCGGACAATGTCGCCTGCGGCGGCAACATGCTGGCCCATGACGGCGTGCCGCAAGCCATGGTCGACGCCTTCCTGGCCTCGGAAGGGCATCTAGGCGACCGCCTCATCGCGACCATGCGCGCCGCGCTGAAAGCGGGCGGCGAGGCTGGTCCTGTCCATTCCGCCGGCATGAAGCTGGTGCGCGAGGTTGCGTGGCCGGTCGCCGATTTGCGCTGTGACTGGACCGATGACTGCCCGATCGAGCAGCTGGCGACGCTGTGGGAACTCTACAAGCCGCAGCTCAATGCCTATGTGACCCGCGCCATAAACCCATCCGATGCGCCGAGCTACGGCGTGCCGGGCGACGAATAGTCAAGACAGGGTCACCTGCGATGAGCGAACTCAGCCACAAGGACTGGATCGGCAAGGCGTCCGCGATCCGTTTTCGCGACAAGGCGTTCATCGACGGCAAGACGGTTGCGGCGCGTTCGGGCCGGACCTTCGCCAGCGTCAATCCGGCAACTGGCGAGGTGCTGGCCGAAGTGGCGTCCTGCGGTGAGGAAGACATCGATCTGGCGGTTGCCGCAGCGCGGCGCAGCTTCAACACCGGCGTCTGGTCGCGGACCAGCTCGGCGCACCGTAAGGAGGTTCTGCTGCGGCTGGCGCAATTGCTGCGCGAAAACCTGCATGAACTGGCTCTGCTGGAATCGCTCGACATGGGCAAACTGGTCAGGGATGCGGCCGCGGTCGACGTCCCCGGCTCGGCAGCGATCTTTCAATGGTATGGCGAGGCCATCGACAAGATCTATGGCGAAGTGGCGCCGACCGGCGAAGGTGATCTGGTGCTGGTGCGGCGCGAACCGCTTGGCGTGGTCGGCGCGGTGGTGCCTTGGAATTTCCCGCTCGATATGGCGACGTGGAAATGCGCGCCGGCACTGGCGGCAGGCAATTCGGTGGTGCTCAAACCCGCCGAGCAGTCGCCTTTGTCGGCCCTGCTTCTGGCGGAACTGGCAATGGAAGCGGGCCTGCCTGCAGGCGTGCTCAATGTCGTGCCCGGCCTTGGCGAAACCGCCGGCCAGGCGCTTGGCCGCCATATGGATGTGGATTGCCTCGCCTTCACCGGTTCGACCGCCGTGGGCAAGATGTTCCTGCAGTATTCCGGCCAGTCGAACATGAAGCAGGTCTGGCTGGAGACCGGTGGCAAGAGCCCGAACCTCATCTTTGCCGATTGCGGCGATCTCGACGCTGCAGCCGACATGGCGGCCTTCGGCATCTTCTTCAACCAGGGCGAGGTCTGTTCCGCCAATTCACGCCTGCTCGTCCAGCGCGGCATCAAGGATGCTCTGGTGGAGAAACTGGTGCAACGTGCGGCGGTCACGCAGCCCGGCGATCCGCTCGATCCGGCTTCGAAAATGGGCGCGATGGTCGATAGTCGCCACGCCGCCAACGTCATGCGCTTCGTCGAGGCCGGCAAGAAAACCGCGCGCCTGGTCGCGGGCGGCGACCTGGTCACGGTCAACGGGCGCGGCAGCTTTGTCCAGCCGACCATCTTCGACGATGTCGCGCCTGCCGATCCGATTGCCCGCGACGAGATCTTCGGGCCGGTGCTTTCGGTCATCGCCTTCGACGACGAGGCCGACGCGATCCGTATCGCCAATGACAGCCCATACGGGCTGGCCGCATCGCTGTGGACCGACAGCCTGTCGCGCGCGCACCGCATCGCCGGCCGGCTGCATGCCGGCACGGTTTCCGTCAACACGGTCGATGCGCTGAGCCCGATGACGCCGTTCGGCGGCTTCAAGCAATCAGGCTTCGGCCGCGACCTGTCGCTGCATGCGCTCGACAAATACACCGCGCTCAAAACGACGTGGATCAAATACTGATGGGCGCCTAAAGCGCATCGCGATTGAACGGATTCAAGCGATGCGCTTTAGGCCTTTGCTCTATGCATGTCGTTTGCGCAAAACCGGGGCCACTTTTGCGCGACATGCATTAGGCTTGATCGAAGCCCTCAAACCGGCAACATAGCCAGCCATGCCGCTACGCTTCACGCTCAGACAGTTGGAATATTTCGTCGCCGTGGGCGAAGCCGGCTCCATCGCCAAGGCGGCCGAACAGGTCAATGTCTCGCCGCCCTCGATTTCGGCGTCCATTGCGCAGCTGGAAACCGAGTTCGGCGTCCAGCTCTTTGTCCGCAAGCATTCGCACGGCCTGTCGCTGACAGCCGGCGGCCGCATCTTCCTCAAGGAAGCCGCAAGGCTGCTCAACGACGCCGATGCCTTGCATGACGTCGCCGGCGATTTTGCCGAAAAGGTGCGCGGCCCGCTGGCCGTGGGATGCCTGCTGACCTTCGCGCAGATCGTCCTGCCGGCGCTGCGCATGCGGTTCGAGCGTGCCTATCCCGATGTGCGCGTGCGCCAGTTCGAGCGCAATCAGGGGCAATTGCTTGAGATGCTGCAGCGCGGCGAAATCGACCTTGCCCTGACCTACGATCTCGAACTGTCGCAGGACATGACCTTCGAGCCGCTGATGCTGGTGCCGGCCTATGTGATGCTGCCGGCGGGGCATCGCTTCGCGGCAAAGGCGTCGATCACGACGGAGGAATTGGCCGATGAGCCGATGGTGCTGCTCGACCTGCCGTTCAGCCGCGAATATTTCCTTTCGGCATTCCACCAGCGCGGGATCCGCCCCAACATTGCCGAGCGCACCGGCGACATCGCCGTCATGCGTTCCATGGTGGCCAACGGCTTCGGCTACGGCATCGCCAATATGCGGCCGCTCAACACGCTGGCGCCGGACGGCAAGCCGCTGGTCTTCGTGCCGTTGGACGGCGATCTGCGGCCGCTGACCATGGGCGTCGCCTTGCCCAGTTCCGAACACCGCACGCAAACCGTCCAGGCGTTCATCGACCACTGCCGGCATTTCGTCGTCGAGCAAGGCGTGTTCGGCGCCGAGCGGGCTGTCGGCCAGGCAGCACTTCTACAGAAGTAGCCCCGGTTAAGCCAACTGCTGGTCGGCAAGCCGCTGCAGCAATTTTTCCAGCATGCCGTCGCAGCGGCGCATCTGCTCGACGCTGACGAACTCATCCGGCTTGTGTCCTTGCGCCATCGATCCCGGTCCGCACACGACCGTCGGCGTGCCGAGATCGCGGCTGAACAGGCCGCCCTCCGTACCGTAGGCAACCTTGATGGTGTTGTTGGCGCCGGTCAGCGATTTGATGAAAGCGACGGCTTGCGAACTGGCCGGCGTGTCCAGGCCGGGATAGGTGTTGGTGATGTCTATGTCGATCGCCGCCTCGGGGGCGGTGGCCGAGGCTTCGGATGCAATATGAGCAGCCTCCTTGCGCAGACGGTCGAGAATCTCGTGCGGATCGTCGGCCGCGACATTGCGGATCTCGAAGTCGACCTGGCAGAGGTTCGGCACGATGTTCAGCGCCACGCCGGCGTTGATCTTGCCGACATGGACGGTCGTGTAGGCAATGTCGTAGTCGCCGTCGCGGGCGCCATCGCGCACCAGCCGATCCTGCTCGCGGCGCAAGGCGGCGACGAAGTCGCAGCCGAGATGGATAGCATTGAGCGCCAACGGGGCCAGCGCCGAATGGCCTTCGCGGCCTTTGCAGAGCGCGCGTGCGGCAAGCTTGCCCTTGTGGCCCGTCGCCACCTGCATGTCGGTGGGCTCGCCGACGATGCACAGCAAGTGCCGCTGCGGGGCTGCTTGCAGCATGTCGATCAGGCTGCGCACACCAATGCAGCCGATCTCCTCGTCGTAGGAGAGTGCCAAATGCAGCGGCGTGCGCAGCGTCATTTTTGAGGCTTTAAGGCACGCCGCGAGCGCGCAGGCCACAAAACCCTTCATGTCGGCTGTGCCACGTCCGTAAAGCTTGCCGTCTCGGCTCGTCATCTCGAAGGGCGGTAGCGTCCAGGCTTGGCCGTCGACGGGGATGACGTCGGTGTGACCGGACAGCATGATGCCGGAAGCGTCGGCCGGTCCGATGGTGGCAAAGAGGTTGGCCTTGTGGCCGTCCTCGCTGTGGATGATCTGGCTGGCAATGCCATGCGCGTCCAGCAGCTCCGCCACGTAGCCGACGAGGGCGAGGTTCGAATCGCGGCTCACCGTCGGGAATGCGATGAGCTTTTCAAGGATCTGGATGCTGTCCATGCGTCTTGTGTCTCATTGGCCGTCGGCACTTCTAGCATCGCGCGGCCGCGGCCTTGAAGTCGCATTTGGCTCAGCCGGGATTCAGCGGATGCTAATCCCGGCGGGCGATTAGGCGCGTCCTAACCGGCACAGAAGAAATCTGTTGTTTCCCGGCGCTTGTCGCAATTTATGGATGGTCTCAAGGCATCAACCCACTGGGCTGGCCGGCTTGCACCTTGGCTCGAAACCATGATCGGGCATGTGCAAGGCGACGCTGGCAGGAAGGCACGTTCCATGCGCGATCCGCGCTACGACATTTTGTTCGAGCCCGTGAAGATCGGTCCGGTGACCGCCAAGAACCGCTTCTACCAGGTTCCGCATTGCAATGGCGGCGGCTACCGCGACCCTTCGGCCGCAGCCGAGATGCGCCGCATCAAGTCGGAAGGCGGCTGGGGCGTCATCTTCACCGAGCAGACCGAGATGCACCATACTTCGGAGATCACGCCCTTCATCGAGCTCAGGCTGTGGGACGATGCCGATATCCCGGCACTGGCGAAGATGGCCAAGGCCATGCACCAGCATGGCGCGCTGGCCGGTATCCAGCTGGCCTATTCAGGCATCAACGGTCCCAACCTCTACACCAAGGAAGTGCCGCGCGGGCCGTCGGCCTTGCCGATCCGTACCTTCACCAACGATCCGGTTCAGGCGCGCGCCATGGACAAGCAAGATATACGCGACCTGCGCCGCTGGCACCGCAATGCATTCAAGCGTGCCAGGCTTGCGGGCTTCGACCTGGTCTGCCTCTACGGCGCGCATGGCTTCGGCATCATCCAGCACTTCCTGTCCACCGCCACCAACCAGCGCAGCGACGAATATGGCGGCTCGCTGGAAAACCGCTCGCGGTTGATGCGTGAGTTGATCGAAGAGGGCAGGGATGCCATCGGCGGCACTTGCGGCCTGACGCTGCGGCTGTCGCTGGACGAGATGATCGGCGAGCTTGGCTTCGCCAACTCCGAAGTGCGCGACATGATCGAGATGCACGCCGACCTGCCAGACCTCTGGGACCTGGCACATGGCGCCTGGGAGGATTGTTCGGGGCCGTCGCGGTTCAAGGAGGAGGGCGCGCAGGAGAGCCTGGTGTCCGGCATCAAGAAACTGACCTCGAAGCCGGTCGTCGGCGTCGGTCGCTTCACCTCGCCGGATGTGATGGTGAAGATGATCAAGTCCGGCACGCTGGATTTCATCGGCTGCGCGCGGCCATCGATCGCCGATCCCTTCCTGCCGAAGAAGGTGGAGGAGGGGCGAATCGAGGACATTCGCGAATGCATCGGCTGCAACATCTGCATCACCGGCGACATGACCATGTCGATCTCGCGCTGCACGCAGAACCCGACCTTCATGGAGGAATGGCGCAAGGGCTGGCATCCCGAACGCATGCAGGCCAAGGGCGATAGCGACAGCGTGCTGATCGTCGGCGCCGGCCCGGCCGGGCTGGAGGCGGCGCGTGCGCTCGGCCTGCGCGGCTATCAGGTGGCCATCGCCGAAGCCGGCACCGAGCTCGGCGGCCGCGTGGCGCGCGAATGCCGCTTGCCCGGTCTCTCGGCATGGGGACGCGTGCGCGACTACCGCCAGTACCAGATCAGCCAGATGTCCAATGTCGATGTCTATTTCGAAAGCCGATTGTCGGCGCAGGAGATACTGGACTTCGGCTTTCAGAACATTGCGCTTGCCACCGGCTCGACATGGCGCCGTGACGGCGTGGCGCGCGCGCATGTCGTGCCGATGCCGGCGGACCCGGCCATGCCGGTCTATACGCCGGACGATCTGATGGGCGGCAATGTGCCGACCGGCACTGTCGTGCTGTTCGATGACGATCACTATTACATGGGCGGCGTTTTGGCCGAGCTGATGGCGCGCCAGGGCGCGAAGGTGACGCTGGTGACGCCGTCCGCCTATGTGTCCGACTGGACCCGCAACACGCTGGAGCAGGGCGCCATCCACCGCCGGCTGGCCGAACTCGGCGTCGAGATCGTGTTGAACCGGATCGTGACGCGCATCGTACCGGGCGGTGTTGCCACGGCCTGCGCCTATACGGGCAGCCAATTTGACATCGCCGTGGACGCAGTAGTGCTGGTGACATCGCGCCAGCAGGACGATAGCGTCTGGCACGAGCTGAAGGCGCGGCGCGACGAGTGGGCCGACAGCGGCATCCGCTCGATCAAAATCATCGGCGATGCCGAGGCGCCGGGTCCGATCGCCTGGGCAACCTACGCCGGCCACCGCTTCGCGCGCGAGCTGGACGAAGCCGATATCGGCGACGCACTGCCCTTCCGCCGCGAGGTCACGGCGCTGGCGGCGGATTAGGCGCCTGCGGCGCGGTTAGCGAATCTCGGGTTGTTCAACCATACCGCATTGCACAATTCCTTCGCTTGGTCACAATGCAGGCATGGTTCGAACCGCACTCGCCGTCCTGGTGATCGACGAAAACCGCATCCGCGCCGCGATCATCGAGGCGGGGTTGCGCGAGGCCGGCCATGAGCGGGTCACCGTCATCCATGATGTGACCGGCATTGCGCGGCGGATCGCCGAGATCGAGCCCGATGTCATCGTCATCGATCTCGAAAACCCGAATCGCGACATGCTGGAAAACATGTTCCAGCTTTCGCGTGCCGTAAAACGGCCGATCGCCATGTTCGTCGACCGCTCGGACCAGGCCTCGATCGAGGCGGCGGTCGATGCCGGCGTTTCGGCCTATGTCGTCGACGGTCTGCGGCAAGAGCGCGTCAAACCCATTCTCGACATGGCGGTCAGCCGCTTCAACGCTTTTTCGCGCATGGCGCGCGAACTGGAAGAGGTTCGCGGCGAGCTCGAGAGCCGTAAGGTGATCGATCGTGCCAAGGGCATATTGATGAAGTCGCGCGGCCTCTCCGAAGAGGCCGCCTACACGCTGCTGCGCAAGACGGCGATGAACCAGAACCGCAAGATCGGCGACATCGCCCAGAGCCTGGTGACTGCCGCCGGGTTGCTGGGACCGGCGGAGGACGAATGAGCATGGACGCCGCGCACCAGATCACCGCTGGCTTCATGCCGCTTTTCGACAGCGCCGTGCTGGTCGCGGCCGGTGAGCTTGGCTTTGCCGCACGAGAAGGCATCGACCTCACCCTGCACCGCGAGACGTCCTGGGCTAACATCCGCGACCGCATCGCCATCGGTCACTTCCATCTGGCGCATATGCTGGGACCGATGCCGCTCGCCTGCAATCTCGGGCTGACGCCGCTCGCTTCGGAAACCATCGTGCCGTTCTCGCTCGGACTCGGAGGCAATTGCGTCACCGTCTCCAACACTGTGTGGGCCGGAATGGTGGCGCACAGCGCCGAAGCCGATCTCGACCCCGCGCGCGCCGGTGCGGCGCTGCGCGCGCTCATTCGCGAGCGCGCTGCGGCCGGTGGCGACCCGCTGCGCTTCGCCGTGGTGCATCCGCATTCCGGGCACAATTACGAATTGCGCTATTGGCTCGCCGCCTGCGGCATCGATCCGACGCGCGAAATCGAGATCGTCATCGTGCCGCCGCCCTTCATGGCCGATGCACTGGCCGCCGGCCGCATCGACGGCTACTGCGTAGGCGAACCCTGGAACAGTGCTGCGGTTGCCGCCGGCACCGGGCATATCGTCACCGTCAAGGCGCGGATATGGCGTAACAGCCCGGAGAAGGTGATCGGCGTGCGCAAGGCCTGGGCAGACGAAAACCCCGAGGCCTTGGCGGCGCTGCTGCGCGCGCTGCATCACTCGGCACGCTGGTGCCAGGATCCGGCCAACCATGGCGAATTGGCTGCCGTCATGGCGCAGGCCGGCTTTCTCGGCCTGCCGCCGGCCGTGCAGATGCCGATCCTGACCGGCCATCTCCGACTGGGCGGCGGCGCGGAGCGGAGCATCGACGACTTCTTCCTCCCCTTCGACAAGGCGGCGAACTTTCCGTGGAAGAGCCATGCGCTGTGGTTCTACACGCAGATGGTGCGTTGGGGGCATGTGGCGCATACGCCTGAAAACCTCGCCATCGCGCGGGATTGCTATCGTCCCGATCTCTATCGTTCGGCGCTGAAGCCGCTCGGCATCGCACTTCCCGGCGCCAATTCGAAGGTCGAGGGCGCGCTCCAAGTTGCAACCGCGGTCGGCGCGACAGGCGCCGGCCTTGTGCTCGGTCCGGACGGTTTCTTCGACGGCCAGATCTTCGATCCGGACGAGGTCGACGCGTACATTACCGGCCAGAAATCGGCTCGCGCGGAAGCCTGATCATTTCCGCGTCATTCTTGTGCATTGCACAAAAATTGTGCGCGCGATTGCCCGAATGAGCAATCTTTGACCTTCCGGCCATAGGACCCGGCGGGTCCGCGATCGGCGCTGGTTACTGATTTAATTGATCTTTTTCGCCTCTCTCAAAACTGGCACGGTTCCTGCTTTGAAATAGACAGGCCCTTCGCGGGTCACGGAACAGGCGCCCAATGGCGGGCGCCACAGGCAAAGCTGCCGCTCAGGTTAATACGCGCTCCCGGTCACCCGGACGCGAAGACCTGGCTGGCGGCTTTTTTGTTTTGATCAACACACAATCGACGACGCGGATCCCAAGCCGCGCCCAACCGGAGACGACGATGACGAAACGGATCAGGACTGGAACGACCCTCAAAGACATGACGCGCCGCGATTTTCTGGTCAGCAGTGCAATGACGGCCGGCCTGTTCGTGGCGGCCCGCAAGCTCTTCCCTTCCGGCGCCTATGCTGCGACCGCCACTCCGGAGGTCACCGGCGCCAAGCTCGGCTTCATTGCCCTCACCGATGCGGCACCGCTGATGATCGCCAAGGAGAAGGGGCTGTTCGCCAAGTTCGGCATGCCCGATGTCGAGGTGCTCAAGCAGGCCTCCTGGGGCGCGACGCGCGACAATCTGATGCTCGGCGGCGCCGCCAACGGCATCGACGGTGCCCATATTCTGACGCCGCTGCCTTACCTCATGCACACCGGCAAGGTGACACAGAACAACCAGCCGATGCCGATGGCGATCGTGGCGCGGCTCAACTACGACTGCCAAGGCATTTCGGTCGCCCAGGAATATGCCGGCACCGGCGTCGGCCTCGATGCCTCGAAGCTGAAAGACGCCTTTGCCGCCAAGAAGGCGGCCGGCAAGGAAATCAAGGCCGCCATGACCTTCCCGGGCGGCACCCATGATCTCTGGCTGCGCTACTGGCTGGCCGCCGGCGGCATCGATCCCGACAAGGACGTTTCGACCATCGTCGTGCCGCCGCCGCAGATGGTGGCCAACATGAAGGTTGGCAACATGGACGTGTTCTGCGTCGGCGAGCCGTGGAACGAGCAGCTCGTCCATCAGGGCGTCGGCTTCACCGCCGCCACGACGGGCGAATTGTGGAAGGGCCATCCGGAAAAGGCGCTCGGCCTGCGTGCCGAATTCATCGAGAAATACCCGAACGCCACCAAGGCGATCCTGATGGCCGTCATGGAAGCCCAGCAATGGTGCGAGGCCAGCGACAACAAGGACGAGATGGCCGCCATCATCGGCAAGCGGCAATGGATGAACGTGCCTGTCGCCGACATCATCGGCCGCCTCAAGGGCGACATCAACTACGGCAATGGCCGCGTCGCCAACGGCACCGATCTCTACATGAAGTTCTGGAAAGGTGGCGTCTCCTATCCGTTCAAGAGCCATGATGCGTGGTTCCTCGCCGAGAACATCCGCTGGGGCAAATTCGCGCCGACCACCGACATCAAGGCGCTGGTCGATCAGGTCAACCGCGAGGATCTGTGGCGCGAGGCGGCCAAGGATCTCGGCGTCGCGGCAGCCGACGTTCCGGCGTCGTCGTCGCGCGGCGTCGAGACCTTCTTCGACGGCAAGATCTTCGATCCGGCCAACCCGTCGGCCTATCTCGACAGCCTGAAGATCAAGGCATCGGCTTGAACCTCTGCGCAAACGGCGCATTGCGCCGTTTGTCGCTCGAATTATCTGCCCCACGGAGTTTTCCCCAGACATGTCGATCCAGACTATCGAGGACACCAAGGTGAAGGCCTTTCCTGCGAAGCCGGCGGAGGTCATCGCCTTCACCGCAAAGGCACGACGTCGCTTCGATCCGCTGGCGATTGCCGGCAAACTGGCGAGCGCGCTGCTACCGCCGATCGTAGTCATCGCCGTCATGCTGGTCGTCTGGCAGATCGCCTGTTCGTCGCCCACATCAAGCCTGCCGCCGCCGACCCAGGTGTGGAACGAGGCCTACGATTTGATCGCGCATCCGTTCTTCGACAATGGCCCGCAGGATATCGGCCTGGCATGGCGCGTGCTGATCTCGCTGCAGCGTGTCGCCATCGGTTTCGGCCTGGCGGCGGTGGTCGGCGTCGCGCTCGGCGCGCTGGTCGGCCAGTCGATCTGGGCGATGCGCGGCCTCGACCCGGTGTTCCAGATCCTGCGCACGGTGCCGCCGCTGGCCTGGCTGCCGCTGTCGCTGGCGGCGTTCCGCGATTCCAGCCCGTCGGCGATCTTCGTCATCTTCATCACGTCGATCTGGCCAATCATCATCAACACCGCCGTCGGCGTGCGCAACATCCCCGAGGATTACCGCAACGTCTCGCGCATCCTGCGGCTCAACCAGTTCGAATTCTTCGTCAAGATCATGGTACCGGCCGCCGCGCCCTACATCTTCACCGGCCTGAGGATCGGCATCGGCCTGTCCTGGCTCGCCATCGTCGCCGCCGAAATGCTGACCGGCGGCGTCGGCATCGGCTTCTTCATCTGGGACGCGTGGAACTCGTCGCGGCTGCCCGACATCATCGTGGCGCTCGCCTATATCGGCGTCACCGGCTTCTGCCTCGACCGTCTGGTCGCGGCGGTCGGCGCCTTCGTCACCCGCGGCACAACGGCAAAGTGAGGAGAGGGCGATGACGGCCTATCTGAAGCTCGACCATATCGACAAATCCTTCTCGCGTGGTGCCCAGGTCAGCGAGGTGTTGAAGGACATCAGGCTGACCATCGACAAGGGCGAATTCGTCTCCATCATCGGCCATTCCGGCTGCGGCAAGTCGACCCTGCTCAATCTGATCGCCGGGCTGACCAAGGTGTCCGCCGGCGCCGTGCTGCTCGAGGACAAAGAGGTCGACAGCCCCGGTCCCGAACGCGCCGTGGTGTTCCAGAACCACTCGCTGCTGCCGTGGCTGACCGTCTATGAAAACATCAACCTGGCGGTGTCGAAGGTTTTCGGTCGCTCGAAAAGCAAGGCCGAGCGGCATGACTGGATCATGCGCAATCTCGACCTCGTGCAGATGGCGCATGCCAAGGACAAGCGCCCGGCCGAGATATCGGGCGGCATGAAGCAGCGCGTCGGCATCGCCCGGGCGCTGGCCATGGAGCCGAAGATCCTGCTGCTCGACGAGCCGTTCGGCGCGCTCGACGCGCTGACGCGCGCGCATCTGCAGGACGCGGTGATGGACATCCATTCCAGGCTCGGCTCGACGACGATCATGATCACCCATGATGTCGACGAGGCGGTGCTGCTGTCCGACCGCATCGTCATGATGACCAATGGCCCGGCGGCAACCATCGGCGAAGTGCTTGCCGTGCCGCTGGCGCGGCCGCGCCGGCGCGTCGAACTCTCTTCCGACCGGACCTTCCTGCGCTGCCGCGAGGCGGTGCTGAAGTTCCTCTACGAACGCCACCGCTTCGTCGAAGCCGCGGAGTAGCACCATGAGCGAAAGACTTGTCATCATCGGCAATGGCATGGCCCCGGGGCGCATGCTGGAGCACCTGCTGGAACAGGCTCCGGGCCGCTACACCGTCACCATCTTCAACGCCGAGCCGCGCGTTAATTACGACCGCATCATGCTGTCGCCGGTGCTGTCGGGCGAGAAAGCCTATGAGGAGATCATCATCCACGGCGACGGCTGGTACATCGCCAACAACATCACCCTCTACAAGGGCCACAAGATCGTCGCCATCGACCGAGCGGCGAAGACCGTCACCTCCGATCATGGCGTCACCGAACCCTATGACAAGCTCGTCATCGCCACCGGCTCGGTGCCGTTCATCATTCCGGTGCCCGGCCATGACCTGCCGGGCGTGCTGACCTATCGCGATCTCGACGACGTGCAGGCGATGATGCTTGCCGCCCAGTCGCGGGCCAAGGCGGTGGTCATCGGCGGCGGCCTGCTCGGGCTGGAGGCGGCAGCAGGGCTGAACGCGCAAGGCATGGACGTCACCGTGCTGCATGTCATGCCGACGCTGATGGAGCGCCAGCTCGATCCCGCGGCCGGCTATCTCTTGCAGCGTGCGGTGGAACAGCGCGGCATCAAGGTCATCACCAAGGCCAACACACAGGCGATCACAGGCAACGGCAAGGTCGGGCAGGTGGAGCTCGCTGACGGCACCATTATCCCAGCAACGCTTGTGGTGATGGCCGTCGGCATCAGGCCGAATTCGGGGCTGGCGAAACAGGCCGGCATCGCCGTCAACAGGGGCATCGTCGTCGACGCCGGCATGCGCAGCAACGATCCCGACATCTACGCGCTCGGCGAATGTGCCGAGGTCAACGGCCAAGTCTACGGCCTCGTCGCACCGCTCTACGAGATGGCGCGCGTGACCGCCAGCCAGCTTGCCGGCGACGCGGCGGCGGCCTTCGTCCATATGGACACGCCGACCAAGCTCAAGGTCACCGGCATCGAGCTGTTCTCGCTCGGCGACTTCGCCGAGGGCGAGGATCGCCAGGAGATCGTGCTGCGCGACGCCGCCGCAGGCGTCTACAAGCGCCTGGTGCTGAAGGATGACCGCATCATCGGCACCGTGCTCTATGGCGAGACGGCTGACGGCGCCTGGTTCAACGACCTCAAGAAGAAGCAGACCGACATTTCCGAAATGCGCGACACGCTCATCTTCGGCCAGTCCTACCAGGGGGGTGCCCCGCTGGACCCTATGGCGGCCGTTGCAGCCTTGCCGGATGATGCGGAAATCTGCGGCTGCAACGGCGTTTGCAAGGGAAAGATCACCGGCGCGATCACGGCCAAGGGCCTGACCTCGCTTGACGACGTGCGCGCCCACACCAAGGCGTCGGCCTCCTGCGGCTCCTGCACCGGGCTGGTTGAAAAGCTGATGGTGCTGACCCTCGGCGACACGTACAACCCCGCCGCCGTGCAGCCGATGTGCTCCTGCACCACCCTCGGCCATGACGAGGTGCGCCGGCTGATCAAGGCCAAGAGCCTGAAGACCATTCCCGCCGTCATGCAGGAACTGGAATGGACGACCTCCTGCGGCTGCGCCAAATGCCGGCCGGCGCTCAACTACTACCTCGTCTGCGACTGGCCGGATGACTACGCCGACGATTACCAGTCGCGCTTCATCAACGAGCGCGTCCACGCCAACATCCAGAAGGATGGGACCTATTCGGTGGTGCCGCGCATGTGGGGTGGGGTGACCAATGCCGCCGAACTGCGCGCCATCGCCGACGTCGTCGACAAGTTCGAAATTCCGATGGTCAAGGTCACCGGCGGCCAGCGCATCGACATGCTCGGCATCCGCAAGGAGGACCTGCCGGCAGTGTGGGCCGATCTCGGTCAGGCCGGCTTCGTCTCCGGCCACGCCTATGCCAAGGGGTTGCGCACGGTGAAGACCTGCGTCGGCTCAGACTGGTGCCGGTTCGGCACGCAGGATTCTACGGGCTTCGGCGTCCGCATCGAAAAATTCATGTGGGGCTCGTGGACGCCGGCCAAGGTCAAGATGGCGGTGTCGGGCTGTCCGCGCAACTGCGCCGAGGCGACCTGCAAGGATGTCGGCGTGATCTGCGTCGACAGTGGTTATGAGATCCATTTTGCCGGGGCGGCCGGCCTCGACATCAAGGGCACCGAGGTGCTCGGCCTGGTCAGGACCGAGGACGAGGCGCTGGAGCATATCGTGGCGCTGACGCAGATGTATCGCGAGCAGGGCCGCTATCTCGAGCGCATCTACAAATGGGCCAAGCGCATCGGCATCCCCGAGATCAAGCGTCAGATCATGGACGATGGCGACAAGCGCAAGGCCTATTACGACCGTTTCGTCTTCAGCCAGAAATTCGCCCAGGTCGACCCGTGGTCGGAACGCGTTTCCGGCAAGGACAAGCACGAATTCCGGCCGATGGCCTCGGTCGGGTTTGCGCAGGCGGCGGAGTGAGCGTGTTCCCGAAAAGTGGAAACCGGTTTTCGGTCAAGAACACGCGCAAAGAGGAAATCTAGATGAACTGGGTAGCAATCGGCTCCATCTCCGACATCCCTCGCCGCGGCGCGCGCTGCGTCGCAACGCCCGAGGGAAAAATCGCCGTATTCCGCACCCTGGACGATCAGGTCTATGCCATCGACGACCATTGCCCGCACAGAGGCGGACCGCTCAGCCAGGGCATCGTGCACGGTGCGGCGGTGACCTGTCCCTTGCACAATTGGGTGATTTCGTTGGAGACGGGCAAGGCGCTCGGCGCCGACGAGGGCGCGGTGCGCACCATTCCGGTGCGGGTCGAAGGCGAGCGTCTGTTCATTGCGCTGGAAGCGCTGGCCAGCCGCGCGGCCTGAACCCATGGAGATCGACGAAGCGCGCGAGGTGAGGACCACCTGCCCCTATTGCGGGGTGGGCTGCGGCGTGCTGGCGAAGGCCACCGCGGACGGGCAGGTGTCCGTCCGCGGCGACCCCGACCACCCGGCCAATTTCGGCCGGCTCTGCTCCAAGGGCTCGGCACTCGCCGAGACCATCGACCTCGACGGCAGGCTGCTGCATCCGGAGGTCCACGGCCGCCGCGCCGGCTGGGACGAGGCGCTCGACCTTGTCGCCTCGACCTTCTCGCAAACCATCGCCGAGCATGGCCCGGATGCGGTCGCCTTCTATGTTTCGGGCCAGTTGCTGACCGAGGACTATTACGTCGCCAACAAGCTGATGAAGGGTTTTGTCGGCTCGGCCAACATCGACACCAATTCGCGCCTGTGCATGGCCTCCTCGGTCGCCGGCCACCGCCGCGCTTTCGGCTCCGACACCGTGCCGGGAACCTATGAGGATCTGGAATTGGCCGACCTGATCGTGCTGGTCGGCTCCAATCTCGCCTGGTGCCATCCGGTGCTCTACCAGCGCATCGCGGCTGCCCGGGAAAAGCGGCCGGAGATGAAGATCGTCCTGGTCGATCCGCGGCGCACCATGACCGCTGACATCGCCGACATGCATCTGGCGATCGCGCCGGATGGCGACGTCGCTTTGTTCACCGGGCTGCTCGCTTATCTCGGCCAGCACAATGCGCTCGACCGCGCCTACATCACGACGCACACGACCGGCTTCGGGCAAGCGCTTTTCGCGGCCTCCGCGCTCGACCTGGCCGGCGTCGCTGCCGGCACGGGCCTGAGCGAGGACGAGCTTGGCCGTTTCTACAGCCTGTTTGCGGCAACGGCGAAAACGGTGACGGTTTACAGCCAGGGTGTGAACCAGTCGTCATCCGGCACCGACAAGGTCAACGCCATCATCAACTGCCATCTCGCCACCGGCCGCATCGGCAAACCCGGAGCAGGGCCGTTTTCGGTGACCGGCCAGCCCAACGCCATGGGCGGCCGCGAGGTCGGCGGCATGGCCAACATGCTCGCCGCGCATATGGAAATCGAAAACCCCGACCATCGCGACCGCGTGCAGCGCTTCTGGAACGCGCCGGCCATTGCCGGAAAGCCCGGCCTGAAGGCAGTCGAGATGTTCCAGGCGCTGGCCGACGGGCGGATCAAGGCGCTGTGGATCATGGCCACCAACCCGGTCGATTCGATGCCGGACGCCGATGCCGTCGAGGCGGCGATCAAGGCGTGCCCGTTCGTGGTGGTGTCGGACGTGCTGGCCCAGACCGACACCGTCCGCCACGCCCATGTCCGGCTGCCCGCCGCCGCCTGGGGCGAGAAGGATGGCACCGTCACCAATTCAGAGCGCCGTGTGTCGCGCCAGCGCGCGTTTTTGCCCGTGCCCGGCGAGGCAAGGCCCGACTGGCGGATTGTCGCTGAGGTCGGCAAGCGGATGGGGTTTGGCGAGGCGTTTTCCTATGCGACGCCAGGGGAGGTGTTTGCCGAGCATGCCGCGCTGTCAGGATTCGAGAATGATGGCGCGCGGGATTTCGATATTGGTGCTTATGCCGGGGTTGATGCGGAGGAGTATGAGGCGCTGGAGCCGTTCCAATGGCCGGCGCCGAGCCCAGCCACCCCCCTCTGGCCTGCCGGCCATCTCCCCCGCAAGGGGGGAGATCGGCTGCCACCACGGCCTTCGCCAATTCCAAACAATGCAGGAGATATGCGAGCATCAAAGCTGCCAATCTCCCTCCTTGCGGGGGAGATGTCCGGCAGGACAGAGGGGGGTGCTCAAGCTCGACATCAGTCGGACGAGCATCTTCGGGCCGGGCAGAGGCTGGAAGGTAACACCACCCGCTTCTTCGCCGACGGCAATTTCTACACGCCCGACCGCAAAGCGCGCTTCATCGCCATCCGCCCCACCACGGAAGTCCGCACCAGCCCGGACTATCCGCTGATCCTCAATACCGGCCGTATCCGCGACCATTGGCACACCATGACGCGAACCGGCAAAAGCCCGCGTTTGTCGCAGCACATCGCCGAGCCCTTCGTAGAAATCCACCCGGCGGATGCGCAGCGCTTCGGCATCGGCGACGCCGACATCGCGCGGGTTTCCAGCCCGCGCGGCGACGTGCTGGTGCGCGCGCTGGTGACGGCGCGCCAGCGCCAGGGCAGCCTGTTTGCGCCGATGCACTGGACCGATCAGTTTGCGGCAAGGGGCCGGCTCGACACGCTGACCGCGCCGCTGACCGATCCCATTTCCGGCCAGCCGGCGCTGAAACATGTCGCCGCCCGCATCGAGAAATTCGCCGCAAAGGCCTTTGGCTTTGCGGTGACGCGGCGCAGGCCTGAGCCTGATACCGCGGCCTACTGGGCCGTGGCCAAATGCAAGGGCGGCTGGCGGGTCGAGCTTGCCTTTGCCGAAGACGACATCGATTGGGCTGGCTTTGCCGGGTCACTGTTCGGCGTGTCACCGGGTGCGGAAATGCTCGCCTATCATGACCGCGACGCCGGCCAGCATCGCATCGCCGCCTTCGACGGCGATCAACTGTCAGCCGCCTTGTTCGTCGCACCCGGCCCGGTCGCCGTGTCGCGCGGCTGGGCGGCGGAACAGTTGAGTGCCGATCATGTCGACCGGCGCGGCAGGTTGGCGATCGTAGCCGGACGACCGGGCGGGATCGACGTCGACCGCGGCGCCATCGTCTGCTCCTGTTTCGGCGTCGGCGCCAACCAGATCGCGGAAGCGGTGCGCGGCGGCTGCGGCAGCGTTGCGGCGATCGGCACGGCCCTGCATGCCGGCACGAATTGCGGCTCCTGCCGCGCCGAGATCAGGGTCATCATCGACGCGCAGAGTCTTCAAGCAGCCGAGTGATTGTCCCGACCAAAGGGGCCTGCGCGACGGCGCTGGTTGGGCTATGGTGGCGCAAGCGTGCCACGTCGTGCACGAATCGTCTTCAGTCAGGGTCATCCGATGGCAAATCCCCCGCGTCGACCGACAAATCCGATGACGGCCGCCGAGGCGGCTTTCAAGCCGGTGAAGAAGCCGGCCGCGCCGGTTCGTGAGCCCTCCGCCGCTCCAGGCGTCAGGGAGCTTGTTTCGATCCGGATCGATCGCGCCGTGCTGGACCACTTCCAGGAGGATGGGCCGGGCTGGCAGGACCGCATCAACGACGCCTTGCGGCAGGCGATAGAAGGCAAGCCTGTTGTTGCCGAGGATGATCGTTCAGACGACGAGTAGCGGCTGTTCCAGTCAGCTCACGCCTCGAAGTGCAGGATATAGAGCTTGCGCGTCTTCTCGTGGATCGTCCATTCGCCTTTCCAGCCTTTCGGCAGCACCAGCATTTCGCCCGGACCGACGTCATCGCTGCGGCCATCGGGACCATGCAGCGAGACCCGACCTGACACGATGTGGCAGGTTTCGGAATTGCTCTCGCGCGATGCGGTGAAGCGGCCCGGCGTGCACTCCCAGACGCCGACTTCCAGTGTGCCGTCAGGCGAGGTCCACAGCGTCTTCGCTGCTTCGAGCTGATCGCCGCTGATCGAGGTCGGCTTGGGCTCAGGCTCGCCGAGGTCGATGGAAGCGAGATGGGCGAAGGTCTGGAAGTCGGTCATGGCGGTCTCTCAATGTCCTGTGATGCGGTCGGCGATTGCGGCCAGTTTCGACGTATGCTGGAGGCCGGCTTCCTCGCGCTCGTCGGCGACGCGATAGAGCTGATACATCGAGTGGACGCCGAGCCAGCGCATCGGCTCGGGCTCCCATTTGCTCACCTGGCGGTTGACCCAGGGCAGGCGGGTCAGTTCGGTGTCGCGGCGCAGGATAAGGTCGCGCAGCGTGCGGCCCGAAAGGTTGGAACTTGAGACGCCGAGCCCGACATAGCCGCCGGCCCAGCCGATGCCGGTTTCAGGGTCGAGGCCTGATGTCGTGCACCAGTCGCGCGGCACGCCCAGAACGCCGCACCAGGCGTGGTCGATGCGAAGCCCGGCTGTCTGCGGCAGAAGCCGGGTGAGGATCGCGTGCAGGCTTTCGATCGTGGCCTGCTGCGTCTGGCCGCGCACATCCGTTTGCGAGCCGTAACGATAGGGCACGCCGCGCCCGCCCATGGTGATGCGGCCTTCCCGGGTGCGCTGCGCATAGCAATAGGCGTGCGCGGCGTCACCGAGAAGCTCATGGCCCTCCCAGCCGATCTCGTCCCATAGCGATTGAGGCAGCGGCTCGGTGATGATCTGCGCGCTGTTGAGCGGCAGCCAGAGCCGCTCATTGCCTGATATGCCGGCCGTGAACCCTTCCGTGGCGCGGATGATGATCGGCGCGCGCACGGTGCCGCGGTTCGTCGTGACCTTGCCCTTCTCGATGCCGGTCACGGTGGTCTGCTCGTAGATCGGCACGCCAAGCCGCTCGACGGCTTCGGAGAGCCCACGCACCAGCTTGGCCGGCTGCACGCGCGCGGTGCCGTGGTGGACATAGCCGCCAAGCACATTTTTGATGTTGATGCGGGCCTTGGCCTCTGCCTGGCCAATCAGGCTGACGCGGTCCTGCGGCACGCTCCAGCCGATCGCATCGGCATAGGCGGCCTTGATCCGTTCGAGCTGCGGCGGGTTGGTGGCGACCGTCAGATTGTCGACGCGGCGGATGTCGGCATCGATGCCTTCGGCCTCGGTCACCGCGATCACTTCGTCGACCGTGCCATGCATGGCGGTTTCCATGTCGATGACGGCGCCGCGCGTCGAGGTCCGCAGATATTTCTCGCGCGACCAGCTGAAGCCGCCGGACAGCCAGCCGCCATTGCGGCCCGACGCGCCGAAGCCGGCGAACTCCCTTTCGACGATGGCGATGCGGATCGAAGGATCGGCCTTCTTCAGATAGTAAGCTGTCCACAAGCCGGTGTAGCCGGCGCCGACGATGCAGACATCGGCTTCGAGGTCACCCGGGAGCGGCGCGCGATAGGCCGGCAGCCCCATGTCGGCATACCAGAACGAGACGTTGCCGTTGACTTTGGCGTCCATGTCTAAAAATCCTGCGGGGAAAAGAGCGATCAGGTCATCGTCATGTCGGCGCGATCGTCGTCGGCAAGAAGTTTTGCATCGACTACCGACCAGCGCAGATCGACCGTGTCACCAATCGAGAACGGTGTGGCTTCCAGCGACGAGCGCACGATGGCGACCGAGCCATCGCGAAGCGTCACCTGGTATTTCGAACCCGACCCCAGATAGATCGCCTCGCTGACCTCACCGGTGAGGCTGTTCTGCCCGGCGGCGGGAGGCGTGTTGGTGCCGGCAAGCGAGAGCTTTTCCGGCCGCAGCAGGACCACCGGTTTGCCTCCGCCGGCAAGCTTGCCGTTGGCCACGATCTTCTGGCCGGCGATCGTCAGGCTGGTCTCGTTTCCTGACGTCTGGGCGGTGCCACGCAAACTGGTCGATTCGCCGATGAACTTGGCCACGAACAAGGTCGTCGGCTCGTCATAGAGCTGGCGGCCGGTTCCGACCTGTTCGATGCGCCCCTGGTTGAACACGGCGATGCGGTCGGACAGAACCAGCGCTTCTTCCTGGTCGTGCGTCACATAGACGAAGGTGGTGCCGAGTTCGCGGTGGATGCGCTTGATCTCCAGCTGCAGCCATTCGCGCAGTTTCTTGTCGAGCGCGCCGAGCGGTTCGTCCATCAACAGCAGCGGCGGATCGAAGACGATGGCGCGCGCCAGCGCCACGCGCTGCTGCTGGCCGCCGGAAAGCTCTGAGGGATAGCGATGCGCGAAATCGGCCATCTTGACCATGTCCAGCGCTCGCACGACGAGACGGTCGCGCGCCTGCTTGTCCATGCCGCGCAAGGTGAGGGGATAGGCGACGTTCTTGCCGACGGTCATGTGCGGAAACAGCGCGTAGTGCTGGAACACGACGCCGATGTTGCGCTTGTGCGCCGGCAGGGCGACGATGCTGTTGCCGCCGACGGCAAGATCGCCTGCGGTGAGGTCGGTGAAGCCCGCAACGACGTTGAGCGTGGTCGTCTTGCCCGAGCCGCTGGGCCCCAGCAGCGTCATGAACTCGCCGGGCTCGATATGCAGGCTGACATCGTCGAGCGCGGTGAAATTGCCGTAGCGCTTGGTTGCGCCCTTGATGTCGATGGCCGCGCCACGTTCCCTCGCAGTCATCTCAACTCCTCGTCGATTTCGAGCTGATGATCAGCCCGGCGCTGATGATCAGCGTCGTGGCAATGAAGATGATGGTTCCGACGGCCGTCACCGTCGGGTCGGCGTCGCGGGTGATGCTGGTGAAGATCTGCACCGGCAAGGTCTTGAGGTAGGGACTGGTGATGAACAGCGCGACGATGATTTCATCGAAGGAGGTGACGAAGGCAAACAAAAGCCCGGACAGGATACCGGGCGCGATCAGCGGCAAGGTCACGGTGCGGAATGTGGTGAAGCGGTTGGCGCCGAGGCTGGCCGCCGCCGTTTCCAGCCGCACGTCGAAGACTTCGAGGCTTGCCGATACGGCGATGATGACGAAGGGGATCGCCAGCATCGTGTGCGCGATGACGAAGCCGGTGGTGGTGCCGACAAGCTGGTAGTCGAGGTAAACGGCATAGATGCCGATCGCCAGCACCACGCCGGGCACGATCATCGGCGTGATCAGGATGGCGCGCAGCAGGCCGGCGCCGGAATGTTTCATGCGGCTGAGGCCAAGCGACGCCAGCGTGCCGATCAGCGTGGCGGCAACGGCGACGAGGCCCGCGACCCTGAGCGAATTGAAGAAGCTCGACAGCCAATCGGGATTGGTGAAGAAATTCGCGTACCACTGCCAGGAGAAGCCGGACGGCGGGAAAGCGAGCGACTTCTTCTCGTTGAACGACATCGGGATGATGACCAGCGTCGGCATCACCAGCCAGACGGCGACCAGCAGGCAGAACAGGCCGAGCAGAATGCGGAACGGCGTTTGTCTCATGATCTGGACGCCTGCTTGTGGCGCTGGCGCATCAGCGGTGCGGCGAGCGCCAGCAGCACGAAGGTCGCGACCAGCAGGACGACGCCCATGGCGCCGCCTCGGCCCCAGTTGAGCAGGCTGAGCACCTGGCTCTGCACCAGCGTCGACAGCATGGTGCTGCGCGGGCCGCCGAGCAGGGCCGGCGTGATGTAGAAGCCGAGCGACAGGATGAAGACGATGATGGCGCCGGCGAAGACGCCGGGCAGCGACAACGGCAGATAGATTTCCAGGAAGGCGCGTGCCGGGCGCGCACCAAGGCTGCGCGCCGCCTGCACGAGGCGCAAATCGATGCCGCGCATGACCGAATAGAGCGGCAGGATCATGAACGGCAGCAACACCTGCGCCATGCCGATGACGACTCCGGTCTGCGTGCGGATCAGCTTCACGCCGTCAAAGCCGAGCAGCCTGATCACCGAATTGATGATGCCGGAATCTTGCAGCAGGATGACCCAGGCCAAGGTGCGCACCACGCCGCTGACCCAGAACGGCACCAAAACGCACAAGATGAGGACCAGCCGCAGGCGCGGCCCGACCGCCGTCATGAGATAGGCATAGGGATAGGCGGCGATGACGCAGACGATGGTGACCCAGGCGGCGATGGAAAAGGTGCGCCACAGCACGGTGACGTTCACCGGGGTGGAAAAGAACCAGACGTAGTTCTGCAGGCCCCAGGCCGGATCCGAAAAACTGCGCAGCGTGACGGTCAGCAAGGGATAGCCCATAGCGGCGATGAGCAGAGCCAGGGCCGGCATCGCCAGCAGCGACGGATAGGCGGCAAGGCGCAGGCGCCGCTGCGGCCCCTGCACGGCACCTGACGGCCGGGAATGATCACCCCCGGCCGTCGGCGTATGCGATGTCTGGCTCACGCCGTCACCTCAGTGATAGCCGGCTCAGTTGCCGGCCATCAGCGCCGTCCACTTGTCGGACGCGGCGGCGAAGTTGGCGACCCAGAACTTGATGTTCTGCTGATAGCCGAGCTTGGCGTGGTCCGGCGTGTTGGTCAGGAAGGCGGCGACGGACGCGTCGACCTTTGGCTGTGCCTCGTTGTTGATCGGCGAGTAGGAGGTCTGCTCGGTCAGGATCTCCTGCGACTTCTTGCCGAGATAGGCGTTGATCAGCGCGTAGGAGGCATCGGTGTCCTTGGCGCCGACCGGGATGGTCAGCTGATCCATGACGACCAGCCAGTCCTTCCACACCGGCGTATAGGCAGCGCCATTCTTGACCGCCGTCATGGCGCGGCCGGTCCACATGATGATCATGTCGGCCTCGCCGGATTCGGCAAGCTGCTGGGATTCTGCGCCGGTCTTCCAGAAGATGGTGTCGGGACCGATCGCCTTTATCTTGGCGATGCCCTTGTCGATATCGGCAGGCGTCATGGCGTCGACCTTGCCGCCGTCGGCCAGGATGGCCTGTTCGATCAGGCCGCCGAGCGGGCTGCCACTGCCGTCGATGGCGCGGGTGCCGGGGAATTTCGCGGTGTCGAAGAAATCCTTCCAGTCCTTTGGCGGATTGTCCTTGTACGTGTCGTTCTTATACATCAGGACCATGCCGTAGTTCATCGCCGGCACGCTGCATTCGCCGACCTGTCCGGGCGGGATGTGCGAGATGTCGAGCTTGGTCAGATCGAGTTTCTGGAACAGTTTTCCGCAATGCACGAAGGGCGGAAAATCGTCCGTGTCGACGACATCCCAGGTCACATTGCCTGATTCGACCTGCGCCTGAAGCTTGGCGATTTCGGTCGGTCCGTCGTTCAAAAGCTTGACGCCGCTCTTGTCGACGAATTCCTTGAGTGCGGCGACCTGGCCGTCCTGGTAGATGCCGCCATAGGAGACGAAGGTCAGCGTCTTGCCCTTCAACGAGCCGTCGACGACGGTTCCGGCCGGCGGCGCGTTCTGCGCGTGAGCGGCGGCTGCGAGCAAGGCCAGTGCGGCGGCGCCGACAAATCCGGCCAATCTTGATCTGCTTCCCATTTTCTAACCCTCCGATGGCTCGCTGTTTGATTTTGGCAGGCCGGGCGCGAGCGTTTTCCGGGCTACATATTGATCGAGGTCGACAGCGCCGCTTGTCGGCGG
Organism: Mesorhizobium sp. M0715; assembly: GCF_040320355.1. Taxonomy (NCBI): domain Bacteria; kingdom Pseudomonadati; phylum Pseudomonadota; class Alphaproteobacteria; order Hyphomicrobiales; family Phyllobacteriaceae; genus Mesorhizobium; species Mesorhizobium sp. M0715. The sequence continues at coordinate 31,829 of NZ_JAMYPL010000015.1, read as the reverse complement.
TGCGATGATCCACAGCACTTCGGCCACCGTATCGCCGACATTGATCGTCCGGTGCGGCGTCGAGGTCGAATATTCGATGCTGTCGCCCTCTTCGAGGGTGAAGCTCTCGTCGCCGAGCGTCAGTTGCACGCGTCCGCGCAGCACGAGGAACATCTCGCTCGCGTTGCCATGGGTGTAGGGCACGTCGCCGGTGGAGCCGCCGACGGCGAACTCGCCGCAATAGACTTCCATCTCGCGGATCGGCCGGCGCGACAGCAGCGTCTTGCGGTAGCCCTCGCTGGTCGGCAGCGCCGGCCGCTCGGCGCGTGTCAGCACCGCGTGCGGCGAGACTTCGCATTCGTCGAAAAGATCGGCGAGGCTGATGCCGAGCGCGTTGGCTATCAGCATCAGCGTGCTGGTGTTGGCGCCAGAAAGGCCGCGCTCGAGCTGGCTCAGGAAGCTGGCGGTGGTGCCGATCATGTCGCCGAGCTGGCGCAGCGTCAGGCGCCGCGTGGTGCGATAGGCCTTGATGCGATCGCCCAATACCGTCGAGCGGCGCGCTTCGGCGCTGGTTGCGGCATTGTCATTGAGTGCGTGATCCGCAGCGATTTTCATGGTGATCTCAGGGTTCACTTAACATGCTATTAAGTGAGGCGTCCTGGCAAGTAGATTCGCTTGGTCACCTGAAAATCATCGATGGACCTGCGGAGGGTGCATGATCGGCAGACCGGCAACGCCGGTTCGGCTCGATCACTGGATCATGAAGCGCGAACTGAACGGCAGGCTTGCCGCGCCGACGGCCTTCGGGCTGATGCTGACCCGCGCGGGCAGCGCTTCGATGCCGGGGAATTCCCGGCTGATGTCGGCGCACAAGGTCTTGGCGATCTTCTGCGGCGCATAGCTGGACAGGACGACCGTCCTGAATTCGACAAACTGGGTCAGTGCGGAAATAGAGGCTTTCAGGCGGTTGGAGCATTCCCCCAGCCATTCGCTGTAGGCCTCGCCGAGGTCAGGCCACTCAGGGCTGCTGCTCCAGATGATTTCGGACGGGCGCCCGCGCATGGCCAGTTCGCTCTCCAGGCGCATCAGGCCATGATCGAAGCTGGCGCTGGAGTTTCCCTTGTAGATCTGGTGGTTGAGGATGAGCCTGCTCTGCAGCCGTGCTCCCAGATAGAAGAACAGATAGTCGTTGAGCGGCTTTGCGACGCCGAACATGCTCTCGCCGCCGGCTGCCGCGGTGATGTCGTTCTGCACGAAAACCGGCAGCTTGATCTGTTCCTCGATCTCGGCCTGCAAGGCCTTCAGCGAGGTGCTCGATCCGCTGCGGGTTGCAGCCATGGTGTCGACATCGTCGGGAACGGCCAGGCCGATGCCGGCAACCCGGCTGCGCACCTCGACCGGCAGGCTGGTCATGGCTTGCCTGATCGCGCCGAACAGCTCGCTACTTTGCGGAAAGGGATTGGCTTCATCCGCCGGCAACTGCGTGTGGAAGCGCACCGTGCCGATGAAGTCGATGAGCGCGATGTCGATCCTGCGCCGGCTGAAGCCGACGCCAACCGCATAGGCGCCCTCCGGGTTGAGCGAAAGCGGGATGGTGGGCGGCCCGACGCGGCCGCGCTGCGCCTCGCCTTGCGAGACCAGGCCTTCCTGCTCGAGCGAACGGACGATGACCGAGGCCGTCTGCGCCGACAGGCCGGTCTTTTCGCCGATTTCCATCCGCGAGATGCCTTCGTTCTGAAGCAGCAGCGACAGCACCAGCCGCTCATTGTAGCTGCGCACGCTCAACGCATTCAGCCCGCTCGCACGATCGGCGATGCGCAAGGGGTTGGGTGGTGCGAATCTCATGTCAGGCAAGGGTCGCCCCGTCGGTTGGAGCTCGTTGCCCGGTGGCTTTAGTGTTGCTCATGTCGAGCGGCTCCAGCCGATGGCATCGACCGCGCGGGCAAGTGCGGTGCCCAGCAATCTGTGCGCCTCGGCATCGATGTGAAAGCCGTCCGCTTCGCTGCACGACACCACCGAGCCGGCATCGAAAAAGTGGAGTTCGAGCGAGTCCGCCAGAACCTCGAACTCGAGCGCGAGCAGGCGCGATTTCTCCGGCGCACCGGCGAAGATGGACTTCCATTCCTTGACGTCGTCCTGCATCGGCGGCGGCGCCACGATCATGATCTCGGGCGTCGAGCCGCCTGGCCCAGGCGCCAGCTCCTTGATGTCATAGACGAGGCAGCCGATCCCCATCGCCACTTCCGACGGCGGCTTGTTGAAGCGGATCTTCAGGTCGTTGGTGCCGAGCATGATGATGACGAGGTCGAGCGTCGCATGGCTCTGCAGGCAGGGGCGAAGATAGGTTCTGCCGTTTTTGTGGGCGCCCTCGATCGGGTCGTCGTGGACGGTGGTGCGGCCGCTCAATCCTTCCTCGATGACATACCAGTCGGGGCCTAGCTGAGAACGCAATATTCCCGGCCAGCGTTCACCCGGCCCATAGCGCTCGAGCGGCCCCCTGCCGGGGATCTGGCCGTGCGTGTTGGAGTCGCCGTAGCACAAGACTGATCGCATGTTTTTCCCGCCGGGACTGACAGCGCGCCGAAGCCGGCGAGCGCCATTCATGATGGATAGCGGAGCGGTGAAAGGCAAGCAAGGGAATAGTCATTCAACATGACTAACTATTGACAGGGCGAATCCGCTGTGCTTCTAAAGTGCCGGAGGAGTTCTCAACCGTCACCATCGTCCAGCCCGGGTTGGGCCTCGACACGCATGTGTTCGGGGACGGGAGAATTGCGTGCATCGGTCGGTTTGCGACGACGAGCATGCATCGGGAGAGCGTCTCGCGGCAGTACACATTCGTACGGCCGGCCATACGAATTCGTAGGCCGGGGCAACCACAAGGAGGAGAGTTGAATGTTAGGATTGCTGAAAACCGTCGGCCTGGGGATGCTAGTTGCGTCCACGCTTGCCGTGACGTCCCTGGCGCATGCGGAAGACATCAAGCTGATGGACGGCGTCGCGCCGCGCCCCGACGACACGCGCATGACCGCGGCCGGTGCGTTTAAGAAGGACCCGCCCTGGGTCATCGGAATGAGCGACTTCGGCGTCAACGCAAACACGTGGACGGTACAGGTGGCGCATGAGGCGGAGAATGCCGCGGCCAAGGACAAGCGCATCTCGAAATTCATCCTGCTCGATGCCGGCTTCGACCAGAAGAAGCAGGTGGCTGATATCGAGGACCTGATTGCGCAGCATGTCGACGCGATCATCGTGCAGCCGGTGACCAGCACATCGGCGAATGCCAGCATCGCCAAGGCGGTCGCCGCCGGCATTCCCGTCATTCTCCACACCGGTCGCATCGATTCCGACGCCTACACCACCGAAATCCAGGGCGGCGCCGAGCATTTCGGCAAGGTGATGGGCGACTGGCTGGTCAAGACCGTCGGCGACAACGGCAAGATCTGGGTCCTGCGTGGCCTGGCCGGACATCCGGAAGACACCAACCGCTACAACGGACTCCTGGAGTCGCTCAAGGGCACGCATGTGCAGATCATCGCCGAGGAGCATGGTGACTGGCAGTACGACAAGGCCAAGAAGCTGTGCGAGACGCTTTATCTGAACAACCCACAGGTTGACGGCATCTGGTCGTCCGGCGCTGACATGACGCGCGCCTGCGTCGATGTCTTCAAGCAGTTCGGCACGCCCGTTCCGCCGATTTCGGGCGAGGGCAACAATGGCTATTTCGGCCAGTGGATCACGGACGGGTTCAAGTCGATCTCGCCGGAATACAGCCCCGCCCAAGGTGCGGCCGGCGTGCGCGCCGCTGTTGCCCTTCTGGAAGGCAAGCAGCTCTACAAACGCTATGTCTATAATCCCGACGGATGGGACCAGGACAAGGCCAAAAAATACTATCGCGACGACCTGACCGCCAATGTCTGGTGGCCGAGCGAACTGCCCGAGGACAAGCTCAAGGAATATTACGGCAAGAAGTGACGGCGCCGTGGCTGGCGGGGAGTGGACAAGCATTCCCCGCAGGCCGTTCCATGTGTTGAATTTGGTTCGTTCGAGGGTTTCGTGACCAATCTTATCGAGATGTCCCACATTTCGAAGGCATTCGGAGGGAGCAAGGCGCTCCATTCCGTTTCCCTCGATCTCAAGGCGGGCAGCGTCCACGCCCTGATGGGCGAGAACGGCGCCGGCAAATCGACGTTGATGAAGATCCTGGCGGGCGTGCATCAGCCCGATTCCGGCGAGATCTTCATGAACGGGGAGAAGCTCGATCTGAAATCGCCGCGCGCCGCACTCGATGCCGGCATTTCGACCGTTTTCCAGGAGCATTCGCTGCTGCCCAATCTGTCGATCGCCGAAAACATGTTTCTGGGCCGGGAGCCGACGACCCGGTTCGGCTCGATCGATTATCGGGCGATGAAAAGCCAGACCGCCAAGGCGCTTGGCGAACTCGGCCTCACGCTCGACCCGTCGCAACTCGTTTCCAACCTGACCATAGCCGAGCGGCAATTCGTCGAGATCGCGCATTGCATCCAGGCGGACGCCAGCGTGCTTATCCTCGACGAGCCGACGGCTGCTCTCAACGCGGCCGATGTCGATGTGCTCAACCGCAACATCCGCCGGCTGCGCGATAAGGGAAAAGCCATCGTCTACATCTCGCATCGCATGGAGGAGATCTTCGAGCTGTGCGACACGGTGACGGTGCTGAAGGACGGCGCACTGGTCGGCACCAGGATGGTGTCCGAGATCACCACCGACGACCTCATCGCCATGATGGTCGGACGCGAACTCCAGGACCTTTTTCCCGATCGCACGGGCGATAAGGGTGATGAGATCCTGCGAGTCGAGAACCTCAGAATCACCGACACATCGCGGCCGCTGTCGCTGTCTTTGCACAAGGGTGAGATCGTAGCCCTGGCCGGACTGGAGGGGCAGGGCCAGCAGCGCTTCCTGAGATCGCTGATCGGCCGCTATCATCCCTCCGCCGGGACGATTTCCGTCAACGGCAAAGCGCTGAAAATGCCGCTCCCGGCATCATCAGGCGTTCGCCATTTGCAGCAGCTGAGGGTCGGCTTCGTTCCCGAGGACCGCAAGGAGGAGGGGCTCTTCCTCGCTTTGCCGATCGCCCACAACATCGCCATCGGATTGCATTCGAGGCGATTCGAACTCGCGCCGGCGCAGCCGTATCGAAACGTCATCGCCCGCATGATGGAGGTCATGAACATAAAGGCGGCAGGGCCGTCCGCGCCGGTCGGCTCCCTGTCGGGCGGCAACCAGCAAAAGGTTCTCCTCGGCCGCTACCTGGCCGCCGATCTCGATCTTCTGCTGGTCGAGGAGCCGACCCGCGGCGTCGACATCGGCGCCAAGTCCGAGATCTACCACCTGCTGCGCGACTTTACCGCCAAGGGCGGCGCCGTGCTGGTGCTGTCGCGCGAGACGATCGAGTTGATCGGGCTCTGCGATCGCATCTACGTCGTCCACGACGACACCATCGTTGCCGAAATGCCGGCGGCGCAGGCGACGGAACACAAGATCCTCGACGCGGCCCTGACGGGCGGCTCCGCGCGCCAGCACTAGGGGGGCTGCCATGGTTCGCTCGCTGTTCAACATCCTGAGTGGCCGGAACACGCGGCAAGGCCTGTGGGGCCTGCCACTGCTGGTCGCCTTGTTCATTTCGCTGTGGCTGACCGTCGAGACGACACAATTTGCCACGGCCGAAAACCTCTTCAACCTGGTGGCCCAGGCAATGCCGCTGATCATCGCGGCCATCGGACAGTTGGTGGTCGTGCTCATCGGCGGGCTCGATCTGTCGGTCGGCTCCGTCATCAGCTTCACCACGGCGGTGCTGGCGCTCGATCAGCCGGCTGTCGTGCTGATCCCGGCGGTCTTCGTGCTGGCGGCACTCATCGGGCTGATCAACGGCCTGGCGATCACCCGTTTCAACGTCCATCCGATCATCGCGACGCTGTCGACGCAGTACATCGTGCTCGGCATCACGCGCATCCTGCGTCCTGTGTCCGGCGGTACGGTGCCGGAGATCGTCATCGATGCCGTCTCAGGCAGTTTCCTCGGCGTTCCCTATCCGGTTTTCTGGGGCATCGTCGTGATCCTGGCAGCGTGGAAACTGCTCTACGGATCGCGATACGGGCTGCATCTGTTTGCGATTGGCGGCGGCATTGCTTCGGGCGCTGAAAGTGCTGCCCGCAATTTCGGCGTCTCCGACCGTCGCAACATCATCCTCGCCTATGTGGTCTGTTCCTGTTTCGCGGCCGTTGCCGGTGTCTTCCTGGCCGGGCGCATCGTGTCGGGCGATCCGAATGTCGGGCTGCTTTTCGAACTCGACACCGTCACCGCCGTCGCCCTTGGAGGCACCCAGCTCTCCGGCAGCATAGGCAGCCTGCACGGCACGGTGATCGGCGCGCTGGTCATGGCGCTGCTGGCCAATGGCATGAACCTCGCCAACGTCTCCCCCTTTGTCCAGACCGCGATCAAGGGCGGCATCCTGCTGGCGGTGGTCGGGCTGCAATCCCGCAAGAAGATGGGGCTCTAAAAGATGGCTGCCGTTCTCGCAAATCCGATCGCCCGGCGCCTGCTGCGCATACCGCCGTCCTATTTTGTCTTTCTCGTGCTGCTGGCGACGCTGTGGATCGCGCGACCGAACATGCTCAACCTCAACATCATGGGTATCTTCGTCAGGCAGATCGTCCCGCTCGGCATCCTGGTGCTGGGGCAGCTCGTCGTCATGCGGGTGAAGTCGATCGACCTCTCCGGCGGCGGCATCATCCTGCTCATCAACTATTTCATCTCGTCGGGCACTTTCCCCGGCGCGTCGATGCCTTTCTTCGTCGTGCTGGCGCTCGCCACCGGCCTCGTCATCGGCCTGTTCAACGGCTTCATGATAGGGAGCCGGCGGGTGTCGGCTGTCATCGTCACGCTGGCGGTCAGCATCATCCTGGTAGGGCTGGTGCAGTTCCTGTCGAGCGGCAATCCGCCCGGCGATGTGCCGAAGCTGTTCAACGACCTCTACAACACGAAATTCCTGTCGGTTCCGACGCCGGTGCTGTTCTGGGTCCTGCTGACCGCTTCGGTGTGGCTGCTTCTGTCGCGGACCGTCTTTGGCCGCTACGTCGCCTCGGTCGGGGAGAATGCCGAAGCCGCGCATTTTTCCGGCGTGCCGGTCCAGCGCACGGTCATCCTGGCGCATACGCTCGCCGGCCTGATCGCGGCGATCGCGGCCCTGGTGCAGACCGGTTCGATCGCCGTCGGCAGCGTCCGTGTCGGCCTCGACCTGCCGATCCTGGCGGTCGCGGCAACGATCCTCGGCGGCGTCGTCTTCGGTCGTGGCGACGGCGGCGTCTGGGGGCCCTTCTTCGGGGCGCTGTGCTTTGCGCTGCTGTTCGTGGTGATGACGGTGCTCGGCATCGACGAGCCCGGCAAGCTCATCGCGCAGGGCGTCATCATCCTCGGCGCGGCGATCTTCTACGGAGTGCGCGTGCGAAACCCCTGACTTAAGACGGCGAAAAGCAAGTGCGCCGGCGTTCAGACAATTGCAAACAGATGGAGAAACATGGATGTCACCGCCAAAAAACATCATGTGCTACGGCGACTCGCTGACCTGGGGCTGGGTTCCGGTCAAGGAGGGGTCGCCGACCTACCGCTACCCCTATGACCAGCGCTGGACCGGTGTGATGTCGGCGGCGCTGGGGGCGGGCTACCATATCATCGAAGAAGGCCTGAGCGCGCGCACCACCTGTCTCGACGACCCCAACGATCCGCGCCTGAACGGGGCCAATTATCTGCCCTCGGCCATCGCCAGCCATCTGCCGCTGGACCTGGTCATTGTCATGCTCGGCACCAACGACACCAAGTCTTATTTCCGCCGGACGCCTTATGAGATCGCCAATGGAATGGCGAAACTGGTCGGGCAGATCCTGACCAGTGCCGGCGGCATCGGCACGCCTTATCCGGCGCCGAAGGCGCTGGTCATTGCGCCGCCGCCGCTGACCCCGATGCCCGATCCGTGGTTCGAGGGCATGTTCGGCGGCGGGCACGAAAAATCCAGGGATCTGGCCAGGCAGTACAAGGCGATGGCGGATTTCATGAAGATCGACTTCCTCAATGCCGGCGATTACCTCACCACGGACGGTGTCGACGGAATTCATTTCACCGCCGCAAACAACGCCGATCTGGGACGCGCGGTGGCCGGCAAGGTCAAGTCGATCCTCGAGCCGGGCCAGGTCAGCACCGCCGCTTGAAGCCGCCACGCCCGTCGGCTTGCGGCACACAGGCCCACGGCGCAGGTGTATCGCAGGTTCCTCCGGCGATGCACATCGATGCGGGGCCGAACGATGCGTTTGGCCCCGTATTGATATGGCGCCCTGCGCCGGCAGATGTGCGTCGATCTAGGGGCTTGGCCTCGGAGCTACGTCATCGGCGGACGCTTTGGTTTGGCGGTCGAAAACGACCGCCAGACCGTTCTTCACGGCAAGCGAGGCGACCATGTCGTCGAGTTCGCGGTCGGGAATGACGGGTTTGAGGACCTGCCGGATGGCCCGATAGGCCTGCTCGGTCGACACATAGCCGTATCGTTTTTTGCGCGCTTCCACATATTGCTCGATGAGAATGCCCAATCGGCGGGCGGCGATGTCATCTGGTTGCTGCAAGGGAGCCTCCTCAAGCGTCGATCGTTTGCAGACCCCAGAGATGTAAAAACCCACGCCGCGAAAGTTAAGGCCTGCTGTCGGCCTGAAGCTCAAAAAAATCTGCTGCCTCATTCGACGAATTGCGCCGCAGCGTGACATCGTGCCCGAACTGGTACCTCGCTGCCGCAAGGAGCAGGTCAATTTGGCTGGTCCGTTCCGAATCCCGATCAAAGCGTGTATTCACAACAGCTCCGACAGAACGGCCATGAAGTGGTCGTTCTCCGCAGCCGAGCCGATGCTGACGCGCACATAGGTGTCAAAACCCTGCTGCTTCCACGGCTTGACGATGACGCCTTGCCGCAACAGGCTTTCGACGAACACGGAAGCATCTCGCCGGCAGTTGAAGAACAGGAAGTTGCCCCTGGAGGCGGCGACGTCGAGGCCCTTGCTCGCCAGAAAAGTCTCGACGCGTTTTCTCTCCGCCCTGGCCAGCGCGACGACCCTGGCGAGGTGTTCGTCGTCGGCCAGCGCCGCGAGTGCGGCGGCTTGGGCCATGCCGTTGGCGTTGAAAGGCGTGCGGACGCGGTCGAGCAGCGCGCGCAGCTCCGGGTCACCGACGATGCCGAAGCCGATCCGCAATCCGGCCAGACCGAACGCCTTGGAAAAGGTCCGCAGCACGATCCAGGGCCGGTCCAGCTTTTCGAGATAGGGCAGGGACGACGCATAGTCGTCGCCCTCGGCATATTCGGCATAGGCTTCGTCGATGACGATCAGCGTCTCGTCGCTCGTCGCATCCAGAACCCTCGACAGATCGCCGCCGGAGAGCCAGCTGCCGACCGGGTTCATCGGGTTCGAGAACAGCAGCATGCGCGGCCGCTCGCGCGCCGCCTCGACCAGCGCATCGACATTAATGGTCAGATCGTCGTTGACGACAACGCGCTTGACGGTAGCGCCCATCAACGTCGCGTAGTCCTCATGCAGCGGAAACGACGGATAGAGCGTGACGACCGCGTCGCCCGGCCGCAACACGGCACGGCTGATGACGGAGAGAAGGTCTTCGGAACCGTTGCCGAGGATAATCTGGTCCTCGGTGACGGCATATTTGTCGCCGATCGCCTGGCGCAGCTTGCGCCCGGCAGGGTCCGGATAGAGGCGGAACATCTCGGAGCCGGCATGCATCGTCGTGGCGAGGGTCGGGCTGGGCCCGAGCGGGTTTTCGTTCGAGCACAGTTTGGCGATTCTGGCCGGTGCGTATCGCTCCATGACCTCGTCAATTGTCAGCCCGGAATTGTAGGGCGACAGGCGGTTGACTTCGGTACGGACCATATCCGAGGCTTTCGACAAGGGCGGGCTCCTCTGCGGTGGATTTCGTCATCCGTACCGTAGCCCAAACAGTTTGTATATGCTTGTATATGCAACTTGATCTGATAGTCTCGACGCTGAAGCGGAAACCGACACCGATCAGGAGGATCACATGCGCAACGCTTCTCTCTTCGATCTCTCCGGCAGGAAGGCGCTTGTCACCGGTGCAAGCCGGGGCATCGGGCGCAGCATCGCCGAGGCGCTGAGTGCTGCCGGCGCAGACGTCGCGGTCACGGCGCGCAGCCTGGCCTCGCTGGAGGCCACCACGGCAGCCATCCGCGCCGCCGGCGGAGTGGCGCACGCCATCGCTCTCGACGTCACCGATGTCGGCCGCTGCCGGGCAGCAACCGCAGAGGCTGCCAGCCTGCTTGGCGGTCTCGACATTCTCGTCAACAATGCCGGCGTGGAGGAGGTGCGGCCCTCGCTCGATGTCGACGAGGCGCTGTGGGACAGGATCGTCGACACGAATCTCAAGGGAGCGTTCTTCTGCGCCCAGGCCGCCGCGCGGCAGATGCGCGACGCCGGACGCCCTGGTGCCATCATCAATCTGTGCTCGCTGACATCCGAAGTCGGAATCCCCACCGCGGTGCCGTATGGCTCGTCGAAGTCGGGCCTGCTCGGCATGACCCGCGCCCTTGCGGCGGAGTGGGCGGAGCTTGGCATAAGGGTCAACGCCATCGCGCCGGGCTATTTCAGGACGGCGATGACCGACGTTTTTTACAGCGACGAGGCATGGCAGCACTCCATGCTGGCCAAGATCCCGCAGCGGCGTTTCGGTGATCTCCAAGACTTGCACGGCATCGCCGTGTTCCTCGCTTCGGATGCGGCTGCCTACATAACCGGCCAGTCCATTCCGGTCGATGGCGGCTTTCTCGCCTCGATCTGATGAGGCAGGTTTGCCTCCGCAGTTTCGACGGGAAGGATGATGGAAAAATTGCTGGCGACCATCATACATACATGTATATACTTTTGCCTGAGTGAAGCCTCTCGACGGCTTTGATCCTTGCCCCGGTCGGCTTGTCGACCCGCAGAACTATGGCCATCCACGGGCCAACCGTCATTGCGTTCCAAGAGTTCCAGGAGACGAGCAATCATGTCCGACATCAGCTTCCACGATCTGTCATCCATCGATGCCGACCAGCGCGCCAGTCTGCTGAAGCGCGCCGAGGCCGATCTGACGGTCTTCGTTGAGAAGGTCCGGCCGATCATCCAGGCCGTCAAGGACGAAGGCGACGCCGCCTTGATCCGCTTCGCCGGGGAACTCGACAAGGCCAATGTCGCCGAGGGCGAACTGCAGGTGTCGGAAGCCGAGTTCGATGCGGCGTTCGACAAGGTGGAAAGGGACGTCGTCGAGAGCATCCAGTTCGGCATCGACAACATCAGGCGCTTCCATGAGGAGCAGAAGCCGGAGACGATGTGGCTCAAGGAAGTCCGGCCGGGCGCCTATGCCGGGGACAGGTACACGCCCATCGCATCCGTTGCGCTCTACGTGCCGCGCGGCAAGGGCGCTTTCCCGTCGGTGACGATGATGACGTCGGTGCCGGCGGTGATTGCCGGCGTGCCGCAGATTGCCATCGTGACGCCGCCGACATCGGATGGTTCGGTGGACGCGGCAACGCTCGTCGCCGCGCGTCTCGCCGGCGTGGGCACGGTCTACAAATGCGGCGGCGCCCAGGCAGTTGCCGCCGTCGCTTACGGCACCGAGACGGTGAAGCCCGCACTCAAGATCGTCGGTCCCGGCAGCCCGTGGGTGGTGGCGGCCAAGAGCGTGCTGTCATCGGTCATCAACACAGGCCTTCCGGCGGGCCCGTCGGAAGCGATTATCTTTGCCGATGACAGCGTCGACGGCGGGCTTGCCGCGCTCGACCTGTTGATCGAAGCCGAGCACGGGCCAGATTCCTCGGCCTATCTGGTGACGCACAGCCGCAAGATCGCAGAAGCAGCACTCGCCGCACTTCCCGAGCACTGGTCGCGGATGACCGAGCAGCGTGTGGAGTTTTCGCGCGCGGTGCTGACCGGCAAGCGCGGCGGCATCGTGCTGACCGCATCGCTGGAAGACAGCTACCGCTTCATCAACGACTATGCGCCCGAACATCTCGAGATCCTGTCGACGGAGCCGTTCGCCCATCTCGGACGCATCACCGAGGCGGCCGAAATCCTCATGGGACCGCATACGCCGGTGACCCTTGCCAACTTCGTCCTTGGACCCAATGCAGTGCTGCCGACCAGCCGGTGGGCGCGGACCTACGGCCCGCTTTCGGTGACGGATTTCGTCAAGCGCTCGTCGGTCGGCTATGTCACCTCGGCGGCCTATCCGGAACTCGCTCTGCATGCCCGCAGGCTTGCCCGCTATGAGGGCTTCAGTTCGCACGAGAACGCGGTCTCGGAAATCCGCGACCGCTATCTCGCCGGCTGAGCGGAAACGATCGCGATGAGGGCTGCTCGACTTTATCAACCTGGTGACCTGCGTGTCGAGGACATCGCTCCGCCAGGCGCGCCGGATCCGGGCTGGGTGAAGCTGAGGGTCGATGCCGCCGGCATCTGTGGTTCTGATCTGCACAATTTCCGCACGGGGCAATGGATAAGCCGGTCGCCGTCGACGGCCGGCCATGAACTGGCCGGCACGGTGACCGCCATCGGCGCAGGCGTTGATAGCGTCGCCGTCGGTGACAGGGTGGTTGCCGATTCACGGTTCTGGTGCGGAGACTGCGCGCAATGTCATGCCGGCAGGCGGCATCTCTGTGCGTCGCTGGGCTTTGTGGGGGAGATCTGCGACGGTGGGTTTGCCGAACAGGCGGTGCTGCCCGCACGGCTCTTGCATATCATCGATGCCGGGCTCGACGAGCGGGTCGCGGCGATGGCCGAGCCGCTGGCGGTGGCGTTGCATGCGGTGCGGCGGCTGCCGAAAACGGCAGGCGCGGTGCTGGTCGTCGGCTGCGGGCCCATCGGCGGTCTTGCCGCGCTGCTGCTGTCGCGGACCTTCGCCGGCATCGTGCTCGTCGCCGACCGCAACCAGAGCCGCTGCGCCCGGGTGGCGCGGGTGACGGGTGCCACGATGGTCGATCTGAACCGGGATGCCGTTGCCGCCGCAACCGCCAATGCCCCGCTGCTCGCGGCCATTGAGGCGACCGGCAGCGTCGCGGCGCTCAACCAGTTGCTTGGCGTTCTCGATCCCGGCGGCACGATCGCCATGGTGGGCATCTTTCACGGCCGCCTCAACATTGATCCCAATACGCTGGTCGAACGCGAAATCGGGTTGCTGGGATGCCACGCCTTTGCCGATGAGCTGCCCGAGGCCGTGCGGATGCTAGGTGAGCTCAGCGAACCGCTGTTGGCGCTGATCGACCAGGAGATTGGCCTGGATGACATTCCGGCTGCCTATGAGCGGCTGTTGGCGGGACACAGCGACGGCTTGAAAACAATCATCCGCATGCGGCAACCTGTCGAGCGGTCGTGATTTCCGATGAATCGCCGGAAAGGACTTTGGAAATGGTCACTTTGCCTGACACGGCCAGCCCTCTCTACGAGAAGGTGAAGGACTACATCCTGGCCAACATCGGAACGGGCCGGTGGGGCAAGGATCGCAAGCTGCCGTCCGAGAATGAGTTGGTGGCTTCACTCGGCGTGTCGCGGATGACGGTTCACCGGGCGCTCAGAGAGTTGACCTCGGCCGGGTTCCTGATCCGTCTGCAAGGTGTGGGAACTTTCATCGCGCCACCGCGGCCGCAATCGACACTGATCGAGATCAACAACATCGCAGCCGAGATCGTCGAGCGCGGCAACAGGCATCGTTCCGAAGTCCTCGTCCTCGAAACCATCATGCCGACAAAGGAGCTGGCGCTGTCGTTCGAGTTCGCAAAGCGCGTCCCGATCTATCATTCTGTCGTCGTCAATTTCGAGAATGATTTGCCGGTGCAACTGGAAGAGCGCTTCGTCAATCCGAGCCTCATCCCCGACTATGACAAGCAGGATTTTTCGAAGACGGCGACCTATGACTACCTCATGCAGAAAACCCCGGTGACCGAGGTCGAGCATATCATTTCCGCCATCCCGGCGGATGCCGAGACGGCGCGGCATCTGGGCATCGATGTCGGCGCCTGCTGCCTCTTCCTGCACCGCCGGACATGGACAGGCGCGGTGGTGGCGACGATCAGCAAGCTGACTTATGCCGGCAGCCGCTACTCGCTCGGCAGCCGCTATTCACCTTCAAAAAGCAGCTAACGGAAGCAGGTCGAATGCAAGTCGGAGCGGCCCCGCTGCCAATGTATATACATGTATCGATGAAAACGGTTTCGCCCTCGGCGAACGAACTGGCTGGAAGGAGCGACAGATGACGCCGGCACTGAGCCGCACGGCGCGGATCCGGGCACTCGCGCAGCATGATGTTGCCGAAGCACAAAGCGCGCTGGCGGCATTGCTGGGCGACCTGTTCGCGATGACCCCCCGCAATGTGCGCATCAACTTCGACAAGTACAGCCTCAATTCGTTGAACGGCTTCTTCGAGGACGATGGCAAGGCCTACTTCTTCAAGTTCCATCAGGAGGAGCGGGAAGAGGCGATGACGGGCGAGTATTACCGCGCCGAGATTCTGTCGCGCGCCGGCCTGCCGGTCGACCAACCCGTGCATATGTCTGCCCAACCAGGCGAGCAGATCCTTGTCTATCGCCGCCGCACGGATCCAAGATTTTCGGATGTGCTGTTCGCGCTGGATGGGCAGGACGATGCCTGCAAGCGGCAAGAAGCCGTTCTTGCCGAGCGCGACCTGTCGGCCAGGCTGCTCAAGGTCTATCTCGAGACGCTGCATCCCGTCACTGTCGAGGACGTGGCGGCGGAGCCGATCCACAGGCTGTTTCATGAGCGGCTGATCGATGCCGAGACACGCTTGTCACCAGGCGGAAGGCTGGCCGATTTCTATGTCGGCAAGCCGTTCGTCTTTCCCGGTGCCGAGCTGGATTGGGATCGGTTTTCCCGGCTGAAATTCGTCATCAACGACCAGCAGTACACCGACAGCATCGGTGAGCTTTTCGATGCCGCGGCTGTGCGCTTACGGCCCGACCGCCTTGCCGATGCCGGCGGCGTGGTCGCGCATGGCGACGCCCACAACGCCAATGTCTGGTACACGGCGAAGGCGGGGAGGGCGGAGCTGTCCTTCTTCGATCCCGCCTTTGCCGGCTCGCACATCCCGACGCTGCTGGCCGAGGTGAAGGCGACGTTCCACAACATCTTCGCCCACCCGTTCTGGCTCTATGATCCGGCGACCGCGACAGAGGCTTTTCGCGCCCAGGCGCGGCTGGACGGAAATCTGCTCCATGTCGACACGGACTGGGACCTGAGCCTCGTCCGCCGCGACCTGCTGGAGGTCAAGGCGACAGCGCTGTGGCGGCCATTGCTGCTGGAGCTCAAACGGCGCGGCATGCTGCCGGCCGATTGGCGCGCGGTGCTGCGAGCCGGTCTTTTCCTGTCGCCGACGCTGGTTATGAACCTGCGGGCTGGCGCGCGCAGCCACACGCCGGTCTCCTCCCTCATTGCCTTCTCAGTCGCGGTCATGGTCGGCAGCGAACCCGTTGCCGGAGCCGATCGGGTGACAGGTTTCCTCGACCGGATCGATCCGGCCAAGGTGGGAAATTGAGTCTTTCCAACTTGTATATGCATGTATGTATTTTAGCCTTGACATCCGCTCCCGCTGACGCTGAAATATCCTCGCACTTCACCATGAAGTGGCAGGTAAGACGCCGAGGCACAGTGCCGCAAGAGCAGAAACCCGCAGTCTCACCAGACCGGCTACCTCAGCTAGAAAAAGCGGTCTGATCATCAAGGGGAACAAAGATGATGCGTAACCTAACAGGACAGTTTCGCGCGCTCGTGATGGCCGCCGCCATCGGGCTCGCCGCCGCCCCGGCAGCCTACGCGGCCGATGCGGCCATTCCCACCACGCCCGAGGCAGGAGCGTTCAAGATCGGCATCGAGCCCTGGCTCGGCTATGGCCAGTGGCATGTCGCCGAGGCCAAGGGTCTGTTCAAGACAAACGGGCTGAGCGACGTCCAGATCGTCAACTTCGCCGAGGACAAGGACATCAATGCAGCACTTGCAAGCGGCCAGCTCGACGCCGCCAACATCGCCACCCACACGGCGATGGGCATGGTTGCGGCCGGCCTGCCGGTGAAGATCGTGCTGCTGCTCGACGTCTCCATGACCGCCGACGCCATCATCGCCGGCAAGGACGTCACCTCCATCGCGGACCTTAAGGGCAAGCAGGTCGCCTTCGAGGAAGGCACGACGAGCGACATCCTGCTCAAATACGCGCTCGCCAGGAACGGCATGTCGATCGACGATGTGAAGCCGGTCCCGATGCCGGCGTCCGATGCCGGCAGCGCCTTGATCGCCGGTCAGGTGCCGGTCGCGGTGACTTATGAACCGTACCTCACCGTCGCCATGGCGCAGAACAAGGACCTCAAGCTTCTGTTCACCGCCGGCGAGGATCCCGGCCTGATCAGCGACGTGCTGGTGGTGCGTGACGAGGTGATCAAGTCGCGGCCCGGCCAGGTGCTGGCCATGATCAAGAGCTGGGACGCAGCGCTCAAGGACTACAATGCTGATACGCCCGGCGGCCGCGCCATCATCGCCAAGGCTGTCGGTTCGGACGTCAAGGACCTCAACACCGCCTTTGACGGCGTGCGCTACTACTCGCTGGCCGAAAACAAGACGGCGCTCACCGGCGACTTCACCACCAAGACCTTCGCCGATGTCGAAGCCGCCGCCAAGAACGCCAAGCTGCTGCAGGCCGATGTGACGCCGGAGCAGATGATCGACCCGTCCTTCGTCAAGGCGGCGGAATGATCAAGGCCGGATCGCGGTGGTGACACAGATGCCCGGGGAGCGACCGGCGCCAGGACCGATCGCGAAACAGGCGAGGCGCCGCCGATCCTCCGGGATCGGCGTGCCCATCGCCAGGTCGCGCTTTCTGATCATCGCGGTGGCCGTGTTCGTTGGGCTGGGCCTTGCCTGGTGGGCGGCGACCGGACTGGGGTTGGTAAAGCCGATCTTCCTGCCTTCGCCGGGCAGCGTCGCGACGCAGATCGCCAAGCTCGCTGCCGACGGCACGTTGTGGCTGGACCTCAAAGCCTCGATGTATCGCATCTCCATCGGCTTCCTCATCGCCTCGGTACTGTCGATACCGATCGGCGTTCTGATTGGCAGTTTCCGTTCTTGGGAAGCGGCCATCGAGCCGCTGGTTGATTTCATCCGCTACATGCCGGTCGTCGCTTTCGTGCCGCTCTCCATTCTTTGGGCCGGCACCGGAGATTCGCAGAAGTTCCTGATCATCTTCATCGGCACCTTCTTCCAGCAGGTCCTTATGATCATGGACAACGTCAAACGGGTTCCCACCGATTTCATCGGCCTTGGGCGCACACTCGGCCTGCCGGATCGCAAGATCCTGACGCGCATCGTCGTCCCCAGCGCCTTGCCGGGTATCTGGGATACGCTGCGCATCAGCCTGGGCTGGGCATGGACCTGGCTGGTGCTGGCCGAACTTGTCGCCGCGACTTCGGGGCTCGGCTATCGCATCACCGTGTCGCAGCGCTATTTCCAGACCAACACGATCATCGGCTACATCCTGCTGCTTGGCCTGCTTGGCCTCATCACCGACCAGGTGATGAAGGCGCTGGAGAAGGTGCTGTTCAAGCAAGAGGGCCGCTCGCAATGAGGTCCAGCCGATGAGTTTCCCCAAATTGCGGATCGCCGGCCTCCGCAAGAGCTTCGGCACGGGCGAACGGCGCACGGAAGTGCTGCGCGATATCAACCTCGATCTTGCCGACAACGAGTTTGTGTCCCTGGTCGGTACGTCGGGCTGCGGCAAGAGCACGCTGCTGTCGATCGTTGCCGGACTGCAGGACTTCGACGCGGGCGATCTCAGCATCGACGGCGCGCCGATCCTGCAGCCGGGTCTCGACCGTGGCGTCGTCTTCCAGTCCTACACGCTGCTTCCCTGGCTGACGGCGCGGCAGAACATCGAGTTTGCCCTCAAGGCCGCCGGCTACGATCGCCCGACCTGCCGCAGGATCGCGCTGGAGCATCTCGAACTCGTCAAGCTGTCCGACAGCGCCGACCGCTACCCGGCCGAACTCTCGGGCGGCATGAAACAGCGCGTCGCCATTGCGCGCGCGCTTTCCTACCGGCCCAAGATGCTGTTGATGGACGAGCCCTTCGGCGCGCTCGATGCCTTGACCCGGCACCAGATGCAGGAACTGCTCACCCAGATCTGGGAGGAACACAGGTTGACCGTCCTGTTTGTCACCCATGATGTGGAGGAGGCCGTCTATCTGTCGGACCGCATCGTCGTCATGGGCATCGGCCCGGGCCGCATCACCCAGACCTTCAACGTCGATATCGAGCGCCCGCGCCGCGAAGAGGTGATGGAAAGCCCTGCATTCATGGATCTGCAGCGCGGCGTGCACAAGGCCATCCGCGAGGGTTCAAAACGCCCCGAAATGGCGTAGGCGCTTGTGGTAGGCCCAATCATGCCGGACGAGGCTAGCACCCGGCGATACGCAAACGACGGCCGGACAGCATGCAAGCCGCCTGTCCGGCCGGAACTCCAACTGCTACGCAGGTATCAGGACGGCGATACGATGCACGCCGACCTCTTTGCTTGTATTCGTCGCCTCGTCGGTCTTGCCCTTGGCGCAGGTGTACATGTCACCCGTCTTGAGCTTGAATTCCTTGTCTGCCTTCTTGATGGTGAACGCGCCTGAAGTGATGGTGCATACCATGTCGTTGTCCATCATCATCGCGGAAGCGTGCGCTCCGGGCTGAAACACCACATCGACGATCGCGATGCTCTTGTAAGCGGCGATGTCGGAGTCGCCGGTGCCGACCTCCACCACCCTTACACCGGGCGCAATCTCCTTGCCTTCCTTCGGGCCGTATTTCTTGACCTTCGCGGATGCCGCCAGGGTGAACAGAGGCGTAATCGCGGCGGCCGTCACACCGAGAGCAATTGCAGACCTGCGATTTATGGTTTTCATTGCATCCTCCCATTGGTTGGTCACGCACGAAGGTGCATGGCCATTGTATATTAGCACAAACTCATGTCCTTGTATGCGAAATGGCGCAAAAGCAGGACACGAGGCCGTGCGAAGGACCGGAACATCATGGCGAGCCAGGTTCGGGCAGGGCAATCCGACATATCGGCAGACATCGCGGTTGCCTTTCAGTCCGTCGCGTAGACGGTGGGCGCCTTGCCGTCCTTGGTGAAGGCGTAGACGATGAACGGGCCGGCCTTGTCGCCACCCATGCCGGGAGCGCCGGTCGGCATGCCGGCTAGCGTGATGCCGGTGATGGCGGGCCGCTCCGTCAGCAGTTTCTTGACGATATCGACCGGCACCAAGCCATCGACGACATAGCCGTCGACCATCAGCGTGTGGCAGCCTTCGAGGTCGGCCGGCACGCCGGCATCGCTGCTGATCTGGGACAGGTTGTTGACCGGCTTGATGTCGACCTTGAAGCCGTTGTGTTCCAGATAGTTGGCATAGGATTCGCAGCAGCTGCATTGCGGGTTCTTGTACATCACCGCGTTGATGGTCGCCGCGACAGCTGGCAGCGGCATGGCGATCGCGACCGCTAAGGCGGCGAGGGAGTAAGTCAGTTTCATCGCAGTTCTCCTTGTTGTCTTGACGTTGTTTGACGAGAAAATCAGGTCACTCGAAACACCGTCATGAGGCCGGCCATCTGGTGGTCGGCGACATGGCAGTGCAGCATCCAGTCGCCTGGATTGTCGGCGACGAAAGCGCATTCGATCGTGTCCTTGGGGGCGAGCAGCACCGTGTCCTGCCATTGCCGGTGCGTCACCGGCGAACCGTTGCGCGCAAGCACCAGCATGCTGAAGCCGTGGATGTGCATCGGGTGCCACCAGGCGGTTTCGTTGCGCATGGTGAGATGACAGGTTGCGCCGCGCGGCAAGGTGAACTGCGGCGCCATGCCGGCGTGGCCGTCACCGGTCATCGACATGCCGTTGATCGCCCAGGCCGCGCCACCCTTCATGCCGGGTGTCGCCATGCCCATCATGCCGCCGACGCCGGCGAGCTTGCCGCCACCCATCATGCCGCCCTGCAGGACGATCTCCTGACGTTCGGCGCTTGCGAGATCGGGTTGCTGCAACGGGTTGCGCGGCAGGCCAAGCGGCGTGTCGAGAGGATGGGTCCGAAGCGGCGATGCGCTGTCATAGGCAAGCGTGGTCAGCGTATAGGCGAGACCGTCATAGAAGTCGTCGATCACCGCGTAACGCTTGCCCGGGTCGCCCTGCGTGTCGATCATGACATCGATGCGCATGGCGGGTGCCAGAACAAGACGGCCGTCATCCGGTTCGTGCGGATCACAGGGCTGGCCGTCGATCGCCACGACGACCGGGCGGTGGCCTTCGAAGCGCAACGCCATGATGCGGGCGAGCGAGGCATTGGCCAGCCGCAGCCTGACGCGTTCGCCCGCCCTTGCGCTCTGGTCGGCCGGCGCCGTGCCGTTGATGGTGACGACGTTGCCGACGCGGCCGGACATCGCCGCGTCCATCGCGCTGCCGAAGCCGAGGGCCATCTGCCCGTCGTCGGCAAGCCGCCAGTCCTGCAGCAACCACAGGAGGTCGCGGTCGACGGCGACAGGTTCGGTCTCCTCGACAACGAGGACGCCGGCCAGCCCGCGGCCGAGCTGCACGAGGCTGTTGGCATGCGGATGGTACCAGAAGGTGCCGGCGTCGGGCGGCGTGAATTCATAGACGCAATCTGTCCCCGGCTTGATCGGCGGCTGTGTCAGGCCGGGCACGCCGTCCATGGCGTTTTGCAGGCGGATGCCATGCCAGTGGACTGTCGTGTCCTCGTTCAATCCGTTCTCGACGACGATACGGGCGGGCTGGCCTTGGCGTAAGCGCAGCACCGGGCCTGGGACCGTCCCATCATAGGTCCAGACAGGCGTAAGCGGACCGCTAGCGCCGGTGAACATGGCCTGGCCCGGCGCCATCCTTATGCGGCGCTCATCGACGGCGGATGCCATCGACGATACGGGGCGCACTACGGTGGCCGCCGCAACGCCCGCCGCCGCGAGGACAAACCTGCGGCGTGAAATGGAATGACTGAAATCGATACTCACTCTCAAGCCCTTTGCGATCTCGATCGACGGCGAGCCTCTCGACGTCGAGTTGCCGTGTGCTCGCCGGCGCAAAGCGCCAGCGGTAATCAAACGCCAGAAGTCAGCCGCGAGGCGGCTGAAACTGCGTCAGACGAGATCGGTGGATTTGGGAGGGAATGGGTCGGGCAAGGAACTTCGCCCATGAAGGAACGGGGTCGGCAGTGCCGACGGCAGCGATGCCCGGGTCAAAGTCATCGCCGCGAACTCGAGCGGCAACACCGCGAGCACCGGTGCGACGCAGGTCGGCGGACAATGCATCGATTTGCCACTGTCGGCGGCGCCCTTGAGGCACGCGCTACAATCGCCATTCATGGCGGTGTCGGCCATCCTGGCCATGCCGGTGCCGGCAGGCATGCCGCTGCCAGTCGTCATCATCATCTTCGCCGACATGACGCTCGCCTGAGCGGCAGACAGGCTGAACCCGGCGGTCAGGAATACCGCGAGCAGCATGACAAGAATATGTTTTGGCGACCGGCGTGCCATCATCCGTCTAGGCTGGCCTCAAAAGATGGCTTTTGCAAGCTGGATTCCAATGCTGCGACAATCCCGGCATCGCATCGCGCCTGCCGCTAAAACCGAGCTGCCGCGGGCCTTCGGGCTGCTGTTGAGCCGCTCAAAAACCCTGGCTGTGCCGCCAGCAGGCGATCCGGTGGCCGTGCGCGACCTCGTTAGCGGGCGACTCTGCCTTTCTGCAGTCGGGCAGGACCAGCGGGCAGCGGTCGGCGAAGGAGCATCCCGTGTTCGGGATGCCGGTGGCCTCTGTCTCGACCGAAGCGGAAAGCTTTGGCGCGGCCTCATCGGAAGATGCCGCCAGAAGCAGTGCGGTGTAGGGGTGGTTCGGGCCGCGAAAGATCTGGTCGGATGAGCCTGTCTCGACCAAGCGGCCGCGATAGAGCACGCCAATTCTGTCGGCCATGTAGCGCACCACCCTGAGGTCGTGGCTGATGAACAGATAGGTGGTGTCCTTGTCGCGCTGCAGGTCGTTGAGCAGGTTGAGCACTGTCGCCTGGACCGAGACGTCGAGTGCGGAGGTGGGTTCGTCGAGCACGACGACCTTCGGCACGCCGGCGAAGGCGCGCGCGATCGCCGCCCGTTGCCGTTGTCCGCCGGAAAGCGACCGCGATTTCTGCTCGGCCGTGGCGCCGGCGAGGCGGACCGATTGCAGCAGGTCGCTGACGCGCGCTCTCACCTCACTGCCGCGCAGCCCGGCGAGCCGCCGCAACGGGCGGCCAAGGATCCTGCCGATCCGCTGGCGCGGGTTGAGCGTGCGATCCGGCGACTGGAAGACCATCTGCACGTCGCGGCGTTCGGCAAGGTTTCTCTTCTCGACGCGCGGCGCGACCGTTCTGCCGAACAGCTCGACCGATCCGGCGCTGGGCGTCTGCAGGCCGGTGACGATGCGTGCCAGGGTCGACTTGCCGGAACCGGACTCGCCGATCAGCCCGAAGGTTTCGCCTTGGCCGATGTCGAGATCGATGCCGTGCAGCACTGGCTGGCTGCCGAAGGCATGACTGATGCCTTTGCAGGCGATCGCGATCCGGCGTTCTTTTGGCAAGCCGGCGTCTTCGCCTTGGGCTGTGGGGTGCGCTGGCATGCCGTCCGTCTCCGCCAGTCTTCCGTCCCGCTTGGTGTAGTTGAGCGCCGGGATCGAGGCGATGAGCGCCTTTGTGTAGGCATGAGAGGGGTTGTCGAATACATCGCCGACGGCGCCGCTCTCGACCACCGTGCCCTCCTGCATTACCGCCACACGGTCGCAGGAGCAGCGGATCATATGGATGTCGTGGCTGATCAGCAGGATGCTGGTTTTGTGATCCTTGCGAAGGTCATGCAGGATGGCGATGATCTCGGACTGGACGCTGGCATCGAGCGCCGTCGTTGGCTCGTCCAGCACCAGCAGCGACGGATCGAGCGCAATCGCAATGGCGATGTTGGCGCGCTGCTGCATGCCACCGGACAATTCGTGCGGATAGAGATCCAGCACACGCTCCGGATGGCTGACGCGGACCCGTCCGAGCAGTTCCGCGGCACGCTCGCGCGCCTCGTCGGGGCGAACCGGGCGGTGCCGCATGATCGTTTCGGTGATCTGCCGGCCGATCGTCATGCTCGGATTGAGGGCCGCGCCCGGATGCTGGTAGACGGCGGCGATGTGATTTCCCCGGAGCTGGCGCAGCTGCTCGGCGGAGAGGTCGCGGATTTCCCGGCCCTGGAATTCGAGCGCTGACACCGCCATGCGGGCATTCTTCGGCAGATAGCGCAGGATGGCGAGCGCCACCGAGCTTTTCCCAGATCCCGACTCGCCGACCAGGCCGAGCGCTTCGCCTTCGCCTATATGCAGCGACACGCCGCTGACGGCGGGATGCGATCCCTTGTGCCCGTCATAGGCGATGGACAGCTGGTCGACGTTCAGAACCGAGGAGGACATGGGGACTTGAAACCACTTTCTTCGCGGGCTGCGATCGAGGGCAATCGCTTCCGCTTTCGCAACGCATTATCTCTATAAAATTACTCGGATTAAGCCGGAGCGCAATCTACCTTTCTCGGATCAGCAGAGATTGTCGCCGCCTGCCGAAGCAGCGCGACGGTCTCCGGAGCAGATCTGGAAGGAGGCCGGCATGGCTCGAGACCACATGATCCTCAGCGCATTCTTCTTCAACCCGCAGGGCGATCATCGAATGTCGTGGCGCCATCCGCGGGCACCGGGCCGGGAAGTGCTGGACTTCGAGTTCTACCGCGATCTCGTGCAGGCGGCCGAGCGCGCCAGGATCGACACCATCTTCGTCGCCGACCACGTGTCGATCTGGGATTCGGTCAAGAGCGGCGTTGCCCACTATGCCAATGCCCGCCTCGAACCGCTGACGCTGTTGTCGGCGCTAGCCGGCGTGACCAAGCATATCGGCCTGATCACCACGGCGTCGAGCTCCTACAGCGAGCCCTACAATGTGGCGCGCATGTTCGCGTCGCTCGACCATATCAGCAAGGGCAGGGCGTCTTGGAACGTCGTCACCTCGGCTATGGACGAGGAGGCGCGCAATTTCGGCCGCGACGGCAATATCGAACATGCATTCCGCTATGAGCGCGCGGCCGAATTCCTCGATATCGTCAAAGCGCTGTGGGACAGTTGGGAAGACGAGGCGCTGCTGATCGACAAGGCGTCGGGCTATTTCGCCGATCCCGACAAGGTCCACCCCATCGACCATAAGGGCAAGCATTTCAAGGTGCGCGGGCCGCTCAACGTCTCGCGGCCGCCGCAAGGTCATCCGCTGATCGTCCAGGCCGGATCCTCCGAAGACGGCAAGAACTTCGCCACCGCCCAGGCCGATGCGCACTTCGCCATCTACAGCACCAAGGAGGATGGCATCAAATACCGTCAGGATATCAACGAGCGGCTGGCCCGCCACGGCAGGCGGCCGGAGAGCTTTAAGATCCTGCCCGGCATCTTGCCGATCGTCGCCGCCTCCGAAGCGGAAGGGCGGGAGAAGCAGGAGTATCTGCAGACCTTGCTGCCCGACCAGGTCGGCATCGACCTTCTGTCGAGCTGGAGCGGGCTGGACCTGTCGCTGTTCCCGCCGGACGGGCCGCTGCCGCCGCTGCCGGACGAAAGCACGTTCAATGGCGGGCGCACATCGCTCAACCGGGTCAAGCAGTGGGCGAAGCAGAATCTCAGCCTGCGCGAGATCGCCCGCAAGCTCGCCAACAGCGGTTCGGTGCCGACGGTTGCCGGCACGCCGGTACAGATCGCGGACCAGTTGCAGGACTGGTTCGTTTCGGGTGCCGCCGACGGCTTCAACCTGATGTTCCCGCTGCTGCCCGAGGACTGGGTGAACTTCGCCGAACAGGTGGTGCCGGAGCTCCAGCGCCGTGGCGTATTCCCCCTCGAATACGCGCCGGGAACGCTGCGCGACCGCTTCGGCCTGGCGCGGCCGGCCAACCGCTTCGCCGAACAGCGCGACAATGCGCGCGCCGTGTCCTGACCGGGAGACCAATCATGACCGTCGCACCAAGATTGCAGCCGCGCGAAGCAACCGCGCCGCGGCTCGTCAATGTCCTGCACAGCCCCAAGCGCGTGCGCGTCAGATTCGGCGGCCGTACCATCGCCGACAGCCGCAACGTGCTGGTGCTGCGCTCCAACCATTTCCTGCCGATCTATTTCTTCCCGCCGTCGGCGGTCGATCCGTCGGTGCTGAAACCCTCGCTGCATCGCGAGCCGCATCCGGTCGGTGGCGAAACCGCCTATTGGGATATCGACAGCGGCGACAGGCGAAGCGCCAACGCCGCCTGGTCGTTCGTCTCGCCGCCGGATGAAAACCTGGCGCCGCTGGCCGGGCGCATCGCCTTCACCTGGAAGGCCGTCGACCAATGGTTCGAGGAGGAAGAGGAAGTCTTCGTCCACGCCCGAGACCCGTATGCGCGCATCGATGTGCTGCAAAGCTCGAGCCATGTGCAGGTCTGGTTCGACGGCGAGCCGATCGCCGAAAGCCACCGCCCTGTGCTGCTGTTCGAGACGCATCTGCCGACGCGTTTCTATCTGCCAGCGGAAGACGTCCGGCTGGAGCGGCTGACGACCTCGGCCACAACGACGCGATGTCCCTACAAGGGCATCGCCTCCTACTGGTCCGGCCTGCTGAGCGACGGTTCGGTGCGCCCGGACATCGCCTGGAGCTACCGGAATCCGATAGAGGAAATGCCGAAGATCAAAGGGCTCATCGCCTTCTATCCGCAGGCCGTAGACCGCATCCATCTCGACGGCGAACCCGTCGCCTAGCTTTTCAATCTTCATTTCAGAGCAGGGATTTAACATGACCAAACGCAGAGATATCGACGCAGTTCGCAACCTGTCGGGGGACATCTGGAATGTCGCCGTCGACGAATACCAGGGCGGCTTTCTCAAGCGCCGCGATCTCCTGAAATACGCCGCACTGCTCGGCCTGACCGGCTTTGCCGCCTCGCAGGGGCTTGGAGGCGCGCGCGCCGCGACTGCTGCCGGCGGCACGGTTCGCGTCGGGCTCGGCCAGCCGACCAAGGCGATCGATCCGGTTTCAGTGACCGATCCGGCCAGCATCGGGGTGATCAGCCAGGTCGGCGAATATCTGATCCTCGACGATCCGAAGGATGGTCTGCAGCCGAAGCTCGCTCTGTCCTGGGAGGCAAACGAGACGGCCAGTCGCTGGACCTTCAAATTGCGGCCAGGGGTGAAATTCCACGATGGTCGCGCGGTCACCGCTAGGGATGTTGTGGCGAGCTTCGAGCGGCTGGTCGATCCGGCCAGCGGCTCGTCGGCCTTGTCGGCCTACAAGGGCATCCTGTCCAAGGGCGGCGCCAAGCTGGTCGACGATGAGACGGTCGCCTTCGACCTCGATGGCCCCAACAGCAACTTCCCCTTCTATGTCTCCTCCGACGTCTACAATGCCGTCATCCTGCCGGCCGACTATGCCGGTGATTTCGAGAAGACTTTCAACGGCACCGGCCCGTTCAAGCTGGAATCCTTCCGTCCCAAGCAAGGCGCCAGCTTCGTGCGCAATGAGGATTACTGGAGCGACAAGGCGCTGCCCGACCGGGTCGAGATCAAGTTCTTCGATGATGAGCAGGCGCAGGTGCTGGCGCTGCAGGCCGGCCAGCTCGACGTCATCCCGAGCACGACGCGCCTGGAACTCGCGATCGAAGGCAATCCCAACTTCAAGCTGCTCAGCGTGCAGGCAAGCTCGCATGACCAGGTGCATCTCAGAACCGACCAGGCTCCGTTCACCGACAAGCGGGTCCGCCGCGCGCTGGCGCTCACGCTCGATCGCGAGGCGATCGTCAAGGGCCTGCTGAAGGGCCGCGCCATCGTCGGCAACGACACCCCGTTCGCGCCGATCTTCCCATCGGCCGATCCATCGGTGCCGCAGCGCAAGCAAGACATTGCCGAGGCCAAGCGCCTGCTTGGCGAGGCGGGCGTGCCCAACGGCTTCGAGGTGACGCTGACCACCGAACGCGCCTATGACATTCCCGACTATGCGGTGATCATCCAGAACTTCGCCAGGAAGGCCGGCATCGACATCAAGCTCAATGTCCTGCCGCAGGACGCCTATTACGGCTCGGCGACCTTCGGCAGCTCGCCATGGCTGGATTCGGTGCTCGGCATCACCGACTACGGCCATCGCGGCACTCCCGACATCTTCCTCAACGCCACGCTGAAGAGTTCGGGAGCCTGGAACGCGGCGCATTTCAACAACCCGGCCTATGATGCGCTGCTGCTCGATTACTCGAAGGCGCGTGATCTGCAGGCACAGCGCCTCGTTGCCGGCAAGATCCAGACCTTGCTGCTCGACGAAACGCCGGCGATCATCAGCTACTTCTCGCAATACAGCCGAATCGTCAGCTCCAAGGTCGAGGGCGTGCGCTTCACGGCGATCTCGCATCTGCTGCTCGACCGCGTTTCCTTCGTCCAGGCATGATCGAGACATGCTGACGGGCGGCACTTTGTCAACGCGTGTGGGCACACTTGTCCTCACGCTGTGGCTGGTCAGCATCCTGGTGTTCTTCGCCGGGCAGGTCCTGCCCGGCGATGTCGGCCGCGTGATGCTCGGTCCGTTTGCCGACGCGCAGGCGGTGGCGGAACTGAACAAGCGGCTCGGCGCCGACCAGCCGATTCTCGTCCAGTACTGGCTATGGTTCAGCAAGGCCGTGACCGGTGACTTCGGCACCTCGTTGTCTATGCGCGGGCCGGTGGCGCCGTTCGTGCTCGAAAGCCTCAAGCGCTCTGCTGCCCTTGCCGGCATTATTCTGATTTTTCTCGTGCCGCTTGGTGTAGGGGCCGGCGTCATCGCGGGTCTCAATGCCGGCCGCCTGATCGACCGGCTGATCGTGATGGCGGGCGTTTCCTTCGGCATCGTGCCTGATTTCGTTTCCGGGCTGATGCTCCTTATCCTCTTCGGCCTGTGGCTGAACTGGTTCCCGATCTCCGGCGTTGCGCCCGATGGCGCGGGCTTCTGGACGCATGGCTATTATCTGATCCTGCCGGCGCTGCCGCTGGTGCTGAACCTTGCCGGCTACATCGCCCGGATGACGCGGGCAGGGGTGATCGAGGCAATGGCCGCCGACTATACGCGCACCGCCGTCCTGAAAGGGCTGGAGCGGCGCGAGATCATCTTTCGGCACGTGCTGCGCAACGCGCTGACGCCGACCATCGCGGTGCTGGCGACGCAGACCGGCTACATGCTTGGCGGGCTGGTGGTGATCGAGGCGCTGTTCGGCATCCAGGGGCTTGGCAATCTGGTTCTGAATGCGGCCAAGGCACGCGATTTCCCGATGCTCGAGGCCGGCGTGCTGGTGATGGCGGCAATCTTCGTGCTGTCGGCGGCGGCCGGCGACCTCGTGTTGGCGCTGCTCGATCCGCGGCAACGCCGCCGGACCTCGCCATGACGGATCTGGCGGAGTTTCCCGCACCACGGCGCGCGGTGGCCGGCTTTCCGGCAGTGCGCAGGATCCGCAGTGTTTTCCCCGGACTGGCCCCGTCGGTCGTGGTCGGATCGCTGCTGCTTCTGTTCTGGGTCGTTTGCGCACTGTTCGGCAACCTCTTCGTTCCCTACGATCCCTATGCCGAGGATTTTCTGGCGATGCTGACGCCGCCCGATGCGCTGCACTGGTTCGGCACCGATCATCTCGGCCGCGACGTGCTGTCCCGCATAGTCGTCGGATCGCGCGATATCCTGCTGGTTGCGCCGCTGGCGACGCTGGCCGGCGTTGCCGCCGGCAGCATCATCGGTCTGGTGCTCGGCTATTTCGACGGCCTGGTCGATGCCATCGGCGCGCGGCTGCTCGATACGCTGATGGCGTTTCCGTTCATTGTTCTCGTCACCATGACGCTGGTGGCGATCGGCCCGTCGAACCTGACCGTCATCCTGGTGATCGGCATCGCCTACGCGCCGCTGGTGGCTCGCACCGTCCGCGCCGCCGTGCGCGAGCAGAAGGAGCGCGACTATGTCAGCGCTGCGCGGCTTGGCGGCGAGGGCCCGCTCGCCATCATGTTTCTGGAGATACTGCCCAACATCAGGGAAACGATCTTGATCGAGCTGGTCACAAGGCTGGGCTACGCGTTCTTTTCGATCGCGACGCTGAGCTTTCTCGGCCTCGGCATCCAGCCGCCATCGGCCGACTGGGGACTGGCCGTCGCCGACGGCTACGGCTTCCTGACCGGCGGCAAATGGTGGGTGGTCGTCTTCAATTCCGCGGCAATCGTCTCATTGGTCATGGCGACCAACCTTATCGCACAAGGCATCGGCGCCTTCGAAAACAGCGATGCATGAGCCTTGATCGGGTGCGTCGAAAAATCTCTTTGGCATTGAAGCCTGACGCGCATCCTTATATCGCATGGCTATGAAGAAAATCGGTTTCCTGTCGTTCGGGCACTGGACGCCCTCGTCGCAATCGCAAGTGCGCTCGGCATCGGACGCGCTTTTGCAATCCATCGACCTCGCCGTCGCCGCCGAACAGCTTGGCGCGGATGGGGCGTATTTCCGCGTGCATCATTTCGCCCGCCAACTCGCTTCGCCGTTCCCGCTGCTGGCCGCCGTTGGCGCCAAGACCAGCCGCATCGAGATTGGCACTGCAGTAATCGACATGCGCTATGAGAATCCGCTCTACATGGCGGAAGATGCCGGTGCCGCCGACATCATCGCCGGCGGCCGCCTGCAGCTTGGCATCAGCCGTGGCTCGCCCGAGCAGGTGATCGATGGCTGGCGCCATTTTGGCTACGCGCCACCGGAAGGCAAAAGCGACGCCGACATGGCGCGGCATCATGCCGAGGTATTCCTCGAGACGCTGCGGGGCGAGGGGTTCGCCCAGCCCAATCCGCGGCCGATGTTCCCCAATCCGCCCGGCCTCTTGCGCCTCGAGCCGCATTCGGAGGGTTTGCGCGAGCGGATCTGGTGGGGTGCGGCTACCAACGCCACGTCGGAATGGGCGGCCAAGCTCGGCATGAACCTGCAGAGCTCGACGCTCAAATTCGACGAGAGCGGCAAGCCGTTCCACATCCAGCAGGCCGAGCAGATCCGCATCTATCGCGAGGCCTGGAAGGCGGCCGGCCACAAGCGCGAGCCGCGCGTCTCGGTCAGCCGCAGCATCTTCGCGCTGGTCGACGATCACGACCGTGCCTATTTCGGCCGCGGCAACGAAAGCCGCGACCAGATCGGCTTCATCGAGGAGAACACCAAGGCGATCTTCGGGCGCAGCTATGCGGCTGAGCCGGATGTGCTGATCAAGGAATTGGCGCAGGACGAGGCGATCGCCGAGGCCGACACGCTGCTGCTCACCGTTCCGAACCAGCTCGGCGTCGACTATAATGCGCATGTCATCGAGGCGATCCTGACCCATGTCGCGCCGGCTCTGGGCTGGCGCTGACGCCGGATCGATCGAAGCGGAGTGCTCCAAGGGAGGTACACCATGCCAAAGAAGGCCTTGATCGCCTGGGGCGGCTGGGAGGGCCATACGCCGGAGCAGAGCGCGAAGATCGTTCGCACCTTGCTTGAGCGAAACGGCTTCGACGTCACGTTGGGCGAAGGCACGGCGATGTTCGCCGATCCGGAGCTGTCGTCATTCGATCTCATCGTGCCCGTCACCACCATGTCGACGATCGAGAAGACCGAACTGCAGAACCTGACGCATGCGGTTCTCGGGGGGAGCGGACTCGGCGGTTTCCACGGGACGATGGGCGACAGTTTCCGCAACGAGCCCGACTATCAGTTCATGACCGGCGGTCAATGGGTCGCGCATCCCGGCAACATCATCGACTATCACGTCGCCATCACCCGGCCGGACGATCCGATCACAAAAGGTATCAGCGATTTCGCCTACCGGTCGGAGCAATATTACATGCATGTCGACCCAAGCAACGAGGTGCTGGCGACCACCACCTTCACCGACGCGCATTTTCCGGGGATAGGCGGCGTCGTCATGCCGGTCGTCTGGAAACGGCGCTATGGGGCGGGGAAGGTTTTCTACAGTTCCCTTGGTCACACGGCGGATGAGTTCGCGGTGCCGGAAATGGCGCTGATGGTGGAGCGGGGTTTGCTTTGGGCGGCGCGGGGGTAGCAGCAGGCACGTTTTCGTGAAAACCTGGGTTGAATTCACAGGGCATCCATGGAGATATCAAATGAGTGATTTCGAGTGGTCCGGATCCGAAAAGAAGCTCGCGCGCCATGCCTTCGATACCGCTCTTGAGGCGGCGCTCGCAAAGACGATGGCCGACTTCAAAAGCAAGGCGAGTGCGGTGACGCAGCCCTCCGAGATGTGGGAGCTCGAAGGCTATTTGCGTGAACAGCGACGGGAAATCGATCGCACGTTCGACTATCGCTATTCGCAGCTTCTCTTCGTGTTCGCGCAGCTTATTCGAGCAGGATATCTCGATGAAAAGCTGCTTGCCGGTCTGTCGCAAGACAAGCGGGATGTCATTCAGCGGGACCTGGCCTATGTCGAGAGTCGCTTTGCAAGTGGATGACGAGGGGAACGGCGCTGCCAGAACTGCGAGAGGTTGGCGATCGTTGATTGACGTCACTTTTGCGAACCCCACGCGTCGTCATCCTAGGGCGTAGCAGTCGCGAAGCGACGTCGCGAAGACCCTAGAGCGTTTCATATTTTGACGGAAGCGTAGCCTGCGTTTTCGAAGTAGTTCTTGCATTCGGCTGCCTCGATGGTTTCGACGAG
>NZ_JAMYPL010000014.1:0-158224 GCF_040320355.1 Mesorhizobium sp. M0715 | reverse complement strand
CGACTCGTTCTGTGGTCTTCTAATTTTTTTAAAACAAAAAAAAAACCAGCACCCCCACATCCCCTACGCCGCCCACTAGCCCCCCCGCTTTTTTGTTGTCCGGGATATCCGTTATCAGGCGATCAGCTGGCCAAAACGGTCGACTTCATCGGCTGTCGTCGCAAAGCTGGTGACGAAGCGGTAGAGCAACTCGTCCTCGCCGATGTGGCCGTCAAAGCCATGCGGCTTGTGCCAGTCGTAGAAGGCGGCCCCCGCGGCCTGCAGCCCCTCGGCCTCGGCTTTCTTGATCACCGCGAAAACCTCGTTCGCCTGCGGCAGCCATGCCAGCTTGGCCGTGGCCGAATCCTCGATCGCGGCGGCAAGGCGTGCGGCCATAGCGTTGGCGTGGCGGGCGGTGTCCAGCCACAGTCCATCCTTGAAATAGGCCTCGAACTGCGCCGCGACGAAGCGCGATTTCGAAAACAGCTGGGCGGCGCGCTTGCGCAGGAAGGCCAATTCCCTGGCACGATCAAGATCGAACAGCACGACCGCCTCGGCGCACCAGCAGCCGTTCTTGGTGCCGCCGAAGGAGAGGATGTCGACGCCGCGTTTCCAGGTCATTTCGGCCGGTGTCGTGTCGAGTGCGACCAGCGCATTGGCAAAGCGGGCGCCATCCATGTGCAGGGGCACCGAATATTGTTTGGCGATCGCGGAGATCGTCTCGATCTCATCCAGGCCGTAGATGGTGCCGACCTCGGTCGACTGGGTGATCGAAACGGCCATCGGCCGTCCCCAATGGACGATTTCCGGTGCGAAACGGCCGATGGTCCTTTCCAGATTGGGCGGATCGATCTTGCCCAGCGCGCCATCGATGTCATGCAGGCGAGAGCCGCCGGAAAAATACACCGGCGCGCCGCATTCGTCCTCGATGACATGCGATTCGCGATGAGCAAAGGAAATGCCGCCCGGCTTGTTGTAAGCGGTGAGCGCCAGCGAGTTGGCGGCCGTGCCGGTGGCCACGAAGAACACCGCGACCTCGCGTTCGAAAATCTCACTGAAGCGCTGGTAGACTGCCCGGTCGAGCGCACCGTCGCCATAGGCGGTGGAAAAGCCGCCGGCATTGGCCGACAGGCCGGCGGCAATATTGGGATGGGCGCCTGCCCAATTGTCGGAAGCGAAGAACATGCATCTGCCTATGTCTTGGGAGATCGGGGCTTTGGGGAAATCAGCCTGAAGTTGACCGGTTTCGCGAGCGGACCGCAAGGGGCCAGGCGCCGGAAAAATGGTAAAGCCAGCCAACCGACAAAGCCCAGGTCGAAGACTGAAGCTTACGTTTTTCCTCAACTTCACGACATTTTCTGTCGCGGAAAGCCCAAGTTTTTTGTGAATCGGTCTTGTGTGCGTCCCAGATTTCTGCGATAAAAATTTAGGACAGTAGTGCTGTCTTATTTTGTCGCACAAAACGAGCTGGATTGGCGTATCATTTGGGCCTCTCCGGCTGTTGCCGCGAGCGACAGGTGGACAGCCAGACTCTGGCCTGTACGATTACCAGATGCGATCCATGCGGAAAGCCGCCTGGTTCGGCAAGGATTTCGCAAGACGTGCCACAAGGATCAGGGTGAGCCAAGCGCTTGCCGAGGCAAACCAGCGCCTGAATGGCTGGGAATGGAGGACAGGAGATGACGGACATGACGCACTCTGCGACGAACGGCCAGGCCGCGCAGACGAAAGCGGCAACCGTCAAAACCATGTCCCGGACCGATATTGGCCGAACCGCCAACGGCCTTTCCGCCCAGGGCCTTTACGATCCTCGCAACGAGCATGACGCCTGCGGCGTCGGCTTCATCGTCAATATGAAGGGCGTGAAGTCGCATCAGATCGTCAAGGACGGGCTGGCTGTGCTCGAAAACCTGACGCATCGCGGCGCCGTTGGCGCCGATCCGCTGGTCGGCGATGGCGCCGGCGTGCTGGTGCAGCTTCCCGACCAATTCTTCCGTGAGGAGATGGCGGCCCAGGGCATCGACCTGCCGCCGGCCGGCCAGTACGGCGTTGGACACTGGTTCATGCCGCAGGACGCGGCCCTTCGCGCCCATATCGAGGACATCATTGCCGAATCGGCGCAATCCGAGGGGCTTCCGCTCATGGGTTTCCGTGACGTGCCCGTCGACAATTCGTCGCTGTCGAAGGCGCCTGACATCGTGGCATCCGAGCCGTTCCATCGGCAGATATTCATCGGCCGCACGCCAGACATTACCGATGACGAGGAATACGAGGCCAGGCTCTATCTGCTGCGCAAGGTGATATCGGGCCGCATCTACGCCGAGAACGACAACAAGGACATCGGCGCCTATTGCGTGTCGCTGTCGGCGCGCACCATCGTCTACAAGGGCATGTTCCTGGCCTACCAGGTCGGCGCCTATTACAAGGACCTGATCGATCCGCGCTTCGAGACCGCGCTGATCCTCGTCCACCAGCGCTTCTCGACCAACACCTTCCCGTCTTGGAAGCTGGCGCATCCCTACCGCATGGTCGCCCACAATGGCGAGATCAACACCGTGCGCGGCAACAACAACTGGATGGCTGCGCGCCAGGCGTCGGTCGATTCCGAACTGTTCGGCAACAACATCTCGAAGCTGTGGCCGATTTCCTATGACGGCCAGTCCGACACCGCCTGCTTCGACAATGCGCTCGAGTTCCTGTTCCAGGGCGGGTACAGGCTCAGCCACGCCATGATGATGCTGATCCCGGAAGCCTGGGCCGGCAACAAGCTCATGGATGCCGATCGCAAGGCCTTCTACGAATACCATGCGGCACTGATGGAGCCGTGGGACGGGCCGGCGGCGGTGGTTTTCACCGATGGACGCCAGATCGGCGCCACGCTCGACCGCAATGGCCTGCGCCCGGCACGCTACATCGTCACCGACGACGACCGCGTCATCATGGCCTCGGAAGCCGGCGTGCTGCCGGTGCCCGAGGAGAAGATCGTCAAGAAGTGGCGGCTGCAGCCAGGCCGGATGCTGCTGATCGACCTGGAGAAGGGGCGTATCGTCTCCGACGAGGAGCTCAAGTCGGAGATCGCGACCAAGCATCCCTACAAGACCTGGCTCGCCAACACACAGCTCATCCTCGAAGATTTGAAGCCGGTCGAGCCGCGCGCGCTGCGCAAGGATGTCAGCCTGCTCGATCGCCAGCAGGCGTTCGGCTACAGCCAGGAAGACACCAAGCTTTTGATGTCGCCGATGGCGACAACAGGCCAGGAGGCGGTGGGCTCGATGGGCACCGACACGCCGATCTCGGCGATGTCGGACAAGTCGAAGCTGCTCTACACCTATTTCAAGCAGAATTTCGCCCAGGTCACCAATCCGCCGATCGACCCGATCCGCGAGGAGCTGGTGATGAGCCTGGTGTCCTTCATCGGGCCACGGCCCAACATCTTCGACCTGGTCGGCAATTCGCGCCGCAAGCGGCTTGAGGTGCGCCAGCCGATCCTGACCAATGGCGATCTCGAAAAAATCCGTTCCATCGGCCACACCGAGGACCGCTTCGACACCAAGACGATCGACATCACCTATGGCTCGGCCGAAGGGGCCGCGGGCATGCAGGGCGCCATCGACCGGTTGTGCGAGCGGGCGGAGGCGGCGGTCGCCGGCGGCTACAACATCATCATCCTGTCCGACCGCCAGGTCGGGCCGGACCGCATCGCCATACCGGCGCTGCTGGCTACGGCTGCGGTCCATCATCACCTCATCCGCAAGGGGCTGCGCACCTCGGTCGGGCTCGTCGTCGAATCCGGCGAGCCGCGCGAAGTGCATCATTTCTGCTGCCTTGCCGGCTATGGCGCCGAGGCGATCAACCCTTACCTTGCCTTCGACACGCTGCTCGACATGCACAAGCGCGGGGAACTGCCGAAGGAGGTGGACGCCTACGAAGTCGTCACGCGCTACATCAAGTCGATCGGCAAGGGCATCCTCAAGGTGATGTCCAAGATGGGCATCTCGACCTATCAGTCCTATTGCGGCGCGCAGATTTTCGACGCCATCGGCCTGAAGACCGATTTCGTGCAGCAATATTTCACCGGCACCGCGACGCTGATCGAAGGCGTCGGGCTGGACGAGATCGCGGCCGAGACGCTAAGCCGCCACAATGACGGTTTCGGCAACGACCCCGTGCTGCGCAACAGCCTCGAGGTCGGCGGCGAGTACATGTACCGCATGCGCGGCGAGGCCCATATCTGGTCGCCCGACGCTGTCGCCACCTTGCAGCACGCCGTGCGCCAGGGATCGTGGGAAACGTTCAAGGACTATTCCGCCCAGATCGACAGCGAGACGGCCCGCGCCCAGACCATTCGCGGCCTGTTCAAGATCAAGCTGGCCGGAGAAACCGGCCGCAAGAAAGCGGCGCTCGACGACGTCATGTCAGCGGCCGACATCGTCAAGCGGTTCTCGACCGGGGCGATGTCGTTCGGTTCGATCTCGCGCGAAGCGCACACGACGCTGGCGCGCGCGATGAACCAGATCGGCGGCAAGTCGAACACCGGCGAGGGCGGCGAAGAGGCCGACCGCTATCTGCCGCTGCCCGGCGGCGGCAAGAACCCCGAACGCTCGGCGATCAAGCAGATCGCCTCGGGGCGTTTCGGCGTCACGGCCGAATACCTCGTCAATTCCGACATGATGCAGATCAAGGTGGCGCAGGGCGCCAAGCCCGGCGAGGGCGGCCAGTTGCCCGGCCACAAGGTCGACGCGACCATCGCCAAGGTCCGGCATTCGACGCCGGGCGTCGGCCTGATCTCGCCGCCGCCGCATCACGACATTTATTCGATCGAGGATCTGGCACAGCTGATCTACGATCTGAAGAACGTCAATCCGGCGGCCGACGTGTCGGTCAAGCTGGTGTCGGAAGTCGGCGTCGGCACGGTTGCGGCGGGCGTTGCCAAGGCACGCGCCGACCACATCACCATTTCGGGCTATGACGGCGGCACGGGCGCCTCGCCGCTGACCTCGCTCAAGCATGCCGGCAGCCCTTGGGAAATGGGCCTTGCCGAGACGCACCAGACGCTGGTGCTGAACGGCTTGCGGTCGCGCGTCGCGCTGCAGGTCGACGGCGGCTTGCGCACCGGGCGCGACGTGATCATCGGCGCGCTGCTCGGCGCCGATGAATTCGGCTTCTCGACCGCGCCGTTGATCGCGGCCGGCTGCATCATGATGCGCAAGTGCCATCTCAACACCTGCCCGGTCGGCGTCGCGACTCAGGATCCGGTGCTGCGCAAGCGCTTCAAGGGCACGCCCGAGCATGTCATCAACTTCTTCTTCTACGTCGCGGAAGAGGTCAGGGAGCTGCTCGCCGAGATGGGCTACACCCATCTCGACCAGATCATCGGCGACACCGATCTTCTGGAAAAGCGCGACCTGATCGTGCACTGGAAGGCACGCGGGCTCGATTTCTCGAAGATGTTCTTCAAGCCGGATGCGCCGCATGAGGCCGTGCATTGGACCGAGCGGCAGAAGCACCCGATCGACGACGTGCTCGACCGCAAGCTGATCGAGCTGGCAAAGCCGGCGCTCGAGAGCAAGCTGCCGGTCAAGATCGAGGTCGATATCCGCAATGTCGACCGCTCGACGGGCGCCATGCTGTCGGGTGAAGTGGCCAAGCGCTTCAAGCACAAAGGCCTGCGCGAGGATACGATCCAGGTGAAGCTGACCGGCACCGCCGGCCAGTCGTTCGGCGCCTTCCTGGCGCGCGGCATCTCGTTCGAGCTTGTCGGCGCCGGCAACGACTATGTCGGCAAGGGCCTGTCGGGCGGACGCATCATCATCCGGCCGCCGGAAGGGGCCAAGATCGTCGCGGCTGAGTCCATCATCGTCGGCAATACGGTGCTCTATGGCGCAACCGAGGGCGAGGCCTACTTCGCCGGCGTCGCCGGCGAGCGTTTCGCCGTGCGCAATTCGGGCGTCGCCGCCGTCGTCGAAGGCGTCGGCGACCATGGCTGCGAGTACATGACCGGCGGCATCGTCGTCGTCATCGGCCAGACCGGCCGCAACTTCGCCGCCGGCATGTCTGGCGGCGTCGCCTATGTGCTCGATGAGGCGGGTGATTTCGCCGAGCGCTGCAACATGGCGATGGTCGAGCTGGAGCCGGTTCCGGAAGAAGACGATCTGATGGAAAGGCTGCTGCACCATGGCGGCGACCTCGATCACAAGGGCCGCGTCGACGTCTCCGGCGACATGACCAGCCATGACGAGGAGCGGCTTTACCAGCTGATTTCCAACCATGTGCATTACACCGGGTCGGTACGTGGCCGCGAGATCCTTGACGACTGGACGACATTCCGGCCGAAATTCCGCAAGATCATGCCGGTCGAATACCGCCGCGCGCTGATCGAGATGGAACGCATGCGCATGGGCGTGGCGGCGGAATAGATTTGGAATTGCCGGGGGGCCCAGGTTTCCCGGCCCATCTTCATCGATAGTTTGACCTCGTGCGAAAGGTTGCCATGGCTGCCTCAAGGGGTTAACGGGTGCGGCGAAAACCGTACCATCTGGACAGCAGGAACTGGACTATGGGCAAGGTAACAGGCTTTCTCGAAATCGACCGGCAGGTGCACAAGTACCAGCCGGCCTCCGATCGCATCCGGCATTTCCGCGAATTCACGCTGCCGATGTCGGACAAGGAGGTCGAGAAACAGGCCGCGCGCTGCATGGA
The DNA here is from genome assembly GCF_040320355.1 of Mesorhizobium sp. M0715. Lineage (NCBI taxonomy): Bacteria > Pseudomonadati > Pseudomonadota > Alphaproteobacteria > Hyphomicrobiales > Phyllobacteriaceae > Mesorhizobium > Mesorhizobium sp. M0715. Next base: position 151,546 of record NZ_JAMYPL010000014.1, on the reverse strand, counting down.
TTGTGGCATTCCGTTCTGCCACGGGCCGACCGGCTGCCCCATCCACAACCAGATCCCAGACTGGAACGACCTCGTCTACAATGGCGACTGGGACAACGCGATCCGCAACCTGCATTCGACCAACAATTTCCCGGAGTTCACCGGCCGCATCTGCCCCGCGCCCTGCGAGGAAGCCTGCACGCTGAACCTCGAGGACATTCCCGTCGCCATCAAGACGGTCGAGCAGGCGATCGCCGACAAGGCCTATGAAACCGGCCATATCAGGCCCTATCCGCCGGAAAAGAAAACCGGCAAGCGCGTCGCCGTCATCGGCTCCGGCCCTGCCGGCATGGCGGCGGCCCAGCAGCTTGGCCGCGCCGGCCACGATGTTCATGTATACGAGCGCGAAAGCCGGCCCGGCGGGCTGATGCGCTACGGCATTCCCGACTTCAAGATCGAGAAGCACTATATCGACCGGCGCATCGAGCAGATGCAGGGTGAGGGCGTGACCTTTCATTGCGGCGTCAATGTCGGCGTCGACAAGCCGGTTGCCGAGCTGCTCGCCGAACATGATGCGGTGCTCTATTGCGGCGGATCGGAAACGCCGCGCGCGGCCGGCATTCCCGGCGACGATCTCGGCGGCGTGCATGACGCGATGCCCTATCTGGTGCAGCAGAACAGGCGAGTCGGCGGCGAACCGATCCAGTCGGTGGCGTGGCCGTCGCATCCGATCATCGCCGGCGGCCAGCATGTGGTCGTCGTCGGTGGCGGCGATACCGCGTCCGACTGTGTCGGCACGGCCTTCCGCCAAGGCGCGGTGCGTGTCACCCAGCTCGATATCCGCCCGCAGCCGCCGGAGAAGGAAGACAAGCTTTCGGTCTGGCCGTATTGGGCGACCAAGATGCGCACCTCGTCTTCGCAGGCCGAAGGCGCGGAGCGCGAATTCCAGGTGGCGACGCTCGAATTCATCGGCGAGGAAGGCCAGCTGACCGGCGTCAAGTGCTGCGAGGTCGACGACAAGCGCAAGCCGATCGCCGGCACCGAATTCGTCATTCGTGCCGATCTCGCTTTCATCGCCATCGGCTTTGCCGGGCCGGCCGCGGCCGGTGTGGCGGGAGAATTGGACGGGCAGATGAAGATCGCCACCGACAGCCGCCGTTCCAGGAATGTCGAGGCCAATGACCGCGACTACAGGACCAGCGTCGACAGGCTCTATGCGGCCGGCGACGTGCGTCGTGGCCAGTCGCTGGTCGTCTGGGCGATCCGCGAGGGCCGCCAGGCGGCGCGTTCGATCGACGAGGCGCTGATGGGGTCGAGCGTCCTACCCCGCTGAGCCCATTTGAAAACTCTACTCCTGCGGCCATCTGAAGGCGTTTTCTGCGCTTCCGGTGCTCGCGTACTCAAATGTACGCTCCACTCCGGTTCTCGCAAACACCATCATATGACTCGCAGGAGCAAGTTTCGAAACGGCCTCAGAGCCGCTTTGCGATGCTAACGATTGATCGCGGTCGTGGTGTCGGTGGTGGCTGCGGCCTTCGGCGGCCAGGAGAAATCGTCGGCGCGGCCGGGCGATGCAATCGGTGCCTTGCCCTCGACCACAAGCTTTTCACCGGGCAGGTCCGGATTTGCCTTCGCCGGCGGTGCCGCGCCCAGCAGTTCGGAGCCACCGTCGAGTGCCGGATCGCTGAGCAGCATCGGCGCGGTGCGGTCGATGACGATGGGGGCCGCGGCCGGCGCCGGCGCCTCGACAGGGGCGCCCGCCGGAGCGGACGGCGTAACCACGCTTCCAGGCGCGGTCAGGCCGAGGATCTTCAGCAGCGGTTTTTCGGTGTAGAAGGCGAGCTTGCGCTTGCCCGCCCTCGAGACGTTGATGCCGTCATCGGCGCGCAGCCGCACCGGCTGGCCGTTGATGTCGGGGCCGCTGGTGACGAAAGCACCGTTCTCATCGACGAAGCCGTCCCAGACGTCGACGAATTCACCGCCATGGCTTTCAGCGGCCTGATGGTAGATGTCGTTGAAGGCCAGCATGTCGGAGGTCATCTTCGGCACCCGGAACGCCGGCATGCCGACCCATAGGAAAGGTACCTTTGCCTCCGCCATAGCTTTGCCGAACGCCTCGGTCCGGCGCTCATATTCCTTGGTCCAGGTTTCAGAGCGGGGTTGTTCGCGCACGTCACCCACCTTCATCTGCTGGCGGTCGTTGGAACCCAGCATGACGATCACGGCGGCAGGTTTTTCGGTCTCGATCAGCGATTTGATCTGTTCGGGCCAGTTGTAGAAGTCGTCGCGTACGAAGCCGGACGAGCCATTGCTGCGAACGACGATCCTGACGCCGGTATTCTCGGCAAAGGCGGTGTCGAGGCCTTCGGCGAGGCCGGCCGCCATGAAGTCGCCGACTACCAGGACGGTGCGGGCGTCCGGTGCCTTGTCGACCACCGGGATTTCCGGTTCCGCGGGCGGGCGAGGGGCGCGGGGTTTTTTCGCCTTGGGCCTGGGCCTTGCTTTCTGGATGTCCTGCGGCGGCTCGATGCGCTCGCTGCGGCGCGGGAACAGAAGGTCGCGCAGCGACCAGCCGCGGTTTTGCTGCTCCTGCGCCATGGCGGGCGCATGAAAGGCGCCAGCCACACCGACGGTGAGCACGATCACGGCCAGGATGAGCACCGGCATGCGACGAACAAGCCCTGCGATGCGCGCAGCCGAAGCCAATCGTTTCCTCCATCCCTTGGCGCAGCCCTTTTTTTGAAAAGTCGTACTTTTCAAACGGACTTTGCGCCAACCAGATTGCTACAGCGTCCTTTGCGCGGCCGAAAGGCCGCGCGGCACCGCAGGCGGCTCTATTTCTGCCGGAGCCACTTCAGCACTTCCATGCTCGGGTAACCGTCCTGGGTCAAGCCGGCCTTGGCCTGGAAAGCCAAGATGGCTGATTTCGAGCCGTCGCCTATCTTGCCGTCGAACTTGCCGTCATAAAGGCCATGTTGGGAAAGCCGCTGCTGCAGCTCCTGCCTTTCCTCGAAAGTGAGCTTGGTGAAAGGCCGCTTCCAGTCCTGCACGAGACCGCTGGAGCCGGCGATTTCGTCGGCAAGAAGGCCGACGGCAAGCGCATATTTGTCGGCATTGTTGTAGGCTTTGATGACCGTGAAATTCTTGATCATCAGAAAGGCCGGCCCGTTGCGGCCGTCCGGCACCTTCAACGTCGCCTTGTCTGAGCCGTTCTTGAACGGCTTGCCGTTGGCCCTGACGACGCCCAGCGCCTGCCATTGCGACAGCGTCTTGGACCCGGCGGGAAGTTTGCCGGCCGGCAAGGCGACCTCATAGCCCCAGGTCTTGCCGGCCTGCCAGCCATTCTTCTTCAACAAATTGGCTGATGTCGCCAGCGCATCGGGGATCGAATTCCAGATGTCGCGCTTGCCATTGCCGTCCATGTCGACGGCATAGTGCAGATAGCTGGTCGGAATGAACTGGGTGTGGCCCATGGCGCCGGCCCAGGATCCGCTCAGATGGCTTTCGTCGATGTCGCCGGTCTGCAGGATCTTCAGTGCGGCGACCAGCTGGGTGCGGGCGAATTTCGCCCGCTTCGGATCGGCATAGGCCAAGGTTGCCAGCGAGCGCACGACATTGCGCATGATGTCGTCGCGCTTGAGGATCTCGCCATAGTTCGATTCCATCGACCAGATGGCCAGGAGGATGTAACGGTTGACGCCGAACCTGGCCTCGATCCGATCCAGCCACGGCTTCCATTTCCTGGCCATCTGCTGGCCGACGGCGACCGACTGGTCATGGACGCGGTTGTCGAAATAGTCCCAGGCAGGAGCCGTGAATTCAGGCTGCGTACGCGCCTTTTCCAGCACCACCGGATCGATATCCCTGATGTTCCTGAAGGCCTGGTCGTAGAGGGCGCCGGAAACGCCGCTCTGCACGGCGGTGGCGCGGAAGCCGGCGACCCACTGCCGGAAACCGGCATCGGCGAAAGCGGGGCCAGGCATCAGCAGAGCGAGCGATAGGCTGGCTGCCGCTATGACGCTGGTAAAACGTTTTGCGGCATTGCGAACGGACATCTTTTCCTCCTTCTCTGTCTCAGGAAAGACCATTCATCGCCGAACCAGGTTAGGAATTAGTTTACCATAGGCGCCACCGGGAACGAAAAGACGCTTCGAAGCTTTACCGGTGGACATTCCTCTCAGTTGCCCAGTAGTCCCCAATTCCGGCGTGAAAATGTCTTGGAACGGGGATTGCGGAGCTGGCCCTCAAACGGATAATTGAAAGCATGAAGAGAGTTCGCAAGGCAGTCTTCCCGGTCGCCGGTCTCGGCACACGGTTTCTCCCGGCCACCAAGGCTGTCCCCAAGGAAATGCTGACCGTCGTCGACCGGCCGGTGATCCAGTATGTGGTGGATGAGGCGCGCGAGGCCGGCATCGAGCATTTCATCTTCGTCACCGGCCGCAACAAGGCCGTCATCGAGGACCATTTCGACATCCAGTTCGAACTCTATGACACGCTGGCCCAGCGCGGCAAAGACGACCAGCTCGCCCGCCTGCAACGGCTGCAGCCGGCGCCGGGGCAGACCAGTTTCACACGCCAGCAGGTACCGATGGGACTTGGTCACGCCGTCTGGTGCGCCCGCGAGCTCGTCGGCGACGAGCCCTTCGCGCTTTTGCTGCCCGACATGATCATGCAGTCGGAGAAGAGCTGCACGAAGGCAATGGTCGAGCTCTACGAGGAGACCGGCAACAACATCATCGCGGTGCAGGAATGCGCTCCCGCCGAAGCCCACAAATACGGCATCGTCGGCCGCGGCGAGGACACGCATCACGGTTTCCGCATCACCGAGATGGTGGAAAAGCCGAAGGCCGGCACCGCGCCGTCCAACCTTTACATCAACGGCCGCTACATCCTGCAGCCGGAGATATTCAAGATCCTCGAAGGCCAGGAAAAAGGCGCCGGCAACGAGATCCAGCTCACCGACGCCATGCTGAAGCTGGAAAAGCAGCAGCCCTTCTACGGCTACCACTATCGAGGCCGCACGTTCGACTGCGGATCGCCGGAAGGCTTCGTCGAGGCCAACGTCGCCTTCGCGCTGTGGCGCAGCGACATGAATGAGAACATGGCTGGCGTCATCCGCACGCTTCTCGACGAGCTGAAGCCGTCTGAGCGCCGCGGCGCTGCGTTTTAAGGTATTCTAGCGAGCGGCCGGATGTCGTTGGTGCGGCCGTTCAGCGCTGCACCTTCACGCCGAGGAAGATGCTGTTGGCGGTGTAGTCCCGGCCCGGCAGATTGCTGGTCAGCTTCTCGGTCCTCACTCTTGTGGTCAGGCCGGCGTAGCGGTTCAGCCACCAGGTCAGTCCGGCCTCGGCGCTCAACACCCTGTCATGGCCGTCGATGCCGATGTAATCACGCCAGTCGAGGCCCAGAGCCGCATTGGCGGTGAGGTTGGCGCGAATCTGGCGCTCGCCGGTCAGGCGACCGGAATAGAGGATGTCGCCGCTTTCGCCCGATGTGGTCGTGGGCTCGACGGTAGTCCGCCCGGTCAGGCCGATCGTTGTGCCGCGCTCGGGTGACCATTTGAGGTCGGCGTTGACGGTGGCACCAGAGATCGCGTCAAGGTTTTTGTCGTCGATCGCTTCCCTGAGCCAGCCGGCCGAGAATTCGCCCGACAGCTTCTCACCCATGTCGAGTGCAAGGCCAGCGCGGGCGCCGAGCCGCGTCGACGAGCGCTCGAAGCCTTCATTGTCGATGCGTTGATCATAAGTCCGGTGGCCGACCTCGATTTCGGTGAAAGGGGTCAGGGCAGGGGAGATCTCGTAGCCGGTGCGCAACGTCGCCGTGTAGAGCGTGGAGTCCTGATCCTTCTGCGACAGCGAGGTGCCGTCCGAGAGCTTGGCGTCGCCGTAGAAGTCGTGCGAGACCGCGCCGGTCAACGTGTACTGCATCTTGCCGAGATGCTTTTCGACGGCGAGGCTGCCATCGATGGTCTGCCGCAGCGGCTGCTTGCTGACGCCCGCGATGGCGTCCGGCGATGATGCCGATTCCGGCACGGCCTCGTAGCCGAGCTTGGCGATGGCGCGCAACTCATTGTCGAGGTCGACATTGAGCTGGCCTTCGATGCGCCCTTGCTCGTCGTGAACCGGGTAACCCGAGACAGTCTCGCGAAAAAGGCCATAGCCGTCGATCGTGGCTGAGTTCTCGCGCCAGTCGGAGGCGGCGGAAAAGCGCAGCGCCGTCTCGGACAGCAGCGCCGACGTGCCGGCACTGCTCGAATCACCGTTCGAGGTGGCGGTCAGGCCCTGTTCGATCGTCGGCCGGATGACGAACGAGCCCCATTTGACGCCGGTGGCAGCAAACGGATCATCCTCCGGCTTCTTCTTCTGGCCTTCGATGGCGTCCGTGCGCTCTGCGCCTGGGTCGAGCTTCTGCCTGTCGGCACTGTCGATGGTGAGGGCGCGGCGGTTGGCCGTGTCCGCATCGGTCTCTGCACCATCGGCGGCGTCCGTCGTGGAGGCCGTCGTGGAAGCGGTGATGTCGGAGGTGTCGGCCGTCGATTTCTTCTTCTTTTTCGACTTGTCGGCAGCCTTGTCCTTGGCCTGGTCAGCAGCATTCTGCCTGGCGGTCGATGAGCGGCGGCGAGGCTTGGGCGGCGCCGCAGTGTCGGCGGACATGTCGTCAGTGGCTGCGGGCGGGTCGAAGAGGCTGCCGGTCGCGGTGGCGTCGCCAGTGTCGGCGTCGTCAGGCACGGCACCGGCGCTGGCCGGCAGGTAGGTGCGGGCCGGCGCATTGTCCTGCGCGGCATTGGCCGGCTGTTGACCCTGCGCTGCCAGGGCCAGCTGTCTCGCCTTGCGCTGCTGGTCGGACAGGATCGCCGATTCCGAAACCTCGCCGCGCAGTTCGGTTTCCTGGGCATGGAGCGCCGTCGGGCGCAGCAAGGCAAACATGCTGGTTGCCAGCAGCAAGGCGCAGACCGCCTTGCCCCCACGTCCTGTCGAATTTTCTGGCTGGGCCCCGGACATCGCCACCACTGCTTGCGCGGCGCACGCGCGCCATACTTACCGAACCGTAAATGGGGATGGTTAACGGAGGGTTGAGGCGGCGGCCCGTCAGCCGCCTGAAGCGCTGATTTCCAAAGGCATTCATACCGCGTGCGTCAAGCCTTTGGTTTTCGCCTCTACCGTCGTCAAAAACCACCGCACACGTTCGGGCAACATGCCTTGGGCCATTTCTGTTGGACAGCGCGCCGGCAAAGCGCTAATCGCATCAGCCATGCATGCGGGATCCATGGATAAGAAACCTTCGGACAGGCAAGCCTCGATCGCTTCGGCGCTGAGGACGGTGGCGACAGAACAGGCTGGGGTTGCAGCCCTTGCCGAGGCCTTGGAGAACGGATTGGCCGCGCCTTTCGCGCAGGCGGTCGAGATGATCTCTGGGATTGAAGGCCGGCTCATCGTCACCGGTGTCGGCAAAAGCGGCCATATCGGTTCGAAGATCGCCGCGACGCTGGCCTCGACCGGCACGCCGGCTTTCTTTGTCCATCCCGCAGAAGCCAACCACGGCGATCTCGGCATGATCGCCAGGGACGACGCCATCATCGCCATGTCGTGGTCGGGCGAGAGCAAGGAACTGATGGGCATCGTCGCCTATTCCAGGCGCTTTTCCATTCCGCTGATCGCCATCACCGCCGGAGAGACATCGGCGCTGGCGCGGGCGGCGGACGTGGTGCTGCTTTTGCCGCGCGCTCCGGAAGCCTGCCCGCACGGCCTGGCGCCAACGACATCGACGCTGCTGCAACTGGTGATGGGCGACGCGCTGGCGATCGCGCTGCTCGAAGCACGCGGCTTCACGCCGGATCATTTCCGCACCTTTCACCCGGGCGGCCAGCTCGGCGCCAACCTGACGCAGATCCGCGAGATCATGCATGTCGGCGACAGGCTGCCGCTGGTGGTCGCGGGCACCGGCATGCAGGACGCGATCCTGGAACTGTCGCGCAAGGGGTTTGGCTGCGTCGCTATCACCGACGCCGACGGCGCGCTGGTCGGCATCATCACCGATGGCGACATCCGCCGTCACATCGGCAGCAATCTGCTGGCGATGACGGTGGATCAGGTGATGACAAAAGGCCCGAAGACCGCGACGCCGGACACGCTGGTGGCAACGGCGCTGCAAACGATCAACAATTCAGCCATCACCAGCCTGATGGTGGTGGAGGGCCGGAAACCAGTCGGCCTCATCCACCTGCATGACCTGCTGCGTATCGGCGCGGCCTAAGGCGCGTCGATATTCAGGTGATGCCGGCCTGACCCGGATCTCGACACACTCTTAACGCCGCTCGTTCAGACCGCCTCGACGGTCAGTTCCAGATCCGTATCGGCTGCGCCCGTCACGCGCACTTGCGTGCCGGCCGGCAAATCCGGGCCGGAGACACGCCACAGCGTATCGCCCAGCTTGATGCGGCCGCGTCCGTCCCGGATCGGCTCGGCAAGTGTCGCCATCCTGCCGACCATTTGCGCGCCGCGCCGGTTGAGCAGCGGCTGGTCGGTCGGGTCGTTGCGGCTGCCGACCAGCTTTTTGCCGACATAGGCCGAGACCAGCGACAGCGCCAGGAAGGCGAGGACCTGAACCTGCCAGGTCCAGAAGCCGGCGTCCCAGATCAGCAGCGACACGGCGCCGATGATCAGCGCGGCGATGCCGATCCACAGCATGAAGATACCCGGTGCGATGATTTCCATCACCAGCAGCACGAAACCGAGTACCATCCAGTTCCACGGGCCGAGTTCGGAAACGATGCGGTCGATCATTGGTTTCGACCTCAGTTGTCGGTTGGGCGAACGACCGGCGGGCGCGCGGCCTGCCTTTGCGAGCCGGTGGTGCCTTCGCTGCGGAAGACTTCCTTGGCGATCTCGCCGATGCCGCCGAGCGAGCCGATCAGCGACGACGCCTCGAAGGGCATCAGCACGATCTTGCTGTTGGTGGCCGTGCCGATCCTGCCAAGCGCTTCAGTGTATTTCAGCGCTACGAAATAGTTCAGCGCCTGCACATCGCCTTTGGAGATCGCTTCCGACACCACCTGGGTGGCGCGGGCTTCCGCCTCGGCCGAACGTTCGCGCGCCTCGGCATCGCGGAAGGCGGCTTCCTTGCGGCCCTCGGCTTCGAGGATCTGCGACTGCTTGAGGCCTTCGGCGGCAAGGATCTGCGCGCGCTTGTTGCGTTCCGCCGTCATTTGCCGGCCCATCGATTCGATAAGGTTGGCCGGCGGGTTGATGTCCTTGATTTCGACGCGGGTGATCTTGATGCCCCACGGATGGGCCGCCTCATCGACGACGCGCAGCAGGCGCTCGTTGATGGCGTCGCGGTTCGACAGGAGTTCATCGAGGTCCATCGAACCCATGACGGTACGGATGTTGGTCATCGTCAAATTGAGGATGGCGTTCTGCAGTCCGGAAACCTGATAGGCGGCCTGCGCTGCGTTGAGGATCTGGAAAAAGGCAATGCCGTCGACACCGACGATGGCGTTGTCCCGGGTGATGATTTCCTGGCTCGGGACGTCGAGCACCTGCTCCATCATGTTCATCTTGGCGCCGATGCGGTCGATGAACGGGAAAATGAAATTGAGGCCTGGGCTCAGTGTCTTGGTGTAACGGCCAAAACGCTCCACCGTATAATTGTAACCTTGCGGGATTGTCCTGATGCCTTTGATCAGCAGCACCAATACCAGAAGTGCAAGTGCACCAACCGCAATATCGAAACCACTGAAATCCATTTGGCTCTCCCTCAGACGAAGGCCGCTCAAGCCATTCTCGCGCAGCCGACTTCACCAAAGACTTAAGTGTATTTCAGATGCGTTACAATCAGGTGATGATGGATTGTTTATAGGGTTGCACTCAGCGGTTGAAGGCAAACAACCTTGCATCCGTGTCATCCAGCCCGTTGATCGAAGCCGGGACAATCTCGGAAGCGATCTGCGAGAAGGTGATGCCGTTGCCGCCGTAGCCCAGCACCGCATGGATGCGCGGGTGGCGGGGAATGCGCCGATATAAGGCAGGCCGGTGGTCGTGGTGCCGAACGAGCCGGTCCAGGCAAAATCGGGTCTGGTGTCGAGATGCGGAAATATCAGGCCGAGCTTCTCGGCGATGCGTGTGCTCTTGTCGGCGATCAGCTCGTCGCGCCGCGCTTCGTCGATAAAATCCTCGTCCTCGCCGCCGCATATGACCCGGCCGTCGACCGTCGTGCGCATATACAGATACGGCTCCGACGCTTCCCAGATGAACGCTGCGTCCGGCCAGAGCTTTCGCGGTTGCGGGCGTGTCGCAATCGCCCATGTCGAGATGATCCGGTGGGCCGCGGCCGGCACGATGTCTACAAGTTCGTAGCCGGTGGCCAGAACAACATGTCGTGCGGTTATGGTCGGGCCATCCCTGGTCGCGACGACAACAGCTTCGGCGCTGTCCTCGATCATTGTGGCTTCGACGGGGGCATAGAAGCGTGCCTTGCGCTCCAGGGATTTCAGCAGCAGCCCAGCCGTCAGCTTGCGCGGGTCGAGCGCGATGTTGCCGTGGCCGAGAATGGCGCCTTCGCGGTCGATGCCGAATTTCTCGGCTAGCTGTTGTCGGGTTAAGCAGATGGCGCCGATGCCGGCTAGCCGACGTGCCTCGGCCTCGTCGCGCAGTTCCGACGGACCAAGCATCGTGCCGGCCAGATAGAGTGATGGCATGCGCCTCAGGCCACAGTTGATGCCGAGTTCGGCAATCCGTCCGGCGAGATTGGAAACGGCGAGCCGCGAGCGTCGCCAGGCCTGCTGGGCCGAGGCTCTGCCAACTATCTTCGCGAGCGTGGAGAGAGGCTGGTCTATTTCGAATGCCACCAGTGCGGTGGTTGCGGCCGTCGAGCCCTTCAGCGGGCCGCGCCGGTCGATGCAGATCACCCGATGGCCATCGGCCGTCAGCGCCTCGGCCATCATGGCGCCGCTGATGCCCATGCCGACGATCAGCACATCCGTCTTGACATCTCGGGTCAGACTGTCCGTCGGCACCGCAGGCGCCCGATAGGCGGACCACACGGGCCGGCCACTACTGAGGTCGAGTTTGCGGGACATCGAATTCTCCGGAGGGCGCGCCTTAACGCCTCGGAGCAGGCGTTGTTCCGGTTCAGACCCAGCCGGACAGTTCGCGCCGCACCATGGCCTCGATCACCGCCATCCCTTCCGCGCTATCGTTGAGGCAAGGGATATGGGCGAAATTCTTGCCGCCGGCATGGTGGAAGGTTTCGGCCGCCTCGCGGCCGATCTCGTCCAGCGTCTCGATGCAGTCGACGGAAAAGCCGGGATTGACGATGGCGATCGACTTGACGCCGTCCTGCGCGAGTTTTTCCACCGTCTTGTCAGTATAGGGCTGCAGCCATTCCTGCGCGCCGAAGCGCGACTGGAAGGTGATGATCAGTTTCTTGTCATCCCAGCCAAGCCGTTCGCGCAGCAGCCGCGTCGTCTTCTGGCAGTGGCAATGATAGGGGTCGCCCCTCTCGAAATACGGTTTTGGAATGCCGTGATAGGAGGTGATGACCACCTCCGGCTCGAAGTCCAGCGTCGCCAGATGCCGTTCGATCGAGCGCGCCAGCGCTTCGATATAGACCGGTTCGTCATAGTAGGGCGGCACGCTGCGGACGGCCGGCGCACGGCGCATTTTCATCAGCGCGCGAAACAGCTGGTCGTTGGCTGTTGCCGTGGTCGTCGCTGAATATTGCGGATAGAGCGGGAAGGAAAGAATGCGGTCGCAGCCCTGGTCGACCAGACGCTGGGCAATGCTGGCGGTTGAAGGGTTGCCGTAGCGCATCGCCCAGTCGACGACGACATCAGGCAGGTCGCTCAGCGCGTCGGCCAGCTTTTCGGCCTGGGCGCGGGTATAGGTGCGCAGCGGCGACTCGTTCTTTTCCCGGTTCCAGATCCGTGCGTAGTTGGCGCCCGACTTCTTGGGCCGCGTGGTGAGCACAAGGCCATAGAGGATCGGATACCAGATTGCCCTGTTGAGTTCGATGACGCGCGGGTCGGACAGGAATTCACGCAGATACCGCCACATCGGCTTGAAATCGGTGCCGTCGGGCGTGCCGAGATTGACCAGCATGACGCCGATCTTGCCCGCCTTGACCGGCGGATGCCCAGCGGGCAACGGGCCGAGCGCCTTTGCGGCCTTGGGTTCGGCAGGGGTGGGAAGCGTCATAAGGGTTCTCCGGAAGACGCGAACCTAACCATCTTGCGCGCGCATTCAATGCAGCGTCTGGCCGCACCTTAAAGCGGATTGTCTGAATGGATTCAGACGACCCGCTTTAAGTCTTTGTTTTTATGCATGTCGTTCTCCCAAAACCGAGTTCACTTTTGGGCGACATGCATTAGCCCGAAAACAGGACGCCCGTCCGGTTTTCGGGGGGGCGGCGTCATTCAGGCATCTAAGCGAGGCTATTTCGGCGGGATGGTCAGCGTTGCGCCGACCGGAAGCCGGCGCGGCTCATAGCCCTTGTTGGCGCCCGAAATGACCTTCCATTTGGCGCCGTCGCCATAGGCCTTCTTGGCCAGATCCCAATAGGTGTCGCCGGCAACGATGACATGGCTGGCTTCGGCCGGCGCCGCGTCGGCCGGCTTTGCCGGCTCGGCCGGTGCCGGCGCGGCTGGTGGCGCTGGCGGGGGAGGTGCTCCTTCCGTCGATATGCCCGGTGGTGTGTTGGCGATATCGCCCGAGTTGGCCGGCAACTCAGGCATTGCAGGCGCTTCAGCAGGCTTGGCGGCTTCAGCCGGATCGGTTGCCGGGGCCGCAGGCGCCGCGGCGACGGTCGCGGCTATTTCGGTGATGCGGCCGTCGAGCTTCGGCGTGTAGGGTCGGTGGGCACCGAGATAGTCGGCAACCACCTGTTCGAGGCCGGGGCCGTAATCGTAGGCATTCTTGGCCTTGTCGGCGAAGATCTTGTAGCCGTCGCCGCCCTGGCGGACATAGTTGTTGGTTGCGACCAGATAGTCCTTGTCCGGCTTGATCGGCGTCCAGGCGCCGCCTTCCATGACTTCCACCGACTTGACGCGGCCGGCATTGGGCGCGACGGATTTGTCGAAGGAATATTTCAGGCCGGCGACCTGGGGGAAGCGCCCGGCGCCGTCCTCGACCTGGCTGAGGCCGCCCTCGAGGCCGGCCACCAGATCCTTGCCCGAAATCTGGAAGGTCGCCAGCGTGTTCTGGAACGGCAGCACGGCCAGCACCTCGCCCATGGTGACGGTGCCCTTGTCGATCGAGGCGCGCAGGCCGCCGCCATTGGAGATGACGATTTCGACGCCCTGTCCCTTGACGCGGTCGAGGACGGCGTCGGAGACGAGATTGCCCATCGCGCATTCTCGGGTGCGGCAGCTCTCACGACTGCCGTCGATGACGTCGGTGGTTTCCGCCACTTCCTTGTTCTTCAGCGCCTCGATCGGCGCGCCAAGTTCCTTGATGCGGGCGAGCACGGCCGGGTCGGGGGTGATCGACTTGTCGAGATAGATTGGGTCGCCGCTGGCCGATTTGACGACGCCATTGTCGTCGAACACCACCTTGAACTCACCGAGATATTTCGAGTAGGACGCCGCCTGCACCACCGGCACCTTGTAGCCGTCCGGATTGTCGACCATCGTCGGGTAGGGGCCTTCGGCCTTCGGATCGGTGTTCGACAGCAGGGAATGGCTGTGGCCGCCGACGACGACATCGATGCCCGGGATCTTGGCAATGACGTCGCGTTCGCGCCTGTAGCCGATATGGGTCACGGCGATGATCTTGTTGACGCCTTCGCCCTTGAGCTTCTCGACCTCGGCGGTGATCGACCTGACGTCGTCCTCTATAGTGACGTTGGGTCCGGGGGAAGCGAGGTCCGGCGTGTCGTTGGTGATCGCGCCGATGATGCCGATCTTCTGGCCGCCGACCTCGACGACCACAGACGGCTTGATGCGGTCGCCGAGCTTGGATTGCGCGTTGGCCTTCACATTGGCGCCGAGCACCGGGAACTTGATCATGTCGAGGAACGGCGCCAGGGCCACTTCGCCGTCGTCGAATTCATGGTTGCCGAGCGCCATGGCATCGAACTTCATCTCGTTGAGGAATTCGCCTTCGACCTTGCCCTTGTAAGTGGAGTAGAACAGTGAGCCCTGGAAATTGTCGCCTGCGCTGAGCAGCAGCACGTTCTGGCCTTCCAGCTTCTTGCGCTCCTGGGCGATCGCGGTGATCAGCCGGCCCGCGCCGCCGATGCACTCGCCCTTGGTTTCCTCGTCCGCCGAGCAGGTCGATTCATATTTGTTGTTGCCTTCGATGCGGCTGTGCCAGTCGTTGATATGCAGGATGTTCAGCGTGTAGTCGGCAAAGGACGCGCCGGCCGACAGACCGAGTGCTGAGGCTGACAGGGCAGCAATGGCGGCAAGCTTCTTCATCTTCGTCTCCCGGAAAGCTGGTCAGAGGCCACTAGCGCTCTTGTTTGACTGGAACATTACAGCCGGCGCTTCGGCCATGTTCCCATCGCGTTCCGGATGACGCAAGCGGAATCCGGGACCCTTTGCCGGCACAAAAAAGGACGGCGGCCAACCGGCCGCCGTCCTTAAAAAATGAATGGTCGTGGGTTCAGACGCGCCTTGTCAGCACGAAATTCTGACCGCTGGAGCTCGTGCAGTTGAGCTGGCTTGTCGATACCATCAGGCAGTTGAAGCTGACCGCGGTCTGGCGGATCAGCGAGGTGCCGCTGATCTGCACCGATGTGGCGCCTGTCATCGTATAGCTGCCGTCGGCAAGCTTCTGGCCGGTGTCGGTGGCGACCGTCGTGAAAGTACCGCCGGCGAAGGTCGACAGGCCGGTGCCTTTGGCGTCGATCCAGGAGCCCTCGACGCCTTTCGGCGCCGCCGCCATGGGCGGCTCATCGGGACCGCTGGTCGCACAAGCAGCAAGCCCGGCCAAGGCTGCCGCCGCTACGCTCATCGAAAGAACTTTGCGCGCAATGTTGTTCATATGAAAATCCTCTCCTCAGTCCGCATCCCTTCAATCGCCCGATTTCCGGGCGATTGCAAGGCAGTGAGGCAGGTAGGCGGTGCTGCTATCGCACAAGGATGTTGCGGAACTGCCACGGGTCGTTGCGGTCGAGGTCTTCCGGGAACAGGCCGGGACGGTTATCGAGCGGCGTCCAGTCGGTGTAGTAGCCCTTGACCGGTCCGAGATACTGGGACTGCACTTCCAGGCACCGCCTGTAGTCCATCTCGTCGGCTTCGACGATGCCGGCCTCGGGGTTTTCCAGCGCCCAGACCATGCCCGAGAGCACCGCCGAGGTGACCTGCATGCCGGTGGCGTTCTGATAGGGCGCCAGCTTGCGCGCCTCGGCGAGCGACAGCTGCGAGCCGTACCAGTAGGCATTCTTGTCGTGGCCGTAGAGCAGCACGCCGAGTTCGTCGACGCCGTCGATCAACTCGTTCTCGTCGAGCACATGATGCACCGGCTGAGGCTTGCCGGCGGCGCCGAACATTTCGTCAAGCGACAGCATCGCGTCGTTGCAGGGATGGTAGGCATAGTGGCAGGTCGGGCGGTAATGCACCTTGCCCTTCTTGGAACGCACGGTGAAGAAATCGGCGATCGAGATCGCCTCATTATGCGTCACCAGCAGGCCGTATTGCGCGCCGGGCGTCGGGCACCATGAGCGCACGCGCGTGTTGGCGCCCGGCTGCTCCAGATAGATGGCTGCCTTGGAGCCATGCTTGTGCTTCTTGGCGTTCTTCGGCATCCATGTCTCGTGCGTGCCCCAGCCGAGTTCGGCAGGCTGCAGGCCCTCGGAGATGAAGCCTTCTACCGACCAAGTGTTCCAGAACACATTCATCGGCTTCGGCTTCTTGGTGCGCTGGGTGTCGCGTTCGGCGATGTGGATGCCCTTGACGCCGGCCTTCTTCATCAGCTTGGCCCAGCCCTCGCGGTCGTCCTGCGCGGGCTCCGAGAATTCCAGGCCAAGATCGGTGGCGAGATTGACCAACGCCTGCTTGACGAACCACGAGACCATGCCTGGATTGGCGCCGCAGGTGGAGACCGCCGTAGCGCCGCCGGGCTTGTCGTGCTTTTCCTTGAGCAGCGACTCTCGCAGCGCGTAATTGGTGCGGCTGGCGTTGTCCGCCTTGGCGTCGAAATAGAAGCCGAGCCACGGCTCGACGACGGTGTCGATGTAGAGCACACCGAGCTTGCGGCAGAGCCGCATCAGATCCACCGAGCCGGTATCGACCGACAGGTTGATGCAAAAGCCCTGGCCGCCGCCATTGGTCAGAAGCGGGGTCAAGAGCTTCTTGTAGTTCTTCTCGGTCACCGCTTCCTGGACGAAGGCGATGCCGCGCTCGTCGAGCAGCTTGCGGTCGGTGTCGCGCGGGTCGATGACCGTCATGCGCGACTTGTCGAACTTGAAATGGCGTTCGATCAGCGGCAGCGTTCCCCGGCCGATCGAGCCGAAGCCGATCATCACGACGGGGCCGCTGATCTCACCGTAAACGGGCCAGTTTTCATTCGCCATTTTATCGAGCACTCCTTCAAAACCCAGGAAACTGGGAAAACACGCGCAAAACCGGGAATTTCTGCCCGGCGGCCATGCGCTACATCATAGATCATTGTCACAAACCAGCGAAAAGCGCCAACCAGCGGCTACGCTGCGTTGGCTACGTGGTTAAGGCCGAAACCGTGGATGAGTGGCTCTATCCGAGCCTGAGCTTGCCCATTCGCCAAGCGCACCGGTTTAACGGATTTTTGCCCTCGGCGCGGCTGTGGACGCCCGAACCACCAGTTCCACGGGCAGAACGACTTGGCGGGGCGGTTGATTGTCAAGAACCATGCGGGCGGCGAGCCTGCCTTTTCCGATCACGTCTTGCGCGACAGTCGTCAACGGAGGCGTGGTGCGTGCGGATTCGGCAGTGCCATCGAAGCCGATAACCGACACATGGCGCGGCACCTCTATGCCACGACGAACCGCCTCGTCGAGTATTGTGATCGCTTGCCAATCCGACATGGTCAGGATTGCGGTTGCTTCGGGCACATTGTCGAATACCACCGCCCCAGCAGATGGATCGCCCGGCGTCGTCTCGATGATCGGAACATCGTCGATCGACAAGTTCGCCTCCGCCAAACCCTGTTTGAAACCGTCGAGCCTTTCGTCGTCGAGTGAGAAGCCGGCTAGAAGCGGGCGCTCTGCCTGTCCGGGCATGTGCACGATCGGAGGGCCTGGAGTCCTCCGTATGGAAAGGATGGCAAAATGCCGGTGCCCTAACCCGGTCAGATGCCGGACGGCGGCGACCGCGCCACTTCTGCCGTCGATCTTTATCGAATTGATGTCGGGACCTGCGTCATTTTCGAGAATGACGAAGGGCAGGCGCCGTCGTTGTGCCGATGTTATGAGACCGATGTCCCCGCTGTGACCAAGGATGAAGCCGTCAACGAGGGCCTCGCGGATGCTGGCGAAGCGGGTATTGTCGGTGCCGTTTACAAGGCTGAGCGTCGTTCCGGCCTCGTCGCAGGCGAGCGAAACGCCCAGCACCAACTCGCGGCCATAGGGGCTTCTCATCACCTCGGCGATGGCGTAGGCGCCAGGTGGCATGAACCCGATGGCATTGAACTTGCCATCCCGCAGCAATCGTCCTTTCGGGTCGGGGCCGCCAAATCCGAGCGCTCTCGCGGCCGCTTCAACACGTTGGCGCAATTCAGGCCTGACCAGTTCCGGCCGGTTGAAGACGTTGGAAACAGTGCCCCGGGAGACACCGGCAGCCTTGCCCACATCGGCTAGCGTTGGCATTGTGATTCACCCATTTCCCTTCAGTTAGACCATTTTTTGGAGCGCTCCAAGAATTTCGTTGACTCGAAAGTGAAAAAGGGGGATCGTATCACTTGGAGCGCTCCAAATAAACATATCTGCTATATTTCGCGTCTGAAACAACGGAGATTGTCAAAAGGCTTGGTCACAGCGGCGGCCATGCCCAAGGAGAGAGTCATGGCAGAAACCAATGTTTTTCCAGCCTCGCTTGTCGGTAAGTCTTTCGACTGCGTTTTCGGCCCGTTCGTACCCCGGCTGACGTTTTTCTCGCCGGAGGAATTGCATGTGCAGGCGTCGATCGGTGCCACCGAAATTGACGAGATGGTCAAGATCGACATGACCAGCGTACGCCCGAACCTCGTTCTCATGAGCTGGACGGAGCAGAGCGGCAACTTCATCGTGCAGTTGCAGGATCATGAAAACGGGATCGTCCATAATTATGCGCGTCTGGCCGATGGGCAGCTCTTCTGTGCCCAAGGTGCCATTCAATCCGTTGCGGTGGCGTGACACTGCCGCGTCTTGGCCCGGCCGACCGCGTGCGGCCGGACTCCGATCTGCTGAAGTGCCTGTCATCGATTTCCCTAATGGAGGAGGAAAGTGCGATGGAACTCGCTTACGACAGTCATCTGCTTGCCCGAATTCTGTTGAGCGTCGGGACCGTGGGCTACGGTGTGGTGACGATCAAAGCCGACCTCAACGCCACCCACGCCACCAATCCGCTGTGGACCCCGCACGCCCGGTTTCACGTCGTTTGGCAGGTGCTGAGCTACACCGGAGTTGCGCTGATTGCGCTGGGGCTTATCTGGATCGAGGGGCCACTCGAAGCCGAGCGGCTCTATCTCGCAGGGGGATTGGGCGTCGCTATGTACGGAGCGTTCTTCGTGGCAATGCTCTCACGACCGATTTATGGCGGCGTGCTCTACGACGAGAACGGCTATCTGCCATTCCGACCGCCGTTCGGACCGGCGGGTTGGCGGTGGGATGTCAACGTCACCGTCTTTAGCGCGATGTCCGCGATCCTGCTGCTGGGCCTAGCCGCGATTTAGGACAGCGCCAGCGCCCCGAGCCGGTCGACTAGCCGATCGCGGTCTGATGTCAGGCCCTTGTAGTCGAGATGCGCGAGATCGAGCGCCTTGAGCTGGGCGGCGAAAGACGCCGCGAGCTTCGCCCGATCAGGGTGCCTGGCCAGCACGGCGAGCGGGTCGAGATGGATGCGGATGGTGAACAGGATATCGCGTGAAACAGGCAGTTTGCGCAGGGTTTGCCGCTCGACGCGGATGAAGGCATGGGCGTCGATGTCGCCATCGGGAAAGCGCGACCGCCGATTTGTAGCGCGGTCGATGCGCTGCAGGTCGGAAAGCGGATGGTAGAGCGCGTTATCGGACTGGATCGACCAGTTGTAGCGCTCGACGGCCTGCCCCTGGAGGCCATCGAACATCCGGTTGATGAGTTCCGCCGGACGCGTGCCCGGGCCGAAACCCGGCACCGGCGCGTGGATGTCGTGCAGCGGCTTGCCGAATTTTTCCAGGAGCGACCAGGACGAGGGAAAGCACAGCGAGCCGGCAACGAGACTCCAGCCATTGTCGCCGCGGCGCATCAGGATCAGGTCCTCCTGGATGAGCTGTGAGGCCTTGGCCAGCGGAGCCTCGGCGAGGGAAGCAGGCAGACGGCGCGCCGCGCCCACCACCTCGACGCCTGATCCGATGCACCGATAGATTTCTGGAAACCTGTCCAACAGATGCGCACTGAGCAAGTCGAGCACCTCCTGCTGAGCGTCCCGCGTGCCGTCCTCCTCGACAAAAACCCGCTCGGGGATTTCGGCATAGAGCCGGTACTTCTCGGCGAGATACGGCAGCAGATGGTCGTCGATCTCGATCCAGTCCGCCGGATCGAGCGGCTTCAGCCCGATGCTGAAGAGTTTCGACGAGCCGTCATAGGGCGTGTGGGTGGGCAAAGAGGTCATGCTTCAGATCAGTCTCGCAGGGATTAGTCCGCGCAGCGAATTGCCGACAAAAAGTGCTTTGGCCGACTTCAGGTCGCTGTAGCTGTAGACGGCTTCACGGGCGCGGCCTTCATCCAGAAGCTGCGCGCGCAATACACCAGGCAGCAGGCCGCAGTCGAGCCGGGGTGTGGCCAGCACGCCGTCGCCGAGATCGGCAAAGACATTGGTGATCGTGCCTTCACAGATCTCGCCGCGCTCGTTGGCCATAAGCACCTCGTCGGTCTGGGTGACGAGATATTCGGCGCGGGCATGCGTGTAGAGCTGTCGTCGGCTGGTCTTGTGGCGCAGCAGCGTGTCGTGCGAATCGAGCCTCGTCCGCGCCAGCCGCAGCGTCCAGACCTTGTCGGCGGCGAGCGGTTCATAAGGCTGCGCCGAGGCCGCCACCTTACCATCATGCGACAGGACGAGCCGCGTGCGCATGGCAACGCCGGAACCGCTGACCGCGCTGCTCAGCGCCTCGCCGACCGTGCCTGGATCACAGCGGAAGCCGAGCTCAGCCGCCGAGCCGTAGAGGCGCGCAAGATGGCGATCGAAGCGCAGGAAGCCCGGGCGGGGTTCCCAGCGCATGGTCTCGATCAACTGAAAGTCGGCGGTGTTCCCGTCGCGAAGCGCGCTTTCAGCAGACACTCCTGATACTCCTCCTGCGCCGTCGAATCGAAGACGACGCCGCCTCCGACATTGTAGACGGCCTCGCCGCCCGAAAAGAGCGAGATGGTGCGGATCGCCACGGAAAAGCGCATCGGGCCGCCGGGCGCGATCCAGCCTATGGCGCCGCAATAGGCATCGCGGGGCGTGCCTTCCAGATCGCGCAGGATCTCCATGGCACGGATCTTAGGCGCGCCGGTAATCGAACCGCAAGGAAACAGCGCCGCGAAGATCTGGCGGATAGAGAGACCCGGCAGCAGTCTGGCCCTGACGTCGCTTACCATCTGGTGCACGGTCGGGTAGGTCTCGATGCGGAACAGCGCCGGCACGTCCAGCGTGCCCACCTCGCTGATCAGCGAGATATCGTTGCGCAGGAGATCGACGATCATCCGGTTTTCGGCCTGGTTCTTCTCGTCATTGCGCAGGAAGATCTTCTGCCGTTCGTCCTCGGCTTTGGTGGCGCCGCGCGGCGCCGTTCCCTTCATCGGATGCGTCTCGATCATGCCCTCGGCGTCGATCTCGAAGAACAGTTCAGGCGAGCGCGACAGCACGATGGGTTCACCGAGCGCGATCAGCGCGCCGTATTTCACCGGCTGACGTTCAGTCAATGCATTGAAGGCGGCCAGCGGCTCGCCCGACCACTGCGCATGCACGGGAAAGGTCAAATTGCCCTGGTAGCAATCACCTTGCCGGATGTGCTGGTGCAGCCGCGAGAAGCGTTTTTCATAATCCTCGGGCGACCACGTCGCACGGGCGTCGAAGATCGGGCCGTTGGTCGCCGTGGTGTCGCGCGGCGGCACCGCCTCTTCGACCGGGGCATCGAAAACCCCAAGGCACACGAGTGGGGAGCGGCGTCCGTTAGGCAGCAGGGGAACGAGCTTGGGTTCGAGCAGGTAGCCCGCCTCATACGAGAAATAGCCGGCAAGCCATTTGCCTGCATCATGCGCGGCTTGTGCTGCTTCCAGAGCCGGCCCGAAATCCCCTGCTTCGTGCGCCACGATGATATCGGCCGGCCGGTCGAAAACGAGCTGGCGCGCGCTTTTGTCATTGCGAAAAATTGCGGCGGGCAGGGACATGGGCACCGAATGCTGCGGTCAATGAAGCCATCAACCGCTCTATATGGGGTGCCGCCCGCGCGCAATCGAGGGAACGGCACGCTGCCTCTTAAAGCCGACCTTAGGGCCAACTCAGGAACCAAGAGCAAACGGCGGCGCCGATATGGCGCCGCCGCTTGCAATCTTCAATATTCGCCAGCGATCAGCTGTTGCCGGTGGTTCCGGCTGTTGGAAACTGCTTGGCGAATTCCTTCTCGTTGCCGGAGGCGAGCAGCTTGGCCTGCTCGATCCAGCGTTCGCGCGCGATACGGCCGTCGAAATTCATGACGTCCTCGATCCGTTTGATATCGGCCGCGGTCCAGGACGCGATCTGGGCGAAGTTGGTGACGCCTTGCGCCTTGAGCAGCTTCTCGTTGACCGGACCGATACCGATCAGCCGGCGCAGATTGTCGGGCTTGCCGGATGCTGGGCCGGCTGCTGGCTTGGCTGTTGTTGCAGGCTTGCTCGTCGCGGATTTGGCTGGAGCCGAGGCTTTGGTGGCGGCGGGTTTCGCCGCCGGCTTGGCAGAGACCGCCTTGGCAGAGACCGGCTTGGCAGAGACCGCTTTCGCAGCGGCGGCCGGTTTAGCCGGCGCGGGCTTTGTGGCGGCGGATTTGGCCGGCGCGGGGGTCGACATCAGGGCCGCCGGCGCCTGGCTTGCCGGCTTTGCCGCGCTGCTTCCGGCGGCAGGTGCGGCCGGCGCGTCGCGCAGCCGGCGCTCGAGGTCGGCGCGGGTCTTGCCGCATGCATCGAGTTCGCCGGTCAGGCGGTCGCTGTCGGTGCGCAGCCTGTCGCGTTCGCTGCGTGTACGGTCGAGGTCGCCGCGCAAGCTGTCGAGTTCACCGCGCAGGCGCCCCCAAAGGAACCAACCGACCAACACGCCTATCAGGAACGCCAGGACCACGTAGAAAAAAGTGCCCATTGTCTCTCTCCAGTCAGATCCGTCTGCCGTGGGTCATGACCTTCGGCGAAGGACTACTCTTGGTGGTTCCGCGGTAAGCAGAACAGCCGGCTTCGGTTCGAGCTGCGGCGATCGGCTTTGCTTGCCCATGGCCAACGGCCGTTGTCGCGTTCGCCTGAGCGCCACGGCCGGCTGAGATTTCTCCTCGCCGATCCGCATGCGCTCCGGCTGAGCTTGGAGCGAAGGCTATCATAGAGCTTGTGGAAAGCTATCGGAAAACTTCGGTGGAGAGTACTTCAAGAACAGATATTTAGGGCGATAGTAGAGCTGTCCCAACATGCATTCCGGCTAAACTGTTAGAGCGACGCCTGAGGGACGCATCTCAGGTGTCGAGCGCTTCCAGCTCGTCGATCAGGCCACTGATGACGCCAAGTCCGATCTGCCAGAAGGCGGGATCGGTTGCGTCGAGCCCGAAGGGTGCCAGAAGCTCGGAATGATGCTTGGTGCCGCCCGCGCGCAGCATTTCGAAATACTTGTCCTGAAAGCCGCGCTCGGCGTTCTGGTAGACGGCGTAGAGCGAGTTCACCAGGCAGTCCCCGAAAGCATAGGCATAGACATAAAAGGGCGAATGGATGAAGTGCGGGATGTAGGTCCAGAACACCTCGTAGCCTTCGCGCAGTTTGATAGCGGGACCCAGACTTTCGGCCTGCACTTCGAGCCAGAACTGACCGAGCCTGTCGGAGGTCAGTTCGCCGTTCTTGCGTTCGGCATGCACCTTGCGCTCGAATTCATAGAAGGCGATCTGGCGTACGACCGTGTTGATCATGTCCTCGACCTTCTGGGCGAGCATGGCCTTTCGCTCGCGCCGGTCGGTGGTCTGGTCGAGCAGCGAGCGGAAGGTCAGCATCTCGCCGAAGACCGATGCCGTCTCGGCCAGCGTCAGCGGCGTCGAGGCCATCAGTGCGCCCTGGCCGCCGGCCAGCACCTGATGCACCCCATGGCCAAGCTCGTGCGCCAGCGTCATCACATCGCGCGGCTTGCCCATGTAGTTGAGCAGGACATAGGGATGCGCCGACGGTACGGTCGGATGCGCGAAGGCGCCAGGCGACTTGCCGGGCCGCACCGGCGCGTCGATCCAGTTGCGGTCGAAGAAGGTTCGTGCGATCTCGGCCATGTCGGGCGAAAAGCGCTGATAGGCGGACAGCACCGTGTTCCTGGCCTCGTCCCAGCCGATGATCGCCTGGGGCGTATCCGGCAACGGCGCGTTGCGGTCCCAGTGGTTCATCACCTCCATGCCCAGCCAGCGCGCCTTCATCGCGTAATAGCGGTGCGACAGGCGCGGATAGGCATCGCGAACGGCGGAAGCAAGGGCGTCCACCACGCTGCGCTCGACGCGGTTTGCGAGATGGCGTGAATCGGCGATGTCCTCGAAGCCGCGCCAGCGGTCGGATATTTCCTTGTCCTTGGCCAGCGTGTTGGTGATCAGCGTGAAGGTGCGCAAATTTTTGCGGAAGGTCGTGGCCAGCGCCTCGGACGCCCGGCGGCGCACCTCGCCGTCGGCATCCTGCAAGCGGTTCAGCGCCGGCTCCAGCGTCAGGTCCTCGCCGTCGATGTCGAAGCGAAGGTCGGTCATCGTCTCGTCGAACAGGCGGTTCCAGGCGCCGCGCCCAGTGATCGACTTTTCGTGGAAGAGCTGCTCGACGCGGTCCTCGAGCTGGTAAGGCTTGTCCTTGCGCAGATCGAGCACCCATGGCCGGTAGTGACCGAAGGCGGGGTCGCCGGCGAGCGCGCCTTCGATCGACGCATCGTCTATCAGGTTGAGTTCGAGCGCGAAGAACAGAAGGTGCGCGCTGGCGTCGGTCATCTTCTCCTGGACGTCGCCATAGAGCTTGGCGCGCTGGGGATCAGCGGTGTTTCCGGCATAAACCAGTCCCGCATAGGAGACGATGCGGCCGATCAGTTCCTCCAGCGCCTCGTAGGCGACAAGCGCCTCGCCCAGCCTGCCGGCGCTGCCGCGCCCGGCCTCGGCGGCCAGTGTGCCCTTCCAGCGGTTCTCGAAGGTGGTCGCATCAGTCGCGGCCTTGGCGATGTCGCGCTTCAGTTCTGGCGCGTCCATGCCGGCATAGAGGTCGGCAAGGTTCCATTCCGGCAGGTCGCCCAGCTCGGCCGCGCCCTGACCGGACGCCGGCGCCGTCAGCCGCCGTGCGGAAACCATGTGCCCAGAATCCTTATGCATTGCCGACACCTTCCGTGGCCAAGGTTCGAGGGGAAACGAGAAGCCGGTCAAATCCTAAGGAATTCATTCACCGGGTTTTTTGAAACCTTATTTAGAACCCTGTGCCAAGATGGTCCACAGGGCAGAATTCCTCGGGCGGGCAGTCATACCAGTCATGACAGGTTCCATACTCATAGTCGATGACGATCCGGTGCAACGCCGGCTGCTCGAAGCGGCGGTGACGCGGTTCGGCTACAGCGCAATCGTCGTCGACGGTGGCGCGGCCGCTCTCGATATCCTCGATGGACCCGGCGCCCGCGAGGTGTCGGTGGTCATCCTCGATCTGGTCATGCCCGGTCTCGACGGTATCGGCGTGCTGAAGGCGATGCGCGAGCGCGACATCCACGTGCCGGCCATCGTGCAGACCGCGCAGGGCGGCATCGAGACCGTGGTTTCGGCGATGCGTCACGGTGCCTTCGATTTCGTCGTCAAGCCGGCGTCTCCCGACAGGCTCCAGGCGTCGATCGGAAATGCGCTCAAGGTCGAGGCCGTCGAGGGCGAGGTCAAGCGCACGTCGCGCCGGCGCGGCGGCCTCCTGACCTTCAAGGACATGATCACGCACAGCCCGGCCATGGACAGGGTGATCCGCCTTGGCCAGAAAGCGGCGGCATCCAACATCCCGATCCTGATCGAGGGCGAGTCCGGCGTCGGCAAGGAACTGGTGGCGCGCGCCATCCAGGGCAGTGGCGACCGCCGTTCGAAACCCTTCGTCACCGTCAATTGCGGCGCCATTCCCGACAATCTGGTCGAATCGATCCTGTTCGGCCACGAGAAGGGTTCGTTCACCGGCGCCACCGACAAGCACACCGGAAAATTCGTCGAAGCGCATTCGGGAACCCTGTTTCTCGACGAGATCGGCGACCTGCCACTCGACGTCCAGGTCAAGCTGTTGCGCGCCGTGCAGGACGGTGAGGTCGACCCGGTCGGCGGACGCTCGACCGTCAGGGTCGACATCAGGCTAATTTCGGCGACGCACCGCAACCTCCTGCAGCAGGTCAAGGACGGCAAGTTCCGCGAGGATCTGTTCTATCGGCTGAACGTCTACCCGATCTTCGTGCCGCCGCTGCGCGACCGCCGCGACGACATCCCCTACCTGGTCACCCATTTCATGGAAAAGGTGGCGCCGGCCGACCCGCGTCATCGCCTGCAAGGCATTTCGGCCGCAGCGCTCGCCGTGCTGCAGGCCTATGACTGGCCCGGAAACATCCGGCAGCTCGAAAATGCCGTCTTCAGGGCGTCGGTGCTTTGCGAAGGCGATGTGCTGACCACGGAGGACTTCCCGCAGATCCGGGCGCAGGTGGAAGGCACCGTCAACCTCGATACTGACGGCGGTGTGCTGTCGCCGTCCCTGTCTCCGGAGGGTCGCGATGAAGAAGCCTTGCCCGGCGAGGGTAGCCCGGCAACCGCGTCCGATCCGCCGGCCCGGCTGCAGCCTCGCTTCGGCACGTTGCGGGCGCTCGACGAACGCGGCAATGTGCGTGCGCTGGCCGATGTCGAACTCGAAATGATCAAGCTCGCCATCGATCACTACAACGGCCAGATGAGCGAAGTCGCCCGTCGACTCGGCATCGGTCGCTCGACGCTCTATCGCAAGCTCAAGGAATACGGCATCGACCCCGAAACCGGCCGCGTCGACCGACTCGCTTCCTGAGGCACAAGGCCGGCGCCAGCTTGCAATGCCACAACAGGCCGTATACCGGGCCTTTGGCGGATTGTGGCGGGCCTATGGGCGGCTCTGTTCACGCATTAAGGCTAACGGTAACAGATCGTGTTCCGAACGAAGGCGGAAACATGATCTAAACCAGCGGTTTACCAAGAAACCCTGTGAACAATTTTTGACTGGATATCGCCACGGTGTTACCGCATTTCGGCTTCAATAAGCGATGATTAACCATTAGGATCGATATTCGGATGTGA
Source organism: Mesorhizobium sp. M0715 (assembly GCF_040320355.1). Classification (NCBI taxonomy): domain Bacteria; kingdom Pseudomonadati; phylum Pseudomonadota; class Alphaproteobacteria; order Hyphomicrobiales; family Phyllobacteriaceae; genus Mesorhizobium; species Mesorhizobium sp. M0715. Next base: position 124,934 of record NZ_JAMYPL010000014.1, on the reverse strand, counting down.
TAACGACACATCCGTTTGGACAAATCCGGGGACAAACGGCAGCCTGCAGGGCCTTTTGATTTGAACAGAATCGAACGACACACAAACGGGCGGCATCATCATTTGAGCGTCTGGCCGAAATGGCTGGCGGTGTTGATTGTCGCTTTTGGTTTTGTTGCCGCGGCCGCGACCGGAGCCAGCGCCGAAACACGTTCGCTGAAGCTCTATCACCTCCACACCCACGAGAAGGCCGAAATCGTCTACAAGCGCAACGGCCGCTACGTCCCCGAGGGTCTCAGGAAGATCAACATCATTCTGCGCGACTGGCGCCGCAACGAGCCGACCAAGATGGATCCGCGTCTGCTGGATCTGGTCTGGGAGGCGTACCGTGAAGCTGGCGCTACGGACTACATCCAGGTTGTCTGCGGCTATCGCTCGCCGTCGACGAACTCGATGCTGCGCAGCCGCAGCAGGGGCGTCGCCGAGAAGAGCCAGCACATGCTCGGCAAGGCGATGGATTTCTACATTCCCGGCGTGCCGCTGAAGAAGCTGCGCAACATCGGCCTCAAGATGCAGGGCGGTGGTGTCGGCTACTATCCCTCATCCGGCTCGCCGTTCGTCCATATGGATGTCGGCAATGTTCGTCATTGGCCCGGCATCAGCCGCCAGGAACTGGTCAGCCTGTTCCCCAATGGCAAGACGCTGCATGTGCCGAGCGACGGCAGGCCGCTGCCCGGCTTTGAGCAGGCGCTCGCCTCCTACAAGGCGCGCAAGGGTTCGGGCTCGCCGGCCATCGAGTTGGCCAGTGCCGGTGGCAGCGGCAAGAAATCAGGCGGGTTCCTGTCGGCCTTTTTTGGCGGCGGCGACGACGAGGCCGACGACAGCGCCGATGTCGAGACCGCTTCGGCTGCGCCTCCGCCCAAGGCGAGAAACCTGAAGCCGGCCGCGGCAGCCAAGACCAGCAACCTCCCGGGCATCGCCATCGTGGCGCCGGAGAACGCGCAGCGCGCCGAGATTCCGCAAATTGCCGAGGAGCAGGCTCCGGAGCCGGAGCAGGATACGCCGGAGACGATCATCGCGGCGCTGCCGGCACGCAGCATTCCGCTGCCTGATTTCGCACCGCGGCCGAAGGCCGACGTCGGCGCCCAGCCGCCTGAGAACGTTCCTTTTGCGATGGCCGATGCGACAGCCACCACCGAGCAGGCCGTGGCGACCGCGCATGCGCCGGCGAACGTTCCTTTCGGCATGGCCGATGCAACGGCTTCGGCTGATCCGGCCCAGGTGGCGGTCAACAACGTACCGTTGCCGACATGGCGTCCCGACGATTCGCTGCCAGCCGCTCTGGCTGCGCCGCCCAGCAAGGACGTGCTGATGGCACTGGCCGAGACGGCTGATCACGGCAAGACCGCGACCGATGCGTTCTCGGTGCTGCCGACGGCGCGCCCCGAGATGGCCAGGCCGGACGAGGTCAAGGCCGTGCTCGACGAGGCCAATGCCCAGGTCGGCGCGGCCGATGCGTATCAGGTTGCTTCCTTGTCCCAGTCCGAGCCGCGTTCGGCCTTCAACGATCCGTCGGGCACTGATGCCGCATCGCCGCGCGGGGCTGTCGTTGCCCGCCCGGCCGGCTCCGATCCGGCCGCCGCGATCGGCGCCGGCGTGAAGACGACCCGCAAGGAATCGAGAGCCACCGCGCGCGACCTGAAGCCAGGCCCCAAGGCCATGGTGGTTGCCGCCGCACCGCAGGCCGCCCGCTGGGCGCTGACCAGCGGCGAGCATGTCGCCACCGTTTCCAGCGCGACGACGGCGCCGGGCTACGCCTACAGCATCGTGCACACGGCGCCGAGCGAGGTCTACACGGCCGGCTTCCAGCCGAGCAACCAGGTGGCCGACGCCAACCGCTTCACCGGCAACGCCGTCAAGTTCATGTCGGTCGCCCGCTTCCAGACCAAGTAAGCGACCAGCCAATCGACAAAAGCCGCGCCGGGCAACCTGCGCGGCTTTTTGCTGTTCTCCAGACCGATCCCGATCCGGGAGATCACGCGCGGCTGAACTTCTCGTGAAGCCGGAACGGCCTGCCTATTACCGGGTTAGTACTGGTGCGTTCAAACCCGGGGATATCCATGAAGAACATTCTATTGGCATCGGTCATTGCGTTGGCAACCGCTTCGGCGGCCCTCGCTCCCACGCAGGCCGCGACCGTTGTCGTCAAGACCAACGACCATATGCATATCAAGAAGCACTGCCGGACCAAGGTGGTCACGACCTGGAAGCACCACCACAGGGTGGTTGAAAAGGTCCGGGTCTGTAACTGATCAGGTTCGAAGCTGATTTGGCAAACCCGGTCGACGCAGGTCGGCCGGGTTTTTTCATGCCGCGACGAAGGCCTTATTTCGCCAGCTTGCTCGCCGCGCGCGCCAGGGCTTCGATCTCGTCCCATTTGCCGGCCTTGACCATATCGTCCGGCGCCACCCAGGAACCGCCGACGCAGACGACGTTGGGCAGGCTGAGATAGTCGGTCGCGTTCTTGCCGGTGATGCCGCCGGTCGGGCAGAATTTCACATCGGCGAGCGGCGAGGCGAAGGCCTTCAGCGAAGCGATGCCGCCCGACTGCTCGGCCGGGAAGAATTTGAGAAAGCGCAAGCCGGCTTCCCGCGCCGCCATGATCTCGCCTGGCGTGATGGCGCCGGGCAGCAGCGGAACATCGCTGTCGGCGGCTGCCGCCAGAAGCTCGCGGGTGATGCCGGGGCTGACGATGAATCGCGAGCCTGCGCTCGCTGCCTCTTCGAACTGCCTGATATCGAGAATGGTGCCGGCGCCAACGATGGCTTCCTCGACCTCACCAGCCACACGCCGGATCGCTTCCAGTGCATCGGCGGTCCTCAGCGTAATCTCGATCGCCGGCAGGCCGCCACGCGCCAGGGCGCGGGCCAGCGGCACGGCGTCAGCGACATTGGCGATCTTCAGCACCGGGATGACCGGCTGGCCGTTGAGGAGCGACAGGAGGGTTTCGGTCTTGCTGGGCATCTGTCTCTCCATATCCTAGTGCATGTCGCCCAAAAGTGACCCGGTTTTGGGAAACGACATGCATAAAACCAAGACCTAAAGCGCGGCGCATGAATCCGTTCCGGCGCGCCGCGCTTGAGGACAATTCAACCGATTAGCAGACAGGTGTTTTTCTGTCCATGAAACGAAGCGTGTCGCGATGTCACGCGCAGTCGACGCTTGCCGGGATTCCGGCTCTGCCTTGAATCGGCTTGCGTGAGCGTTTAGTGGCTTCGGCAATGACATCACTTCAACCCCTTCGCGTCGCCGCGCTCTACCGGTTTGCCCGGCTCGACGCCTTCGAGGAGCTGCGCGCGCCGCTCGCTGCCTTCTGTTGCGGGCGCGGCATCAAGGGCACGCTACTTCTGGCGCATGAAGGCATCAACGGCACCGTCGCTGGCAGCGAAACGGCGATTGCCGAACTGATCGGGTATCTCGAAGCCATCGAAGGGCTCGCCGGCCTCGAGGTCAAATACAGCGTAGCTGCGGAAATGCCGTTCCACCGCATGAAGGTGCGGCTGAAACGTGAGATCGTCACCATGGGCGTCGCGGATATCGATCCGGCGACGAGCGCCGGCACCTATGTCGCGCCCGCCGATTGGAACGCGCTGATTTCGCAGCCCGATACTGTTATCATCGACACGCGCAACGCATACGAGGTGTCTATCGGCACTTTCAGGGGCGCGATCGACCCAGCCACCGCAAGCTTTCGCGAGTTCCCGGCCTGGGTGGAAGCGCACCGGGCAGAGCTCGAGGGCCGCAAGGTCGCGATGTTCTGCACCGGCGGCATACGCTGCGAAAAGGCGACGGCCTATGTCAAGTCGCTCGGCTTCGAGGACGTGTTCCACCTCAAGGGCGGCATCCTAAAATATCTGGAAGAGGTTCCCTCCGAACAGAGCCTCTGGCAAGGCGAGTGCTTCGTCTTTGACGAGCGCGTTTCGGTGTCGCACGGCCTCGCCGAGGGCGAAGCGGAACTGTGCCGGGCCTGCCGCCGCCCGCTGACGCCGGGCGACCTGACGTCGCCCAAATTCGCCGCCGGTATTTCCTGCCCGCATTGCTTCGATGCCCGTTCAGACGAGGACCGCCAGCGTTATGCCGAGCGTCAGCGGCAGGTCGAGCTTGCGCAGGTGCGGGGCAAGGATCCGCACATCGGATCCTAGGTTGGCTCCGTTATCGACAGCTGCGGCAAAGCGACGGTTTGTCATTGTAATGCCAGGGTTCGGGACCTACGTCTTCGACGTCGAAACCTGCCCGTTCGGCCGGGCAAATCCTGGAGGCACTGAATGTTCGATCCCAAGAAGCTTCTCGACGATCTGCTCGGTTCGCAAATCCCCGGCACAAGCGGCACCGTCCGCGACAAGGCGGGTCAGGCCGTGCAGATGGCCAAGGACAATCCGCTGGCCGCTGGAGCGCTCGCTGCAGTGCTGCTCGGAACCGGTGCCGGCCGCCAGGTGACGGGAACCGCGGTGAAGCTAGGTGGATTGGCCGCGATCGGCGGCCTCGCCTACAAGGCCTACCAGAACTATAAGGCCGGCAATGCACCGGCCGAAGCGCCGGCAGCCGGCGAACCGGAATTGCTGCCGCCGCCCAAGGATACCGCCTTCCACCCATCGCAGGCGCCACAGGGCGAGGACGAATTCACGTTGACGCTGGTGCGGGCGATGATCTCGGCGGCGAAGGCGGATGGCCATATCGACGATGACGAGCGCCAGAAGATCGCCGGCAAGCTCAGCGTGGCCGGCATAGGCTCCGATGCCGAAAAATTCCTGATGGCGGAGTTGGCAAGCCCGCTCGACCTCGACACGCTGGTGGCCGGCGCCAAGACCGATGCTCAGAAGCTCGAACTCTATACAGCGTCGCGCCTGACCATCGATCCCGACACCCGCGCCGAGCGTGGCTATCTCGACCTGCTCGCCGGCCGGCTCGGTCTGCCGGACGCGCTGGTCGACCATGTCGAGGCGACGGTTTCGGCCGCCAAGGTGCCGGCCAAGGCTGGGACTTCGCCCAATCCGCGCTGGTAACCTCAAGCCAAAACGGCACAGGCGGCCTCTTTGGCATTAACCTTTCGTTAACCCAGCAAGCGCATCATTCTAGACAGTCGGATCGGCTTTCCTCCTCCCAAGCCCGGTTCAGATCAGGGCGGTCGCCAATGACCGCCCTTTTTGTCGGCACGATCTGCTCGCCTGAGCATGATCTCCAGCAAGAACCGGATTCCAATTTTCGGGATCATGCTTTGGTGCTTCGGCTTGCCATCGCCGCCGTCATTTGCGATGCCTTTGCTTCTTGCGCCAACCCCAAAAAATAGAGCGCGCGGCGCTGCCGGAGGACAACAGCCATGACCGAACAAAGAACCGCCATCGTCACCGGCGCCGGCACCGGTATCGGCAGGAGCGTCGCCACGGCACTGCTCAAGGCCGGCTGGAACACGGTGTTCTGTGGACGCCGCAAGTCGGTGCTGGATGCCGCGGTCGCCGAGGCCGGCCGCACCGACGCCAAGGCATTGGCGGTTGCCTGCGATATCAGCAAGGCCGGCGAGGTCGACGATCTGTTCGAGACGGTGGCGGAGGCCTTCGGCCGTGTCGACCTGCTCTTCAACAATGCCGGCATGGGCTACAAATCGACGCCGATCGACGAGATCCCGGTCGAGGTGTGGAACGATATCGTCGGCGTCAATCTCACCGGTTCGTTCCTGTGCGCTCGCGCCGCCTTCGGCGCCATGCGCAAGCAGAAGCCGATGGGCGGGCGCATCATCAACAACGGCTCGGTGTCGGCCTACGCGCCGCGTCCGGGCTCCGTGCCTTACACCGCGACCAAGCACGCCATCACCGGATTGACGAAGACGCTGGCGCTCGACGGCCGTCCCTATGACATTGCCTGCGGCCAGATCGATATCGGCAATGCGCTGACCGACATGGCGCAGCCGATGACGGTCGGCGTGCCGCAGGCCAACGGCTCCATCGCCGCCGAAGCGGTGATGGATGTTCAGCGCGTTGCCGACGCCGTCGTCCACATGGCCAGCCTGCCGCTCGACGCCAATGTGCTGTTCATGACGGTGATGGCGACCAAGATGCCGTTTGTCGGGCGTGGGTAGTTATTTCCCTGCCAGCGGCACGCCGGGCTTGAAGAGCAGAATGGGCCTGATCTCGTAAACGGCGGTAGGATTGACGCGGCGAAGGTCGCGGGCGATCGCGATGGCGTCGTCTCTCGTGGTGCAGTCGACCACATAGAGGCCGAGCAACTGTTCCTTGGTTTCAGCGAAAGGGCCGTCGATGATCATGCCGTCGCCAGGACCGCGCAGCGTGCAAGCATCCATTGTGGCCCCCAGGCGCGCGGACGGTCCGAGCGTGCCTTCCTCATGAAGCCGGGTGTTGATCTTCAGCAGGTCGGCCATCAGTGCCGCATCTTCCTGCGGCGTCAGCGCCTTGATGGCATCTTCCACGTGATAGGCAAGGATTGCATAGAACATCTGAGGCACCCGCTTCGATCCTGATCCAGGGGAGCGTAGCTGTTCCCAGCACGCACGCCCAGCCCTAGCCGTGCGTCTCCGGACGGATCATGACACCATCATGGTCGCCAGTCGCAACAACCGGAAAGAGGCCACCGGCGCGCTGTGACGCTCACTTCGCCAGGAACGCTCCGATCCGCTCCAGCGCGCGTAAAATGTTCTCCTCGGAATTGGCGTAGGAGAGCCTGATATAGCCTTCGCCGAGAATGCCGAAATCGGGACCGCCGATCAATGCCACGCCGGCCTCGTCGAGCAGGGCCGAGGCGAGCTTCTTCGCTTTCCAGCCGGTCTTCGAGACGTTGGGGAAGGCATAGAACGCGCCCTTGGGCGTGATGCAGGAAATGTTGGGCAAAGCATTCAGCCCTTCGACCACGATCTTCCGGCGGCGGTCGAAGGCCCGCATCATCTTGTCGACGTCGTCCTGCGGGCCGTCGATGGCCGCGATGCCGGCAAACTGGCTCGGCGCGTTGACGCACGACCAGCAATTGACAGCCAGCTTGCGCACCTTGTCGTAGAGATGGGCGCCCTTGTCGCCATTCGGCCAGATCGACCAGCCCATGCGCCAGCCGGTCATCGCCCAGGTCTTCGACCAGCCGTTGAGCACGATCAGCCGGTCGCGGATCTCGGGAAAGCCGAGCAGCGAGCAATGCGTCTCGCCGTCATAGGTCATGACGTCGTAGATCTCGTCGGAGAGGATGGCGACCTGCGGATGCTTCTCCAGCCCCTTGACCAGTTTCTCGATCTCGGCGCGCGGGGTGACACCGCCGGTCGGGTTGGCGGGCGAGTTGAGGATCAACAGCCGGGTCTTCGACGTGATCAGCGCCAGCGTCTCCTCGGCGGAGAAGGCAAAGCCGTTTTCCTCGCGCATCGGCACGGGAATAGGCGCTGCACCGGTGAACTCGATCATCGAGCGGTAGATGGGAAAGCCTGGATCGGGGTAGAGGATCTCGGCGCCAGGTTCGCCGAACATCAGGATCGCGGCGAACATTGTCGGCTTGCCGCCGGGCAGGATCATCACCGTTTCGGGCGATATTTCGACACCGGTGGTGGTCAGCGTGCGCCGCACCACCGCCTCGCGCGTTGCCAGCAGGCCATTGGCCGGCGTGTAGCCGTGGTGGCCGTCGCGCAGCGCCTTGATCGCCGCCTCGACGATGTGCTGCGGCGTCTTGAAGTCCGGCTGGCCGATGCCGAGATTGACGATGTCGCGACCTTGTTGGGCCAGTGCTGTGGCCCTCGCGAGCACGGCAAAGGCGTTTTCCTCGCCGAGACGGTCGAAGGCCGAAATCGTGTGGAGCATTTTTCCCGTCCGTGTGGTTCTTACTGTTGGGTCGCGTTTTTGTGAGCCTCAGGCCGCAAAAGTCAAACGGATTGGAGCTTTCGGTGTCGGAAAATCTCAAGGACTGGCAACCGCGCCCGCGGCCCGAGCGCAAGGCCATCGACGGAAGCTATGTCCGGCTCGAGCCGCTGAGCGCTGCAAAACACGGCGACGGTCTTTACGAAGCGTCCTCCGTGTCCGATGTCGACGGCCGCTTCGCCTGGTTGCCCGATTATCCGCCGGAGACCCGCGCCGCCTTCCAGCCATGGCTGGACAAGGTCGAGGCCAGCGAAGATCCGCTGTTCTTCACTGTCATCGACAAGGCCAGCGGCAAAGTCGCCGGCCGCCAGACGCTGATGCGCATCGATCCGGCCTATGGGGTCATCGAGATCGGCAACATCTATTGGGGACCGCTCATTTCGCGCAAGCCGGGAGCGACGGAGGCGCAGTTCCTGTTCATGAAATATATCTTCGACGAGCTCGGCTATCGCCGCTACGAATGGAAGTGCAACAACCGCAACGAGCCATCGAAGCGGGCCGCGGAACGGTTCGGCTTCAAGTTCGAGGGCATTTTCCGGCAGCATCTCATCGTCAAGGGTGAAAACCGCGATACGGCATGGTACTCGATCATCGACAAGGAGTGGCCGGCCTTAAGCAAAGCCTATGAGGCGTGGCTCGATCCGGCCAATTTCGATGGCGACGGCCAGCAGAAGCGACGGCTCGAGGATTTTCGCGCAAAGTTTGGCGCGTGAGATCAGGCGCGTAACGGGAGTTTGCCATTGGCGCATACCCACGATCACAGCGGGCATGATCACACTGGGCACGATCATGGGCCCGGCCATGTCCATGGCTCGACCGACAAGAAGCGCGTGCTTGTCGCGGCCTGCCTGACCGGCGGCTTCATGATCGCCGAAGCGCTTGGCGGCATCCTCACCGGGTCGCTGGCGCTGCTGGCCGATGCCGGCCATATGCTCGCCGATTCGATCGCGCTCGGCCTTGCCTGGTATGCGTTTCATCTTGCGGGGCGGCCGGCGACCGTTCGCCTCACCTACGGCTTCGGCCGGGTCAAGACGCTGGTGGCTTACACAAACGGCATTGCCATCTTCGTCATCGCGCTGTGGATTGTCTACGAGGCCTGGGGGCGCCTGCAGGCGCCGGCACCGGTGCTGGGTGGACCGATGCTGGTGGTGGCGATCCTCGGCCTGCTGGTGAACATCGGTTCGTTCTTCGTGTTGCATGGCGGCGATCGCGAGAACCTGAACATGCGCGGCGCGATCCTGCATGTGCTGGGCGATCTGCTCGGCTCGGCCGCGGCCATCGCGGCGGCGCTGGTCATCCTGGCGACCGGCTGGACGCCGATCGACCCGATCCTTTCGGTCCTGGTCTCGCTGCTGATCCTCTACACGGCGTGGTCGCTGATGCGTGAAGCCGCCCATGTCCTGCTCGAGGGTGTGCCGCCAAGCCTCGACCGCGATCTGATCGCCAGGGATATCGAGGCGACAGTCCAGGGTGTGCGCGAAGTGCACCACATGCATGTCTGGTCGCTCGATGGAACCAGCAACATGGCGACGCTGCATGCCTGTCTCGACGAGCGCGTCGATGCGCATCAGGCGGTGAGTGCCGTCAAGAAGCGGCTTGCCAGCGAGCACGGCATCAGCCATGCCACCGTGGAACCCGAATTCGGACAGTGCGCCGACGATGGCGACGAGCACGAGCACGAGCACGAGCATGATGCGGCCGCGCATCACGACCACCACCACTAGGACCGATCGATTGATGTCGATTGGTTCTGCCTCAGGAGTTGCAAAACCTTGAAAACAAGCTTGATGAACGCCCGCTGCCTTGGTGTAGCGTGATGGACCGCGACACCAGGAACGCCGTTATCGCCGCGGTGTGGATCATGCTTCTGTTCGGCATCGCGGCCTTTTATCTGCCAACCATCATGTTGGCCCTTGGCAGTTTCTCGACCGTGCTGGCAGGTGCCTTTGGCATCGTTTTCGTGCTGGCATTTTTCTCGGTGTTCTGGCTGCGGGCCCGCAACCAACGCAAAAACCAGGGTAAGTAGAGGTCTTTGATATGCGCATTCTGATCACTGGCGCCGCAGGCATGGTCGGCCGCAAGCTCATCGCCCGGCTGGCCAAGGACGGCACGCTGCGCGGCGGCAAGATCACCGCGCTCGACCTGCACGACATCGTGCCGCCGCAGGCACCTAGCATGGACGGAGTCAGCGTCACCCTGCACACCGGCGACCTCGCCGAGGCGGGGGCCACTGAGCGCCTGGTCGCATCGCGTCCCGATGCCGTCTTCCATCTCGCGGGCATCGTATCCGGCGAGGCTGAAGCCAATTTCGATCTCGGCTACCGTGTCAATCTTGACGGCACACGCGCGCTGTTCGATGCCATCCGGCTGGCGGGCTTTGCGCCGCGCGTCGTCTTCACCTCGTCGATCGCGGTGTTCGGCGCGCCGTTCCCGGATGTCATACCGGACGAATTCCATCCGACGCCGCTGACCTCCTACGGCACGCAGAAGCAGATGAGCGAAGCACTGCTGGCCGACTATTCCAGGCGCGGCTTTTTCGACGGCATCGGCATCAGGCTGCCGACCATCTGCGTGCGGCCGGGCAAGCCCAACAAGGCGGCCTCGGGCTTCTTCTCCGGCATCATCCGCGAGCCCTTGAGCGGCCACGAGGCGATCCTGCCGGTCCCACGCTCGGTCGTGCATACGCATGCCAGCCCGCGCTCGGCGGTCAATTTCCTGATCCACGCAGCGGAAATCGACAGCGCCGCCGTCGGGCCGCGCCGCAACCTGACGATGCCCGGCGTCGCCGTTACCGTCGGCGAGCAGATCGAGGCGCTGGAACGCATCGCCGGGCCAAAGGTGGTGAAACTGATCCGCGAGGAGCCGGACGCGACGATCTGGGCGATCGTCAAGGGCTGGCCGACGCGGTTCGAGGCGCGGCGGTCAAGGGAACTCGGCTTCAGCGCCGAAAAGAGTTTCGACGAGATCATTCGCGCCCATATCGAGGATGAACTCGGCGGCAAGATCGCGGGTTAAACCCCGAGCCTCGCGGCGTCGGGCATCATCCGCCTGCCGCCAGGCTCGCCGACAGCAGCAGCAGTCCGAACAGGAACACGAAGGCCGCGCCGCCGATCTCGACGATCGAGTGGATGCGGTTGCCCATGGGGCCGTCGCCGGCAAAATACACCGCCCAGTTCTTGGCGGTCACCGCGAGTGTGGCCAGCGCCGAGACGGTGATCGCGGTTCCCAGCGACATCGCCAGCACCGACAGAAGACCGCCCAGCCAAAGTCCGTTGAGCAGGGCGAAGCTGAGCACGATCAGCGCGCCTGAACACGGCCGGATGCCGACGGCGGCCACCGCCGACCAGGCCGTGCGCCAGTCGAAGCGATCGCCCGACAGCAGTGCCGGGTCGGGTGCGTGCGAGTGGCCGCAGGTGTCGCAGACCTCGCCCGCCGCATGATCGTGATGAGCGTGTGCGCCATGACCATGATCGTGCGCATCGTGATCGTGCGAATGGCCATGCGCATGGTCGTGATCGTCATGCGCGTGCAGGGCGTGCGCATGGGCATGCGCCGAATGGCCATGGGCTGCGTGCGAATGGCCAGCATGAGAATGGCCGGCATGAGCCGCCGACAGGCTGTAGGCGGGTCCTTTGCCAAACAGGCGCAGGACGGCGGGGCCGAGCTTGCGCCACAGCAGCCATGCGCCGAACAGGGTGACGAAGACAAAGCTCATGATCTCCATGAACCAGGCTGCGTCCGTCATCGAGACGGAGGTGCCGCGCAGGACGAAGTAGGCGACCCCCATCACCGCGATCGCGGTCAGGCCCTGCAGCAGCGCCGAGACGAAGGACAGCAGGATGCCGCGCCGCAGCGCCACCTCATTGGCAACCATGTAGGATGAGATCACCGCCTTGCCGTGGCCGGGGCCGGCGGCATGGAAGATGCCGTAGGCGAAGGACAGGCCGATGAGTATCCAGATCTTGCTGCCGTCCTGGCGCATCGCCTTCATCGCCGTTGCCAGCGCACGATAGAATTCCTGCTGCCTGAGATTGATCCACATCAGGATGTGGGCAAATGGGCCGGTGGTGGGCGCCATGCCGTCATTGACGCCGATGCCGAGCGAACTCTGGGCATGGGCGGCGTTGGCAAAATGCATCATGACAACGGTGACGGCCAACAGGCCGAATGCCAAACGCAGGGACGGTTTCGTCACCGGGTTCATCCTTCTGGCTGACAGGTCAGTTCGAGCTTGGTGGCGAAGATCTTGCTCATGTCGGTGCCTGTCGGATCGTTGAAGAAGGCATCGGTGAGCGTCTTCTGGTTTTCCTTGATCGCTTCGTCCGGGTCCGGACGGACCACCTTGCTGGTACAATTCGACGGCAGGCCATCAACCGTGATGTTGGAGTCCTCGGTGAAGTCGATTGCCGTGTAGAATGTCGGATCGTAGACGCCGATGTCGATCTTGCCGTTGAGCTTGATCGGCACCTTCGGCTCGGATTCGAACAGGATGATCAACTGGTCGTTGTCGAAATTGGCCATAAGATGCGGCGGCGGCGTCATCGCCACGTCCTTGCCGTCGACGGTGACGAGCTGGAAGTAATTGAACTCGGCCAGCGAGGCATGGACGGTGTCGGCGACGTCCTTCAACTCCTTGTCGTCGAGCTTCAGGTCGGAGTTCTTGTCAAACTCCATCATCACCGTGCTGGAAAACAGATCGTCGAAGCGCCAGAGATGACGCAGTGCCTTCACACTTTGGTGATCCGGGGAGAGGATCACATCGAGGCGGGCCTCGGCGAAGACGTGTGGATGCACCTCAGCCGGTCCGGTGGCGGCAAAGGTCGCCGCCAAGGCCGAAGCCAGCATGATTGCGTGCCGTTTCAGGTGCATTCTCGGTCGCGATTCCATTGGCCTCGGAGAGATGTCGAGAGTTACCAGAAAGGGGGCGAAATTGGGACCGCGAGAGGGCTAAAACCGATCAGGCAGCTTCACGCGTCCTGAACCACTGCACCAGGAAGTCGACAAAGACGCGGACTTTCGCAGGCAGATAGCGGCGGTGCGGGTAGACGGCAAAAATGCCGCCGCCGGACAGGATGCGGTCATCCATCACCGCCACCAGGCGGCCGCTCGCGAGGTCAGGCGCGGCGATGAAATCCGGCAGTACGGAAAATCCGAGCCCCGCCACGGCCGCGGCTCTCGCCGTCATCGGGCTGTTGACCTCGATCGGACCCGACACCGAAACGCTCACCGGATCGCCATTGTCGCCCTTGAACGGCCAATTGTTCAGTCCGCGGCCATTGGTGTCGACGATGCAAGGCATGCGGCTGAGATCCTGCGGCCTTGTCGGCATGCCATGCTTGGCGATCAGTTCGGGGGAGGCGCAGAGCTTTATCGAAAACGGCGCCAGCCGCCTGGCGATCAGCGACGAGTTCTCCAGCCGCGAGATGCGCACCGCAAGATCGAAGCCCTCCTCGACCAGATCGACGAAGCGGTCGTCGAGCTGGATGTCGAGGACGATGTCGGGATGCTGCTTGGCGAAGTCGATCAGGGACTGGCCGATCGGCGCATCGGCGAAGGTGCGCGGCGCCGACAGCTTGATCCGGCCGCGCACGTCACCGGAGGATTCACGCACCGCGTCGGCCAGGCTGTCGACCTCGCGCACGATCTCCGAGGCGCGCCGGTAATAGGTGTGGCCGGCCTCTGTCATCGAGAACTGGCGCGTGGTGCGGTTGAGCAGCAAAGCGCCGAGTTCGTCCTCCAACTCGCGCACATATTTCGACAGCAAGGCCTTGGAACGGCCGATCTTGCGCGCCGCCGCCGAAAAGCCCTCGGCCTCGACCACGTCGATGAAGGCACGCATGCGCGTCAGTGTGTCCATGGTCAGGCCTTTCGTGCCGCGTCGAGAAGTTTCCGGCCGAGCCGTATCAGGGCAATGTCGCTGCCGGAAGGGCCAAGCAGCGACAGGCCGAACGGGGCGCCGGCGACCGAGCCGACGGGCAGTGTGATCTGTGGAAAACCGGACAGGCCGGCCAGGCACAGAAGTTGGAGCGCCCGTTCGCGATAGGCCTGGAACTGCTCCGGCGTGCTGTCCACGTAAGGTGCCGGACCAGGCACCGTCGGCAGGACAAGGAAGCCGTTCTTGCCGAGCAGGGCGCTCAGTTCGCCGCGAAAGGTCAGACGTCGCACCTTCTCGGCCTGGGCTGTCTTGTCGTCGACGGCGCGGCCAAAGCCGAAACGCTCCTCGACGCCGGGGCCAAGGCCGCGCTCGCCGCTGGTGATCCATTCGCCATGCACCGCCCAGGCCTCCCTGGCCTGCAGCCGGCGAAAGCACCAGTAGAGTTCATCGGGAGATGAGGAGAAGCGCACTCCCGGCGTCATCGGCGCGCCGAAGACCTTGCCCGCCAGCCCCTTCATTTCACCATATTCGGCAAGCGCCGGGCGGGCGACCAATCCATCCAGCCAATCCAGTGCCAGCGGCCGGTCCAACACATGCTGGTGCGGATCGCGGCCGAGCAGCAGCTTGCCGACGGTTTCGTAGGTCTCGATGTCATCGGCGAACCAGCCGAACGTGTCGAGGCTCGGCGCCAGCTTCATCGTGCCGTCGAGCGGAATGCGGCCATGCGTGGTGCGCAGCCCGATCAGTCCGCAAAAGCTCGCCGGGGCGCGGATCGAGCCGCCGGTGTCGGAGCCGGTGGCGATATCGGCCAGCCTGCCCGCCACCGCCGCCGCCGATCCCGATGAGGAGCCGCCTGTGACGCGGTCGGGTGCCGCCGGGTTCACCGGAAACGAGAAATGCGCATTCTGGCCGAACAGCGCGAAGGCAAGCTCGTCGGTCTGCGTCTTGCCGACGAAGCGTGCGCCGGCATCGAGGATCATCTGCACGGCGGGTGCGGTGCGCGAGGCTGCGTGGCTTTCGGCGAATTTTTGCAAATTGCCGCAACCGGTGCGGTAGCCGGCGACGTCGTAGATGTCCTTGACGGCCAGCCGCAGGCCGGCCAGCGGGCCTAGCTGGGCATGTGCCACTGGCATCTGGCGAAGATCGAGAAAGGCGTTGAGAGGGCCGTGCGTGCCTGTCATCGTTCGATATCCGGATACGGTTGCCGCAACATTGTTCGACGCCAGAAATTTTACAACCTGCGATACGATTTTTATTGATTGTGAAAGTCTTCGCCCTTATATCGCGCTTGCCCAAAGTCGCACGTGCCTGTGGGTGTCCGCCGATCCTCGAATGGTGAGGGAAATCGGTAAGGTAACTGGAGCTAACCCCTCCAGTCGGTCTAGCGGCCAACCGCCAGCCCGAGGACACCTTGAAGCAACGACGGTGCGGGCCTTTCTGGTGTTCTGCCGGTTGTCCAAAAACCGGGGTTACTGAAGAGGCACACCTTCATTGCCGGCAGTGCGGACGGGTCTCCCATCCAAGCCAAGGCAGACAAAGCGAACCGAGGCCGGGCAAGGCCAAGGTTCACCGCCGCGAGACGGCGCTTCATGGTTCCGGGGTCTCCACCGGCTGGTTCCATGAATTTCCGTCCCGCCTTTGTCCACCGCGAGTTCGCGAGGCCGACAGCCCGCGTCCCGCAGCCTTATTGCGCGCCGAAAGGCGCTGATGGAGAGACCCCGATGGCCACCCAGCGCATTCTTGACTTTCTCGCCACCCGACGTCCGACCGGCCCCTGCCTCGTCGTCGACCTCGATGTCGTGCGCGACAATTTCCGCGCCTTCGAGAAGGCGCTGCCTGATTCCAAGATCTACTATGCTGTGAAAGCAAACCCGGCGCCGGAAATCCTGCGCCTGCTTGCTGCGATGGGCTCGTCCTTCGACACCGCTTCCGTTGCCGAAGTCGAGATGGCGATGGACGCTGGTGCGCCGGCGGACCGCATCTCCTTCGGCAACACCATCAAGAAGGAGCGTGACATCGCACGCGCCTACCAGCTCGGCATCCGCCTGTTCGCGGTCGACTGCGTCGAAGAGGTCGAGAAGATCGCCCGCGTCGCTCCAGGCGCGCGCGTGTTCTGCCGCGTGCTGACCGATGGCGAGGGCGCCGAATGGCCGCTGTCGCGCAAGTTCGGCTGCGTGCCGGCGATGGCCGTCGACGTGCTGCGCCATGCCAAGGGGCTCGGCCTCGACGCCTATGGCGTATCGTTCCATGTCGGCTCGCAGCAGACCGACCTGACCGCCTGGGACCGTGCGCTGGCCGACGCCAAGGTGGTGTTCGCGACGCTCGCCGAAGAAGGCATCGTCTTGAAGATGGTCAATATGGGTGGTGGTTTCCCGACGCGCTATCTGCGTGACGTGCCGGCCGCCCAGGCCTATGGCCAGGCGATCTTCTCGGCGCTGCGCAAGCATTTCGGCAACGCGCTTCCCGAGACCATCATCGAGCCGGGCCGTGGCATGGTCGGCAATGCCGGCGTCATCAAGTCGGAAGTCGTGCTGATCTCGAAGAAAGCGGCCAACGACAATGTGCGCTGGGTGTTCCTCGACATCGGCAAGTTCGGCGGCCTGGCCGAGACGATGGACGAGGCGATCCGCTACCCGATCGTCACCGCGCATGACGGCACGGAGACGGCACCTTGCGTGCTCGCCGGCCCGACCTGCGATTCGGCCGACGTGATGTACGAGAAGACGCCCTATCCGCTGCCTTTGTCGCTGACGATCGGCGACGAGGTGCTGATCGAAGGCACCGGCGCCTACACGACCACCTACTCGGCGGTCGCCTTCAACGGCTTCGAGCCTCTCCGATCCTACGTGATCTGACGGCGCTTCCTCAGCGCATTTTCGGACGGCGAACCGGACACAACTTCGCCTGAAAATGCGCTGAGAGAGCCGATCAGATCATCCCAGGTGGGCGCCTGTCGTCCACCCGGGCTCGCCTGTGGAACAGATCTCCGCTCGCCAGGGATTGCGGAAATGGAAATGTCATTTGAAATGGAAATGCCAGTTGAAATTGGGGGCCACGCACCGGCCTTTGGGATGGTCGCCGAAACCGCCGCCGATGTTGCGGCGCGCGAGGCGTTGCTCGATCGGGCCATGGGGCCGAAGCGCAGGAAAAAGTCGTCGGAGAAGTTGCGGCGTGGCCGGCGGCCCTCGGAAGGGCTGGCCTTCGTCGCCCGCGATGCTTCGGGCGGCGTGGCCGGCACCGTGCGGCTGTGGGATGTCAGGCTGGGCGAGGGCGGTGCGGCCGCGCTGCTGCTTGGCCCGCTTGCCGTCGACCCGTCGCTCAAGAATGCCGGCATCGGCTCGGCGCTGATGCGCCATGCCATCGCCGAAGCGGCGCGTCTCGGCCATGCCGCTATCCTTTTGGTCGGCGATGCGCCCTATTACGCGCGCTTCGGCTTCTCGGCCGAGAAGACCGGTTCACTTGCCATGCCAGGACCCTATGAGCGGCACCGCCTGCTGGCGCTGGAACTGGTGGAAGGCGCGCTTGACGGCGTGCACGGCACGCTGAAGGCGGCCGGCCGCAAGCTGAAGGCGCAGGAACTGATATCGGCGGCCTGAGACACGAAGCCGGCAGCATTTCATGCAAAAACGCCGCCCGAAAAGGCGGCGTTTTTGCGCTTGGTGGGTGCCGCCTGGGCGGCTGGATGCCTTCAGCCGATCAGCTGGCTGAGCGCCATGGCGACGGTCATGTCGCCTTCGACCTTTATCTTGCCGGTCATGAACGCCATTGTCGGGTTCAGGTCGCCAGCGATCAGCGAATCCAGGTCGTCGAGCGAGAGCTTGATGGTGCAGTCGGTGGGTGCATCGGTGTTCGAGATGGTCGCGCCGTCGATGACGATGACGCCGTCGCTGCCGGTGTCGAATTTCACGGAACGATCGAACCCGCTGCTGGCCACCCGCGACTTGATCTTCTCGGCAATCTCCTGAACGCTCACGCTGTTCTCCTTGTCTGGTTGCATCTGTCTCGCAACGGCGCTTCGATCCAGCCGAAGCCCATGCCGCGGTTTCGCAATCACGGTCGCTGCCGCATATAGCTTTGGGTTGACGTTTACGTCAACGCGGATTCGGGTGGCTGGTTCCTGCCCTTGCGGCAGGCGAGGCTCGATGTGACCGGGCCTGTGAGCAGGGCAACTCAGTGTTCCTTGAACGCCTTGGTCATTTCGGTCGCCGTCTCGCTTTTCTTGCGGCGCAGCCAGTTGTCGCGGATTTCGTCCTTCGACAGGAAATTGACCTGGTCGATCAGAACCTCATGCACCAAAGGCGCGCCGACACGCGCGTTGACGGTATCGCGGATGGCGGCGCGGAAAGCATCGAGATCGATGGTCGCCTTGTTGGTGAAGTCGATCTGCGGATTGGAATAGAGGTAGGAATAGACCTGGTCGGTGATCAGCGCTTCGGCCGGAATGGACAGCTTCTTTATCTGCTCGGGTTCGACGGTGTAGACGAGCTTGGTCAGGAAATAGCCGCCGATCTCAGAATCGCGGATCAGCGGCACCGAAATGATGTCGGTCTTGACGTAGTCGAGACCGCCCAGCATCGGCTTCGGCGTTTCGCCGACACCGCGCTCGCCGGCCGCCTGAAACGAATAGAACACGGCGCCGAGGGTTGCGGCGCAAATCCAGACGGCGATGGCGATGACCTTGATCATCGGCTCTTGTCAGTCCCTTGATCGGTCCCTTGGGATGGCAACGCGGCACTGCGCCGTTGCTTCGGCAGTATCTCCGATGTGTCGCTCGTGTTCGGCATCATGCCTTCATCCAGCCGAACTCGCCGGCGGAGTAGGTGCCGTCGGTCTCGGCGCGCTGGATGGCGTGCCGCAGCAGGCTGGCGACTTCGTTGACCGCGCTCAGATGCGCCAGGATCGCCGCTTCGTTCTTCGCCAGCTTCTGGCGCAGCCGGGTCAGGCCCTCGCGGTGCTGTTCGAGGAATTCGGCTTCGCTGCCGCCCTTCATGGCGCGGGTCAACTCGTAGAGGTAGCGGCTCTTGCGGGCGTTCGATGCCTTGAGATCATAGTTGGTCGCGTTGCGGATGCCGGCGGTCTCTTCCTCGACCACTTCCTCGATGCGACCGATGATGGCGGCGAGGTTGCCGGGCCGCGCGAACGGGATCGGCGCTTCCGACGCCGTCGTGCGTGCTGGCAGGTTGGGGGTGGATTCCGAAAAGTCGGCCATGGCGTTTCCCAGTTTAGATCTTGATGTTTGTTTTTATGGTCGTCTCGTCACCGGTCATCGACCCCGCAGCCTTGCGCTGCAATTGGTGGACCAGCGAGGTCGACAGGCTGTTTTGCTGGTCGATCTCGGTCTTTTCCAACCCGCCCGAAACCGGACCGACCGGAACCACGCGCTTGCCTTCGAGATAGTGGTCGGCAAGCATCGACTTGGCGATGCCGATGCCACCGCGTTCGGCCATCACGTCCGCGACCCGCTCGGCAAGCTGCGATTTCCACATGTCGCCGGCCAGGCCCTTGCCGTAGACGCCCTCGGTATCCTTTGGCAGCATGTTCTGGATGAAGGTCTGCAGCACCATCGCCTCGAACTTCTTGAATTTGTTGGCCGGGTCGGTTGCAGCGGCGGCCTTGTCGGCGGTG
Organism: Mesorhizobium sp. M0715; assembly: GCF_040320355.1. NCBI lineage: Bacteria > Pseudomonadati > Pseudomonadota > Alphaproteobacteria > Hyphomicrobiales > Phyllobacteriaceae > Mesorhizobium > Mesorhizobium sp. M0715. The sequence goes on along the minus strand of NZ_JAMYPL010000014.1, from coordinate 105,554 downwards.
GCGCGCGACAGGATCGAGCCGGCATCGACCGAAGCGGCGGTGTCGAGTGAAAACGTGCCCGCAGCGCCGCCGGCCCGCTTTGCCAGCGCGGCGCGGGCGGTCTCGATATCCGCCGGGTCGGCGGCTCGGGCCACATCCATAACGATGTCGCTGGGTGGAGAAATCGCCAAGAAAGTCCGCCTTTTACCGGTTTTCCTTAGCCAGACCATGCCTCAACAAGCTTGTGGCAGGCTTGCGGGAAGGAGAGGGAGCGGAAGTGCGGGGATCGATCGAAGCTGCCGGCTTCGCGCCATGCGTTGTCGGGCAGTTTTTTCCATCGTCGATTTCCGCCTCAGCTTCACTCCTTGACCGCGCCCGTCATCGAGGAGACGTAGTGCTCGACAAAGAATGAATAGAGCACCACCACCGGCAGGGAGCCGATCAGCGCGCCTGCCATCAGGGCTCCCCATTCATAGACGTCCGAACGTACGAGCTCGGTAAGCACGCCGACCGGCACGGTCTTGTTTTCGGACGACTGGATAAAAGTCAAAGCGTAGATGAATTCGTTCCATGACAGGGTGAAAGCGAAGATGCCGGCGGAGATCAGGCCGGGCACCGACAGCGGCAGAACTATCTTGGTCAGGATTTGCCAGCGGCTGGCGCCGTCGATCAGCGCGCATTCTTCCAGTTCGAAAGGGATCGAGCGGAAGTAGCCCATCAAGAGCCACGTGCAGAATGGAATGAGGAACGTCGGATAGGTGAGGATCAGCGCGAACGGCGTATCGTAAAGGCCGAGGTTGAAAACCATCACCGACAGGGGAATGAACAGAATCGAGGGCGGCACGAGATAGGCCAGGAAGATCGCCAAGCCGACCTGCCGCGCCCCGGAAAACCTCAAGCGTTCGATGGCATAGGCAGCGAACACCGCCGCCAGCAGCGACAGGAAAGTTGCGGCGGTCGAGATGATGATCGTGTTGAGAAGCCAACCCGGATAGGACGTGTCGAAGAGCAGATATCGAATATGCTCGAGCGTCGGATGGACGACCCAGAACGGGTTGAAATTGGCATAATCCGTCATCTCGAGATTGGGTTTCACCGCCGTGATCGTCATCCAGTAGAACGGGAACAGCAGCACGATGACGAATATCAGGAGCGGCAGATAAACGGTCACCACGCGCCGGGGCAGGCTTTGAAGATAGCCCATGCCGCCTTCATCCGTATTCGGACGGTTGTTCGTTTCGATCGCGGCCATGTCAGTCTCCACCGCCCTGCTGCCATTTACGACGTTGCAGCCCAAAATAGCTGAAAAGGATCGCCGCAAGCAGGAACGGGATCATCGCCACCGCGATCGCGGCTCCCTCGCCAAGCTGGCCGCCGGAAATGCCGCGCTGGAACGAGAGCGTCGCCATCAGATGGGTGGCATTCACCGGCCCGCCGCGAGTCAGCACATAGATCAGCTGGAAATCGGTGAAGGTGAACAGGACCGAAAAGGTCATGGTGATGGCGATGATCGGCGTCAGCAGCGGCAGCGTCACATAGCGGAACAACTGCCAACGGCTGGCGCCGTCGAGCGTCGCGGCCTCGTAAAGCGATTGGGGAATCGTCTGCAGGCCGGCCAGCAGCGTGATGGCCACGAAAGGAATGCCGCGCCAGACATTGGCAGCGATCACCGAGGCGCGTGCGTTCTCCGGATCGCCAAGGAAATTGATGCGGTGATCGATCAGTCCCATTTCCATAAGCGCCCACGACAGGATGGAGAACTGCGAATCGTAGATCCACCAGAAGGCGATGGCCGAGAGCACCGTCGGCACCACCCACGGCAGCAGGACAATCGCGCGGAAGAACGATTTGAAGGGAAGGTTCTGGTTGAGGAGGAGCGCTAGCCAGAGGCCGAGCGCGAATTTCAGGATCGAAGCGCTGATCGTATAGAGCAAGGTGTTGAAGACGGAGAGCCAGAAGACGGCGTCGCTCCACAGATATTCATAGTTTTCGATACCGATGAAGATACCGGGGCGGCCGATGCGGGCATCGGTGAAGCCGAGCCAGACGCCGAGCCCCAGCGGATAGGTCAGGAAGACGAGCAGCAGTGCAGCCGCCGGAAGCATGAAGCCGAAGCCAAGTGCGTTCCGACTTTCGCTCCAGCGCGACAGAATCCGTGAGAAGATCGAAGATCGCGGCTGGATGGCAGCTGACGGCACGGCCATGGGTTGGCTCCTGCTGAGGTCTCATTGATAGGCCGGATCGGCCGCGACGCAATCCGAAGCCAGCCGGGCAGCCGCGCTGCCCGGCTGAGCAGGCTCAAACGCGATAATAGCGATTTGCCCGCTTCTCGGCCTCTTCCATTGCCTCTTGCGGCGTGGCCTGGCCGGTCACCGCTTTGGCGAACATGTCGACCAGCACGTAGTCGGCCATGGTTGCCGCCGAAGCATAGCCGAGCGGCCCGGCATAGCCGTTGGGCCGCAGAGTAGCCGAAGCCTTGGCGTAGGCGGCGTTGTTGGGATCGGCGGTCCACACTGGGTTGTTGTCGAATGCCTTCAGTGTCTGGCAGCAATATCCGGCCGAGGAGGTGATCCAGTCCTTCATTTGCGGTTCCTCGAACATGAACTGCAAATACGCCTTGGCCGCGTTGGGGTAGGGCGTGTAATTGAAGATGACAGCCGTGGTCACCTGGAACAATTCGACGGATTTGCCGACAGGACCGATGGGCAGGTTGGTCGTGCGTATGTCCTTGGCGATTTCAGCCAGCTTTGGATCTTTGTCCTTGTTGATCTTGGCGGTGTTGTAGGCGGAAATTCCATTGGCGATCACCCCCAGTTCGCCGGCCAGGAAGGCGCGGTTGTTGTTGACGTCGAGCCAGCTTTCGGTGCCTGGAATGAAGGTCTTGTAGAGCTCCTGCGCGTATTCGATCGCCTTGAGGGTCTCGGGGCTGTTGATCGTTACCTTGCCGCCCTCGTCGACCATCTGGCCGCCATGGCTCCACAGCAGCCAATGAGCATAGTTGTTGCCGTCGCCGACGCCGTGGCCATGCGTGAATCCGGCCGGATGTCCCTTCGCTTGCAAGGCCTTGCAAAGTTCCAGGAAGCCTTTCGTGTCCTTTGGAAACTCCGAAAAGCCGGCCTCTTTCACCCAGCTTTCGCGATAGACGATGGCATTTCCGATCGTGGCCAGTGGCAGGCCGATGAATTTGCCTTCCCGGGTCGCATATTGCTTTGGTCCATCATGCCAGCCGCCATATTTCGAGCCGAGATACTCGCCCAGTTCACTCACGTCGTGCAGCTTGTCGGGATATTGGTGCGGGTCGTCGAACCAGACGAACATCAGGTCGGGGCCGGATCCGACATTTGCCGCGACTGCCGCCTTGGGGCGAATGTCCTCCCAACTTTCCTTGTCGACACGGACCGCGACACCGGTCGCTTCGGTGAAGCGCTTGGTGTTGGCCAGCCATTGGTCCTCGTCGCCCTGGACGAAGGGCGACCAGCGCAGCAGTCTAAGCTTGGCGCCATCCTCGGGTTTGTATTTCGGTCCGTCCTGGGCAAGGGCCGGAGAGCTGATGAACCGACTTCCCAAGGCACCCGCCGCCGCGCCGGCGGTGGTGCGGATCACGTCGCGTCTGGTGAACTTCATGCTCGTTTCCTCCTGTTTGTTGTCCTTGCCTTGTGGTCCTACTGATCGGTACGTGTTTGGAACCTCTGTCCGGTTTCTGCGTGAAAGAGATGGATAAGGCTGGGCTCGGCCGTAAGCCGAATGGTTTCGCCCGGCGTAAAGGAATGTCGTTCCCGGAAATTGGCGACGATCTCTTCGCCGCCGGCTGTCCTGCCGATGAGCTGCACTTCGGACCCGGTTGGTTCAACCACCGCGACGGTGACCGGAATGCCCTGCTCGTCGGACAGCCGCAAATGCTCGGGCCTTATTCCCAGCACCACAGGCTCGCCATTGCGGATGGAAAGTGCCGAGGCCAACGGGACTGAAATCCCCCCGGCGCCGCGGAACGAGGGTGAGCCGTCGGAAGCGATCTCGCCCCTCAGCAAATTCATGGCCGGCGAGCCGATAAAGCTGGCGACAAAAAGATTGTTCGGCCGGTCATAAAGTTCCAGCGGCGGCCCTATCTGCTCGACGATGCCGTCATGCATGACCACGATCTTGTCAGCCATAGTCATGGCTTCGATCTGATCGTGAGTGACGTAGACTGTCGTGGTCTTGAGGCGCTGGTGCAGTTCCTTGATCTCGGCGCGCATCTGCACTCTGAGTTTGGCGTCGAGATTGGACAGCGGTTCGTCGAAGAGAAACACCGCCGGATCACGCACGATCGCGCGGCCCATCGCGACGCGCTGGCGCTGGCCGCCGGAAAGCTGCCGAGGATAGCGCGCCAGCAAAGGCACCAGCCCAAGGATTTCGGCTGCGCGGCGCACGCCGGCATCGCTCTCCGGCTTGGAAACTCCTTTGAGCATCAGCGAGAACGCCATGTTCTCGGCAACGGTCATGTGTGGATAAAGCGCATAGTTCTGGAAGACCATGGCGACGTCGCGCTCCTTGGGCGCAACGTTGTTGACGACACGTTCGCCAATCGCGATCTGGCCGCGTGAAATCTTTTCCAGGCCGGCGATCATTCTGAGAAGGGTTGATTTTCCGCAGCCCGACGGTCCGACCAGAGTGACGAACTCGCCGTCCTCGATGTTCACGCTGACCCCGTGCAGGATCTCGACAGCGCCGAATGATTTATAGACTTCGCCAATTGCGACAGACGCCATCGATCCTCCCAACAATTCCCGCGACGTCGTCGAAGGAACAACGCTTCCGCTAGCGACAGCCCTGGCTCCTCCCAGGCTCACGCTAGCCGAAACGGTAGCGCTACCAAACCGGGCTGTAAAGCGTTTACGGGAAAGCCGAACCTTGGAGGGTCCGCTTCGCGCCACACAATCTCCCAGCTACTCCTGCGTCCGCTTCTGGGCGATGATATCGAGCCGCTCGCGGTCGGAGCGTTCGCGTTCGTCGCGGTTGCGTACGTCCTTGTAGGCGCGCTCGACCATGTTGGTGCGGGCGGTCGCCGCGGCGATGAGGTTGGCTTCCTGCCTGGCGCTCGCCAGGTTCGCCTCCTGGCGCACCACCGCCTGGGCAATGCGGCGATGGTAGAGATCGGGAAACAGGGCGGAGAGCGAATCGGCCTGGTCGAAATGGCCGACCAGTTCCTTGGCCTCGGCCTCGGCGGCACTGGCCGCCGCAAGGAAGGTGGCGTGGCGGGTTTCGTGCAGCGCCTTCAGCTGTTCCTGCACCTTGACCAGCTTCTTGAGGCGGTCCTTGCGCGTGCTCATTTCTACCTCGCCAATGTCAGGTCGACGAAGCCGTCGACGAACAGCGACAGCATGGTGCCGACGGCGAAATAGAAGATGATCATGCCGCCGGCGATGATGAAGGGCTGGGAGATGAAATAGATGGGGATCTGCGGGGTCAGCTTGTTGACGAAGCCGATCGTCAGATTGACGAGAATGGCATAGGCGACGAACGGGCTGCCGAGGCGGATGACCAGGAAGAAGGTGTCCGACACCGTGTCGGTGACATCGACAAGGGCTGCCTGCGGGTTGAAGAAGATGTTGACCGGCGCGACCGTGTAGGAGGAAACCAGCGCGCGTATTATTTCGTGGTCGAAATCGAAGACGAACAGCATCAAAAGCGCCGAGAACGAGATGATGGCGGCAAGGGCTGCCTGGGGTTCGGGCTCCTCGATCGCCGGTCCGCCGCTGCCGCCATAGCCCACCAGCATGGCGATGGCCGAGCCCATGAAGCGCAGGGCTTCCATGTAGAGCCTGGTCATGGCGCCGATCAGGCCGCCGACCAGAAGTTCCGAGATGATCATCGGCACCAGGATCTGGGGGCGCGGGTCGACGAAAGGGAAGATCTTGTCCCACAGGAAGGCGAGCAGGCCGCCGGTGGCGGCGACCGCCACGAACAGCCTGACCTGGACCGGGACGCGGGCGCTGGACAGGCCCGGCATCAGCATGAAGCAGGCGCCAATGCGGCAGAAGGCGAGGAACGCCGCGATGACGACGCCTTGCGAAAGCACGCTCACGATATGGTTCCGAGCACCTTGATCTCGACGCCCTTGGCGATTTCGACGTGGCTGAGCACAGGCAGCGTGGTGAACAGCCGTTCGATGATCATGCGCACATAGGGGCGGGCGTCGGGCGCGGTGACGAGGACGAAACGTTCGCCGGCTTCCAGATATTTCTTGATCGCCTTGGTGGCGTCCTGGCCGAACTCCTCGAGCTGGCGCGGGTCGATGTCGAATTCGCGCACCTCGCCCTTGGCGTCGCGTTTGAGGCTCTGGTGGAAGGCGAGGTCCCAGCGGTTGCCGAGGCGAAGCACCTTCAGCACGCCGCCCTCGGAGAGGTCGCCGCAGATCTGCTGGGCCATGCGGATGCGGACATGCTCGACGATCTGCTCGGTGCGGCGCACATGTGGCGCGATCTCGGCGATCGCCTCGATGATCAGGTGCAGGTTGCGGATCGAGACGCGCTCGGCCAGCAGCAGCTTCAGCACCGCCTGCAGGCCGGGATAGGAGATGTGCGTGGTGCAGATCTCGTCGGCGAGCTTGCGGTACTCCTGGTCCTGGCGTTCGAGCAAGGCCTTCATGTCCTTGTAGGACAGAAGCTGCGGCAGGTTGTTGCGGATGACTTCGGAGAGGTGGGTGAGCAGCACCGACATGTTGTCGGCGAAGGTGTAGTTCTCGCGCTTCAGATCCTCGGCAAAGGCTTCGACGACGGAATAGGCGCGCATGCCGAAGGCCGGCTCACGGATTTCCTCGCCCGGTATCTCGGGGACGTCGCGATTGCCGAGCAGCACCATGATCTCGCCGACGCGCATCTGATACTCGGCCACCACGGTGCCGTGCACCTTGATCTGGTAGCTCTTCGGCGGGATGGCGAAATCGTCGGCGACGCGCACCTCCGGCACCACGAAGCCATATTGGGTGGCGAATTTCTTGCGCATCTTGCCCATGCGGAAAACCAGTTCCTGATGCGACGTCAGCAGCCTTGTCGACAGCTGCTTGCCTATCAAAAGCTCGATCTCGGCGGTGGCGAGCGAGGCCTTGACCGAGTTCTTCTCCTCCTCGACCTTAGTCGCCTTTTCCTGGTCCTTGATCGCCTCGGCTTCGGCGACGGCGCGGTTGGCGCGCATCGGGATGACGTAGCCGAGGCCGGCCATGCCGGCGGCCAGCGCAAAGAACGGGAACAGCGGCAGGCCGGGCATCAGGCCGAGCAGCACCAGCAGCGATGCCGCGACATAGAGGGCGCGCGGGTGGGCGCCGAGCTGGCCGAACACCGCCTGGTTGGTCGAGCCGCGCGTGCCGCCCTTGGAGACGAGCAGGCCGGCGGCGAGCGACACGATCAGGGCCGGGATCTGGGTGACGAGGCCGTCGCCGACCGACAGCTTGATGAACACGTCGGCGGCTTCGCCCATGCCCATACCGTGCCTGATGTAGCCGATGGCGATGCCGCCGACGATGTTGATGGCGGTGATGATGAGGCCGGCGATGGCATCGCCGCGCACGAACTTCGAGGCGCCGTCCATCGAGCCGAAGAAAGAAGATTCTTCTTCCAGTTCACGGCGGCGCAGCTGCGCTGTCTTGTCGTCGATCATGCCGGCCGACAGGTCGGCGTCGATCGACATCTGCTTGCCTGGGATGGCGTCGAGGGTGAAGCGGGCGCCGACTTCGGCGATACGGGTGGCGCCCTTGGTGATGACGATGAAGTTCACCACGATCAGGATCATGAAGACGATCAGGCCGATGACGAAGTCGCTGGCCATCACCAGCTTGGAGAAGCCGGCGATGACATAGCCGGCGGCATGCGTGCCCTCATTGCCATGCGACAGGATCATGCGCGTGGTGGCGATGTTGAGCGACAGCCGCAGCATGGTGGCGATGAGCAGCACGGTCGGGAACGACGAGAAGTCGAGCGGCCGCTGGATCCACAGCGCCACCATCAGGATCAGCACCGAAAGTGCGATCGAGAAGGCGAGGCCGATGTCGATGAGAAAGGCCGGAATCGGCAGGAACAGCACGGCCAGGATGATGACGATGCCGATGGCGAAGAAGACGTCGCGGCCGTTCTTGGCCACCGCGCCGGGCTGAATGCTTTCGCTGATCGCCATATCGTCCTCAAACCCCATACACTGCCGAGCGCGCGACAGCCCTGTGAGGGTAGTCCGCCAAGCTTGCGCGAGGGTGGGAGACTGGCTAGTTCGAACGATCATGCGCAGGTCGCCGTGTCGGCCGGCCTTGTAAAGAAGGGAAAACCGCATGCTTCTGATCATCGGCACCATCCGCTTGCCGCCAAACAAATTGGAGGAAGCCAAGCCCGCAATGGAACGCATGGTTTCCGGCAGCCGCGCCGAGGTCGGCTGTCTCGAATATTCCTATGCGCAGGATGTTTTCGATGCCGGGCTCATCCGGGTCACGGAAGTCTGGAGCGACAGGGCGGCGCTCGACGCGCATTTCCGGTCGCCGCACATTGCGGACTGGCGTGCGAGCTGGCCGGCGCTTGGCATAGGCGAGCGCAACCTCGTGCTCTATGAATCCGGCGAGCCCATGCCGACCTGAACGGTCCATCGGCCGATCGATATCGCGCCCGCTGTCGCCAATGTGGTGTCTGTCGGCATTGTGGTTGCCATGCCGTGCCGCCGGGCGTATCAGGCTGGCTTTCCACTGCCTTTCGATATCGGCGAGCCGCCCCGGTGCTTTCCAGAAACCACAGCGAAGTCTACGCCCGCCGGCTGCGCGCGGTGCTGGTCAGGTCGTTGCCTCTGCTCGAGGCACGCGGCATCGTGGTGGTCATCCTCGCAGGTGTCGTAGGCGTGATGGCTGGCATATTGGTCACGGCGATGAGCCAGATCGTGCAGGACCTGCACGGGCTGCTGTTCGGCGTTCAGCCAGGCGGCCGGCTTTCCGGCATGTTCTCGCTCGCCAATCCGATGCAGGCGCTGATACCGGCGATCGGCGGCATGCTGCTGGGGCTGACGGTGGTCTGGCTCAGGATACGGAAATTCCGCACGCCGATCGACCCGATCGAAGCCAATGCGCTCTATGGCGGGCGCATGTCGCTGACCGACACCTTCATCATCGCCGGCCAGACGATGATCTCCAGCGGTTTTGGCGCCTCGGTCGGGCTGGAAGCCGGCTATACGCAGGTTGGCTCCGGGCTGGCATCGCGGCTGGCGGGCATCTTCAGGCTGCGCCGCAACGATGTCCGCATCCTGGTCGGCTGTGGTGCGGCCGGCGCCATCGCCGCCGCCTTCGATGCACCGCTGACCGGCGCCTTCTACGGCTTCGAATTGGTCATCGGCATCTACTCTGTCGCCAATGTCGCGCCGGTCTTGACAGCCGCGATCTGCGCCTCGCTGACCGCCGAAATGTTCGGCGGCGTGCCGTTTCCGCTCGAGCTTTCGGGCCTGCCGGCGCTCACCGCCAGCCAGTATGTGCCGTTCCTGCTGCTCGGCCTGCTCGGCGGTGCCGCCTCGATCGCCATCATGCATCTGGTGACGTTAATCGAACGTGGTTTTGCCAGACTGTCGATCGATGCGGCGCTGCGCCCCGTCATCGGTGGCGTCATCGTCGGGCTGCTGGGTCTTATCACCCCGCAAGTGCTGTCCAGCGGCCATGGCGCGCTGCATCGCGAATTCTCGATGAATTACGGGCTGGCCGTGGTGGCCAGCGTCTTCGTGCTCAAGCTGACGGCGTCGGCGGTGTCGCTGGGGTCGGGTTTTCGCGGCGGATTGTTCTTCGCCTCGCTATTCCTCGGCGCGCTGCTCGGCAAGGCATTCGCGGATGTGATGATCGTCGTCTCGCCGGCAACCGGCATCGACCCTGCTGTTGCCGCCGTCGTCGGCATGACGTCGCTCGCCGTCGGTGTCGTCGGCGGTCCGCTGACGATGACCTTCCTGGCGCTGGAATCGACCCGCGACCTGACGCTGACCGGCGTCGTGCTGGCCGCCTCGATCATGTCGGCGATCCTGGTGCGCGAGACCTTCGGCTATTCGTTCTCGACATGGCGCTTCCATTTGCGCGGCGAGACCATCCGCAGCGCCCACGATGTCGGCTGGATGCGCAGCCTCACAGTCGGCTCGATGATGCGTAAGGACATCAAGACCATCTATGCCTCGACGACCCTGGCAGCCTTCCGCAAGCAAGTGCCGCTCGGCTCTGCCCAGCGGGTCATCGCCGTCGACGTGGGCGACCACTATGTCGGCGTGCTGATCGTGGCCGAACTGCACAGCGATCCTTCCGATGGCGAGGTGCCGGTGCGCGATCTTGCCAAATACAAGGACGCGGTGCTGGTGCCGAGCATGAACGTGCAGGCCGCCGCGGAAACATTCCAGCGCGCCGGCGCCGAAGAACTCGCTGTCGTCGAGGATTTCACCGACCACATCGTGCTGGGCCTGTTGACCGAAGGCCATCTGATGCGGCGCTATGCCGAGGAACTCGACAAGGCGCGCCGGGACCTGTCGGGCGAGGGGTGACGGGAGGGCCAAGCGGGGTGCCTGCGACAGGGGGCGCGGTTGCGGAGCCCTAATGCTCGATAGGTCCCTTGGCCATCACAAGCGCTGTGCCCGCAGTGGTCGGGCGTTCGATCATGCGTCGCACGCGCGGCGGTTCGTCGCCGCTGTGCAGGGCCCGCACGCGTTCGCCGATGACAGCGTCGGCATGGGTGATGCGTCCATTGTGCCTGATATATTCGATCCAGGTCGGCGTGTGATAATGCTCGATCCATACGGTGGGATTCTCGAGATCGCGCGCCAGTGTCCAGTTGCGGGCGCCGTCACGACGGCGGATGCGGCCGCGTTCGGCCATGATGGCGAGGAACTCCGGTTCGTCCTCGTGCCGGATCACATACTCGATCATGATGGCGATGGGACCACTGCGCGGCTTCAGGTCAAGCGCAAGGTGCGGTTCCTTGAAGCGATTGAGCGGGTCGAGGTTGAGCACCTGCTGTTGCGGCAGCGGGAGCAAAAGACCGATGGCGCCGCCGGCCAGCATGGCGACGCTGGCTGCGATCAGCGCGGTTTCGGCGCCGTGCGCATCGGCGACGACACCCCAGATCCAGCTGCCGAGCGCGATGCCGCCGAAAGTCGCGGTCTGGTAGACCGACAGCACCCGGCCGACTACCCAGCGCGGCGTCGCCATCTGCACCGTGACGTTGAAATGCGAAAGCGCGATCACCCAGCAGGCGCCGCCGACAAGCAGGCCGAGCGACGTCTGCCAGGCATGCTGGCTGACGGCGGCATTGAAGGCGCAGACGGCGAAGCCGGCGAAGGCACAGCGCACCATCGTCTCGCTGGAGAGCAGCTGCCGCAGCCTGACGCTGATCAAGGCGCCGCCGACCGCGCCGATGCCGAAGGCGCCGAGCATGATGCCATAGGTCAGCGCATCGCCCTTGACGACATCGCGCGCCACCAGAGGCAGCAACGCAAGCACAGCGCCTGCACTGAAGCCGAACGCAGCTCCCCTGACCAGCACCTTGCCGATGTTGGGCGACATGGCGACATAGCGCAGGCCGGCGCCCATGGCGGCCCCCAGCGACTCGCGCGGCAAGGTCGACATGGGCACGTCCGGCTTCCAGCGCGCCAGCACGACGATCAGGCCGATATAGCTCACCGCGTTCGCCGCGAAGGCGGCCGCCGCACCGGCCGCGGCGACAATGATGCCGCCGATCGCCGGACCGACGCTGCGCGTCAGGTTAAAGCCCATCGAATTGAGGGCGACGGCCGCCGGCACCTTGTTGCGGGGTACGATATCGCCGACGGAGGCTTGCCATGACGGGCTGTTGAGCGCGGTGCCGCTGTCGATCAGGAAGGTGAAGGCAAGCAGCGTCCATGGCGTGATCAGGCCGGAATAAGTGAACACGGTCAGGAGCACCGACACCACCAGCATGAAGGTCTGGGCGACCAGCATCACCTTGCGCCGGTCGAAACTGTCGGCGATGGCGCCGGCTACGAGTGCAAACAGCATGATCGGCAAGGTGGTCGAAGCCTGGACCAGGGCCACCTGATAGGGCGAGGTGGCGATCGTGGTCATCATCCAGGCGGCGCCGACACCCTGGATCAGGCCACCGAAATTCGAGACGAGACTTGCGCCCCATACGGCGCGGAAAATGCCGTGACGGAAGGGCGCCAGCGCCGAGACGCTCTCGCTGTCCGGCTTTTCGTCAATCATTTGGGGTTCCTGCCATGTCGTGCCTGCTCGTCAGACAATCCGTTTGCGCAGACCGTTTGCCGAAAGTAGGGCATGGCGCCGCAAAGGGCAAAAAAGCTCATGGTCCAACAATGGGATAGAGGCGGTCCAGGCCTTGTCCGCCGTGGGTCCGGAGGTGCCGCGGGGCGGCTCTGTCTTCAGACAATTGCGAACGGCATGCCGCGGCACACCATCCTGGAACAGGTTCAGAATCCGTTCTGGATGCGCTCGAAGATGACGTTGGTGAAGGCCGATATCTGGCTGCCGATGAAGGGGCCGGTCAGCGCCACCACCAGCATGATGGCGACGATTTTCGGCACAAAGGTCAAGGTGATCTCCTGCACCTGCGTCAGCGCCTGGATGAGGGCGATGCCGATGCCGACCACCATGGCGACCAGCACCACCGGAGCCGACGCGACGAGCACCGTCCACACCGCATACTGGACGATGTCGAGAGCGTCGGCCTCATTCATGGGACTGGCTCTCTGCCGAAAGCGTCAGCTTGCTGCCTTGACCGAAACTCCCGGACCGACCGCGACTTCGGTGCCGTTCTGCAGCACGGCGATGAGACCGTTGCTGGCGAGGCGCACCGAAGCCACGGTGCCCGTCGTCAGGCCGTCGGCGGAGGTTATCGAGCGCCCGATCAGTGCGTCGGCCTGCGACAGCGCCGAGGACTGCATGATTTGATTAAGCTTGGTGTTGGTCTGCACCGATTGCTCGACCTGAGAGAAGGTGGCGAGCTGGGCGACATATTGCGTCGAATCCATCGGCTTGGTTGGATCCTGGTTCTTCATCTCGGCGATCAGAAGCTTCAGGAACGACTGGTAGTCGACCGCTGTCTTCGAGGTCGACGCCGTGGCCTGATTGGCGCCGGTCGGAATCGTCGTCGTCATGTCCACGTTCATCAGTATCGTGCTCCCACAGCCAACGGGCGCTCGGCACCCGAAACATCGTCATTACCACCCAGCGCGCGGCGTTCGAGCGGATAAAGCGCGCGGATCGCCTTCAGCGCCTCGTAGATATGATCCTCGCCGACCATGCGGTCGATCTGTTTCAGCGCGCTGCAGATCTGGGTGTCCTCGAAGCTTGCCAGAAGCAGCGGCAGCGAACGGCGGAACATGTCGCGTGCGGCGGCGGCGCCGGCCGGGTTCATCAGCATGACCTGCAGGATGAAATAAAGCTGCTTGAGCGGCGTCGAGGCATCGTCGGCCTGAATCACGTGGCTTTCGAGCAGGAACTGGACGTCGTTCATCAATTCGACGGTGACCTTGCGGTCGACCCGGATGACGGCGCCGTTGATGTAGATCTTTTCGTTCGGCTTCAGCGATATCTTCAGCGTGTTGGTCATTGAATGCCGTCCCTGATGATCTGGGACACCTCGATCAACCCTTCGAAATTGTTGGTGCGGCCCTGACGGATGTCCTCCGCCTCGCGCAGCAGCCACAGGCCGATGGAAATGAGGTTGGCGCGCAGTTCCTTGGGCAGGGCGTTGTCGCTGGAGCCAAGATCCTCGACGAAGGCGGTCCAGACGCGGTTGGTGAAGTGAAGCGCCTCGATCGCCTCCATCGAATCGTGGCCGGCCGCTGCTGCCGCCGCCAGCATGTCGATCGAGCGGGTCAGAAGCTCCCGCTCGCGGTCCTTCGCGTCGGCAACGGAGTTGCTCTGGATGTCGGCGTAGGAGAATTGGTACATCGTTGGGGCTCTACCGTTCCGTTAAGCGTTGTCAGGTCAGGTAATTCAACAGGCTGAGCTGCTGCAGGCGTGCGGTCAACGCGAAAGACGTTTCGATGTGCTGTGTCAGGTCCGCGACCCGTGTCGCGGCTGCCGCCGGATCGACGGCTTCCAGATCGAGAATGTGCCGTTCGAAAAGGTCGACCTGCGTTTTCATCCGATCGTTGGCATCGGAAACCCGCTTCTGGACGATGCCGGTCTCGGATTGAAGCTGGCCAATGCCGCTCAGCGCTTCGCCAACCAATGTGGTCGAGCGGCTGACAACCGTATTCTTCGCCGCCTGGCTGATGTTGCTGGACATCAGGCTGCTGACCATGGCTGCCGCCATGGCGAGTTTCTGAATGCCATCGCTGTTGGCGCTGGTCGAAGTCGGTGTGGTTTCGTTGAGTGCGATGCGGCTGACGATCTGCTGGTCGGTGGCGTTCGACCAGTTGCCTTGCCAACCCGCGCCCGTGAACTGCGGCACGACATCATTGGTGATGAAATCGTCCATCTGGGCAGCCGTGATGTTGGCCGCTGCCGGGTCGTCCTGGGTGAAACCGAAATTGGTGAGGAAAGCGGTATCGAATGCAGCCTTGGCAGGAGAGCCGGCAGCGGTGAAATCGTTGATCGGCTTGACGTCTGTGTTGGTGCCGGCAAACAGATATTCACCATTGACGCTGGTGTTGAGGATCGAGGTCAGCTGCTGGATGGTCGCCTTGCCGGAGTCCCGGGTGAGGCTGTTGGACGAGTCGCTCGAGGAAGCGGTGGTCAGGGCGGACAGGAAGGTCTGCGCGGCGGTGGAGAGCTGACCAAGCGAGGTCTGCGTCGAGGAAAGCCGGGCGCCGACCAGGCCGTTGGAATCGATGATGACGTTGAGCCGGTCAAGATCGCGCTGGAAGGTGACGGCCTGGGTGGTGCGCCCACCGAGAGCCAGGCCGACGTCAGCGACCCGGCCCGTCGAGGATTCTTTGGTGGCTTTGACGAGTTCGGCCTGCATGCGCATCTGCTGGGAGCGCATGGCATTGGAGATTGCGGCCGAGGAGACTGAAGTCATGGAATTATCCCACCGCGTTGAGCAAGGCCGTCAACATGTCGTCGACGGTTTTCATCATCCGGGCTGATGCCTGGTAGGTGTGTTCGAGGTCGAGCAGCAGCGACATTTCCTGGTCGACATTGACCCCGGTCGCGTTGGACAGCGCCTCGGCGCTGCGCGATGCCAGTGCTTCCTTGGCGTCGGAGGCGGTCGAAGCCTGCTGGCGCACGCTCTCGAACCAACCGATCGAACTGGCGGCGTAGTCGGATACGCTGGAGGTTGCCGAAACGCCGGCGGCGGGGTCGAAAGTCATCGGCTGGTCGAGCCGGTCGCCATAGGCAACCAGAAGGGTGGAATAGGACGCGCCGCCGCCCGTGTTGGCGACATAGGCAGCACCATTGGCGCCGCCGTCGCGCAGCAGCGTCGGGTTGCCGCCGGTGCTCGGGTCCATCGCTGCATTGACGCTGATGGACGCGGCAAGGCCGGTGACCAGCGTGCCGGCGGCCGGCACGGCCGGCGCCCCCGACCAGGTGAACAGGCCGGCGGCATTGGCCATCGAGGGTGCGGTCTCGGCAAAAGCGGTGATCAGGCCACGCGCGGTCTCATCGAGCTGGCTCTGCATGGTCGAGGCGACGCCGTCGCGCAATTGCAGCAGGCCGGCAAGCGTGCCGCTGGCGCTGGTGTTGCCGCCGGCTCCCGCCGAGATCGGCACGTTGTCGATGTAAACGGCATTGCCGGCGGCACCCGCGGTATAGCCTGCCGACGCCGCGAAGGTGACCGTGCGCGGTATCGTCTCGAACAAAGTCGTGCCGTCACCGGTGGTGATGACCATGTCATTGTCGCCTCGCGTGAAGGTCGACACCGGGACATAGTTCGAAATCTTCTTCAAAAGCGCGTCGCGCTGGTCGAGCGCATCGGAAACGTCGGTGCCGGAACGGGTTCCGGACATGACCGCCGTGTTGGCATCCTGGAACTGGCCGAGCAGCGAGTTCAGGTCATCGACGGCGGTGGCGATCTGGCCGTCGGTCTGGGTGCGGAAATCCTGGACTGCCTTGGAGCCCTCATTGAGCGAGCGCACGACCTGCTTGGCGGCGTCGATGACCGAGGCGCCGAGGTTCTGGTTCGACGGCGAGGTGGCGTAGAGCTGCAGCGCCTGCTGCAGGTTGGCGATCGCGGTCGAGGGCGAGGACGCATTGTCGACGCCATTGACCGCAACGCCCAGCTGATCCATGCCGCTGTAGAGCGCGTTCTGCCCGCTCCAGGCCGACAGCGCGCCGAGATTCTGGCGAAACAAAAGCTCGTTGGCTGCGCGCTGGATATCGACCGAACGCGCGCCCGGCGCCGTGCTGGTGACGACGGCCTGACGGCGTGAATAGTCCGGGTTGGAGGCGTCGGCCACGTTGCGCGAGACAACGCTGGTCTGTCGCGCGGTGTTCATAAGCGCCGACTGGGCGATACTCAATGCGGTAGACAGTGACATGCGGGTCTTTCGCGGGCGACGCCCGTCTTATCTCTTCAGGTTGACAAGGACGTCCATCAGATCGGAACCGGTCTGGAAGACTTTCGAATTGGCGGTGTAGCTGCGCTGTGCCGCGATCATGTTGGTCAGTTCTTCGGCGATGTCGACGTTGGAATTCTCGAGCGCGCCGGAGATGATGGAGCCGAGCTTGCCTTCATTGGCAAAGCCGACACGAACCGCGCCGGACTCGGTGCCCTGCGAATAGACGTTGCCAGGCAGCGCCTTGAGCTGATCCGGGCTCTGTACGTCAGCCAGCGGGATCTTGTAGAGCGGCTTGGTGGAGCCGTCCTTGTACTGCGCGTAGATGGTGCCGTCCTTGCTGATCTGGACCTTGTCGATAGTGCTCGGCGCGTTGCCGTTGACCTGGGCGTCGGAAACCGTGAAGCCGGCGCCAAGCTGGGTCAGCGCAGACAGATCGAGCGAAAAGGCGGCGCCGTTGGGCACGGTGAGGGAGACGCTGTCGACGGCGCCGGTGAGCTTGCCAGTGGTGGCGTCGAACGTCAGGTTGGCCGAGCCCAGCGCGCCACCGGTATAGGGGAATGCTGTCCCGGCCGTGGCCTGAGACTGATCGAAGACCGAGACCTGCCAGGTGCCGGCGCCGGTGTTGGTGAAATAGACGTCGAGCAGCTTCTTGTTGCCGAGATTGTCGTAGGCAACCATGGAGGATTTTGAGGTGTACTGCGCGCCGACAGCATTGGTGGTGGGCAGATTGCCGGCGGCGATCGGGGTCGCGCCGGCCGGCAGGTTGCCGGCATAGCTGCCCTCAGTGCTCGGTGTTGCAGTCATTCCCTGGTCTGAGATGACAACCGGGACCAACCCCTCGAAGCCATTGACCGTCGCTGCCGGTACGCCGTTGTCGTAGCTGTACGCCATCAACTGGAAGCCGGCCGAGTTGACCAGTCTGCCTTGACCGTCGGGAACGAAAGCGCCGGCCAGGGTCAGGTAAGGGGTGCCGCTCGGATCCTGAACGACAAAGAAGCCATCGCCGCTGACGGCAAGGTCGGAAACCGAGGTCGTGTATTGAAGCACACCCGGATCGCTGACCGCCTGGCGGATCGTCGTGGTGACGCCGCCGGAATTGTAGGCACCGCCGGTCGACGGCATGACCAGCGTCGAGAATTCGGCGGAGGAGCGCTTGTAGCCGGTGGTGTCGGAATTGGCGATGTTGTCGGCCACCGTCGATAGGCGGTTTGCCTGGGCGTTCATGCCGGAAACGCCGGTCCGCATCATTCCGTAGAGGCTCATCGAAACGTCTCCGCTGTGTCCATGCTGCTGGCTACGAGGCTACGCATGTTTTCTTGCGCGAGGCTGGCGCGGCGCTGCATCAGAAGACGAGCCGGTAGCCGAGGAAACGCTTGGAATCGATCGGGTCGGTGCCCAGCTTCTCGCGCAGCTTCTTGCGCAGTTTGCTGATGTGGCTTTCCACCACGTTCTCTTCGACCTCTTCGTCGAAGATGCCGTAGATGGCGTTGAAAACCTGGGTCTTGGTGACACGGCGCCCGCGATTGCTCGCCAGATATTCGAGGATGCGGCGTTCACGGCGCGGCAGGGGGAGGGGCTGACCGTCGATCTCGGGGTCGCGGCCGTCCATGAAGATGCGCATGGCGCCGATCTCAGTATAGGCGACGTCTTCCTGGGCGCGGCGGCGGATGGCGGTGATGCGGGCCAGGATCTCGCGGATATGGACGGGCTTGCGAATGACGTCGTCGACGCCGCTCTCGAACAACCGCAGCGTGTTCTCCAGGGAATGCTGTTCGCTGAGCGCAATGACCGGAGCGCCGGTGCGGTCGCGGATCTGGCGGGGAGAGATGGAACCTTCGCGGCAGTCGCCGATGAGGAAGGCCCGGACCGAGCGCAGATCGGTGTCCGCGGCCGAGTTCACCCACTCACCGAATTCGCCGGACGCAAAGCCTGCACAGGCGATGCCCTCACGATCGAAAAGTGAATTGTATCCCTCTGTTACGAGCTCGCGCTCGTCAACGATCACAATCATCGGCCCCGCCTTCCGAATCAAATCATTTGCCCCGTGAAGAGAGGCGTATCCGCTGGCGGGAATCCTGAACAACCGTCATTTCTTGTAGCTAGTTTCTTGGGAGTCTGGAATCGTACCGGTTGCATTAGCGGGCGGCCAGATGTGCTTTCGGCGGCAAGGTATGATCAAGTCAAACCAACAATTCGGGTTGTACGGTTGGTCTATTAGTAACGGGAAATGCGCTTACGGGTTGCAGAAGCCGCGGGCGTTCGCGGTCCATTTTCCAAAGCCGGTGGCGACCATGTTGGCAATGACGCGGCAGACATAGATCTTCTGCGCCGGGTCGTTGTCGGGACCGGCATGATAGCGGGCAACGGCCATCGACCAGGTCTCGTGACGGGCATGAAGGCTGGCCAGGAAGCGCGCCGCATAGTCGACGTTCTGGCGTGGGTCGAGCATGTCCTCGACGCTGCGAAAATGCGATGCGTGATAGTGGTGATTGATCTGCATGCAGCCCAGATCGATCAGGGTCTTGCCCTCGCGCCGGGCATTGGCGAAGGCGGCAAGGGCCTCGGTCCGGCTCCTCGGAAAGACTGCTTTTCCTTCTATATTCAAGGCATTGGGTTGAAGGCTGCCCTTGTTTCCGGTCTCCGTCAGGCCAACCGCATAGAGGATGCCGGCGGGCACGCCATAACGATCGGCAGCGCGCAGGATTTCCGGCTCGCAAGGGTTGGCCGTAGCTGCGGCAGCGCTTGCCGCGCTAGATAAAGATATCGCCGCCAGCGCGCTCGCGAGCAGGCGAAGTGCCGCGGCCGTAGTCCTGCGCGTCATCGTTGCGTTTCCCTGAGGATTGCTGGCCCGGTTGCTGGCCGCCGGCTCCACCGTTACCGCTGCCCGAATTCCCCGGTTGAAAGGATGCTGGATCGCGGCCTGTCGCCGCCGCCATAGGAGCGGTTGCATCCGTCCGGGTTGTAGCGGGAGCTGCTACCGAAGGTTGCAGTATCGTGACCTTGTCAACCTCGAAGCCGAGCCCCCGCAGTGACTTGACGATGGCCTCGCTGTCGGCCGACAGCCGACGATAAGCGTCATGCGTTTCAGGCTTCAGCTCAATCGAAAGTTGTTCCCCGGAGAGGCGAAGATTGGCCGTCACCATGCCGAGTTCGGCGGGGTGGAGTTCGATCTTCAACACATGTGTCGGAACGGCAACAGAGCTGGCCAGATGGGTGGTCGTGGGTGAGGCTGAAAGCGCCTTTTGCGGCCCGGCGTCGGCGGCTATGGCGTTGATCACATTGAGGGCTGCCTGGCTGATGGGACTTTGCGGCGGTGCGGGGAAACTCCGTTCCGACACCACGTCGATGCGCGCAGTGGACAGGGACTGTTTTCCCGCTTCTGGACGCATCGAGGACTGGACATCCTCGATGCTCTTCATCGCATTCGCGGTGTGCTTCGACCGCACGCCGGGCACATCGGCGGCCGGTGCGTCCGACAGCTTCTGGGCCGCCGCAGCGGCGTCGAGTTTTGGCGCGCTGGAGGCAGCGCTCGGCGACTGACCGTCAAGCGCCGTCAAAGGTCCGTCGACGATCGACGCCTGCTCCGGCTTTGACATGGTTTCGAGTGCTTCGCGTCCGCCCGCGGCTTTTGGCCGGTAGGTCTTTGGCAGTGAAGCCTGCCCATCGAGCGCCGGGTACGACGGATTCTCGCCGGTGGCCGTATTGCCCCCGGCTGCCTTGGCCGTTGTCGCGAAATGCCGCAGGTCATGAAACGCGATCAGCAGCGGCAGGTCGTCCTGAAGCGGCCCGGCATCCGGCGCCGTATCTTCAGCGTCGGCCTTCGCGTTTTCTTCCAAATCGTCCTTGCCGGTTTTCACGTTTGCCACTTTGGCCGAGATGGTCCTTCCGGGCTCGGCCGATGCCGGTTCGGCCTTGGCGTCATGCCCGGCAAGGCCGGCAGCGAGCTTGCTCCAGCGCTGGTCGCGCGATCCCGCCTCTGTCGACGGCTGCCGTTCCGGGCGGGCATCGTCGCGCAGCATCTTGCCGAAGCCGGCGTCATCGTTCCTGCCGTTCGCGGCAGGCTGCTCCGACGTCGCGCGCGTGGAGGCAAATCCTGGCAAGGCCGAGCCGAGGCTGGTGGTCATTTTGGGGCGGCTCCAAGCATCTGGTCGATCAGGTCGAGCTGTCGACGTGTTCTGGTCATGGCGGCGTCGGTCGGATCGGCGGGCTCTGGACCGGCTGCGGGCGACAGTGCCGACGCCGGCATGACAGTCGCAGGCTCGGCGGATGCCGCTGCTGCCATGTCCGGGGCATTGGCGGCTGGTCCGCCGGAGGCCGCGGTGACGGCGGGTTGCTCCGAGATGGCGCCTTCGACCGGTGGCAGGCCACTGTCATCGGCGCCTTGCGCCGTGGCGATCTCGGGCACCGGCTGTGCCGCGGCGGCAGGAACTGGGGCAGGCTTTTCCGCCGGAAGGGCGGTGGGCGGCGCGACGACCTCGCCGGCAATGGCCTGCGCGGCGTCGAGCAAAGCGCGGTCGCCCTCCGACAGCCGGCTGCGGTCGATCTTGCCGAGCTTGGCGCGAACGTCCTCGATTGTACCCGAGGTGACGGTGGAAAGGCTGGCATAGAGCAGGGCGCGTGGATCGTCCTGATTGGTGTTGCCGTCGCGGCCCTGTTCCGCCCGCGCCGAAGCGAAGGCCGACAAGTCGTTCAGGCCGTCTATCGCGGCACGGCGGGCGATGCGCAGATAGATCACCTTCTCGCGCTCGGGATCCATCATCGAGGTGATGTCGCCCAGCTTGTCCTGGCTGATCGACATGTGCAGCGCGATGACGCCGGAGACGAAGGAGTCGGCGAACTGGCTGGCATAGGGCGAATAGAGATAGCGCTCGACATATTGGGTGGAAGCAAGGGCGAAGCGTGCCGCGTCGCCTTGCGCGACTGCAAGGCCAACCGAACGGCGAAGTGCCGCTTCCTCGACCAGCGTGCCGGGGCTGAGCAATCTTGCCTCGTCGAGCAGACGGAGTGCGGTCGCCGGTTGATCGCCGGCAAGCAGTGAGCCTTTGACCAGGGCGAGGAAGGCGCCGAGATCCGGGGGCAGCGCCATGGGATCGATCGGCCTCAAGGCTTCGATAGCCTCGCCGGGCCGGCCGTTGAGGTAATCAATCACGCCTTTGGCGATGGCAAGGCTTTGCGGGTCCGTCGTAGCGCGCGACGTGGCCGCTTCGACGGTCACCGGGTTGCCGCCGCTCATGCCATAGACAAGCAGAGCTCGAAAGTTCTTGGGATCCTTGTAGTCCTCGGCATTCGCCGCCCGCAGGCGCGCATCTGCCATCTCCAGCAGCTTGGCTTGCATCGGCAGGGCGGCATGATCGCCGGCGGCTATGCGGTCCTGGATGAGTTGCAGCGAGCGCACCAACTGATACGGCTGCAGCGTATCCTGGGCGAAACCGGTCGACGGGTGTCCGCCGGCCAGCAGCAACAGGCCAATCAACCGGCGGGTGACGGCCGCTCTTTTCATCCGCCGGTCGCCATCAGGATCTCGATGCGGCGGTTCGCGGCCGCCAATGGATCGGCTGCTATTTTCGGCTGGCGGTCGGCGAAGCCGGCGACTTCGGTGATGCGGCGTTCGTCGACGCCGCCGCGCACGAGCATGTAGTAGGCGGAATGCGCGCGCGCCGTCGACAGGCGCCAATTGTCGTAGCTGTCGCCGCGGAACGGCCGGGCGTCGGTGTGGCCGTTGATGCTGATGGTGCCCTTCTGGCTGTTGACGATGCGGCCGATCTTCTCCATCGCCAGCACCAGTTCGCGTCTCGGCAATGCCGAGCCGACCTCGAACATGCCGAAGTCGAGCTGGTCGGTGATCGAGATGACGACCCCCTTGTCGGTGGCTTCGACCGAGACGCCGTCGTGCAGCTTGTCGCCGGGCTTGAAGGCATCGGCCAGTTGCCGCTTGACGTCGGCCGCTGCCTTGACGGCAGCCGCGGTTGGCGCCTTCTCGCCGACGTCGGGCTTGGCGGCCTTTTGCGCCTCAGGCTCTGCCTTGGCTGCGTCGGCGACCGTGGTGCCGTCCGGTTTGGTCTCGCCGGCCATTGCCGTGGCAGGGTTCGCGGCCTGCTTGCCGGTCACGTCCTTTGCCTGCGGCTCAAGCGGGGCGGCCGCGACAGGCGGCACGGCTTTGACTTTGAGCACTTGCGTTTCGGCGGTCTTGTCGCCGGGCTTGGCCGGATCGCCCTCGATTTTGGTGCGCTCGGCGCTGGCTTCGGCGCCGGGCGCCGCGACCTGCTGCGACCAGAAATCCGGCTCGAAGGGATCGCGGTAGGAGGCGCCACCGGAGGCGCCGGTAGCCGGTCCGGCAGCCTGCACGCCGCCGTCGCCTTTCTGGCTGACATTCTGCATGACGCCGGTATCCGCGGCGATTTCCGAAAGCACCGCGTAGGGGTCGGCGAAGAGATGATCGTCGGTGCGTTCCGCCTGCTGCGGCTCCTGCTTGTCCTGCTTGCGGTCCGACGCGCCCGCGCCGGCATTGCCGTTCTGTCCGGCTTTGCTGGTCGCCTCTTGCGGATCGTCGGCCGTCAGCCCCATGGCGCGCGGGCCGTCGCCGAGATCCTCCAGGCCCTTGCGGCTCGAATTGCGGTCGACCAGCTTGACCGGGTTGAAGTAGCTGGCGACGGCTGCCTTGGTCTGCTCGTTGGCGGCGTTGATCAGCCACATGACCAGGAAGAAGCACATCATGGCCGTCATGAAGTCGGCGAAGGCGATCTTCCAGACGCCGCCATGGTGGGCTTCGTCATGGTCGTCATGACTGCGCCGCACGATGATGATCTCGTGGCGGCCGTGATCGGCGTCGGCGACGCTCATGCCAGGACCTCCGAGAGGGTCGTCGACCATTCGGCCATGCGCGTCTCGAACACCGCCTCGTCGATGGCGACGGTCAGGTCGAAGCCTGGCGCCTCGACAAAATCGAGATTGGCGGCGCGGGGTCCGAGCGACGCCTTCAGTGTTTCGAACATCGAGAGCGGGCCGCGCACGACGATGCGCACCGCTTCGGCATCGCCAACCGCTTCGCGAACGGCGCCGGCCAACGCATCGATCGAACGTTTCTGCAGATCGTCGCTGACGATGCCGCCGATGATGCGGGCGACCGTGGCGGCGACAAGTCCGGTCACGCGCGCCTCCATCGCATCGATGCGCAACGAGACAGCCTTGCCGACATCGTCGCCGAGGCTTTCGAGAAATATCCTTGCTTCCTCGGCACTGGCCTGGCGTTCGGCTTCGAGCGCGGCGTCATGCGCAGCCGACAGGCGGACCTCCAGCGCTGCCTCCGCCTGGGCAACCGCCTCGGCGATCAGCGTGCCGATATCGGCTTGTGGCGCCGGCGTCTCGGGCTTGTGGTCGGGATCGACTGCTGCCCGGGGCTGGCCGGCGCGTTGCGCGCGCGTCCCGAAATCGGGCAGAAGGTCGAAGAGGGCTACGGAGGGCATGGTTTACACCGCCACTTCCTGGGCAGCCCATTTGCGCAGGATCTGCGCGGTGCGCTCCTCGTTGAGATCGACCATCCTGGCAAGCCTGTCCTGCGGCGCCGGCCGGATCTTCTGGCGAAGATCGTCGAGCGGCGTGGGGCCTGGGCGTGTGCCTGGCAAGGTCCCGATCGCGGCACTGTCGGTGGCCGCCATTGCCTCCGGCGTCGGCAGCGAGCGCTGGACGTCGTCGAAGCTGGGACCTGCCAGGGCCGGAGTAGCCTTTGCCGTCAGCGCCGCGGCCATCGGCCTCAGGCCGAAGAAGGCGACCAGGAACACCACGACGATGAAGGCACCGGCATTGATCATCGTGCCGGCATGCTGGCCGATAGAATCGAGCATTCCCGCCTGCGGGATCGCCTCGCCATCCAGGCCATCGATGAACTCGACCGCCGAGACGTCGATGATGTCGCCGCGCTTTTCGTCCAGGCCGGTGGCGGACGTGACCATCTTCTGGATCTCGGCGACGCGCTTGGCGATCTGCTCCGGCGTGGCGTCCTTGCCGAGGATGGCCGTCAGCCGCTGCTGATTGACGACCACGGCGATCGACATCTTGGTGACGGTGTAACCGTTGGAGACCGTGGCGATCTTCTTGGAATTGATCTCGTAGTTGGTGATCTCTTCCCTGCGGTCGTTTTGCGAGGAGGATTGCGGACCATCGGTGGCGGTTGCCTGGGTCTCGGGCAGGTTCTGCTCGACGCTGGCCGGAGTGGAAGCCTGCTTCTGGTTGTTGTTCTCGTTGGCCCGCACCGACTGCACCGAGCGTTCGACGCGGGAATTCGGATCGAAGATGGTCTCTTCCGTCTGGCGGGTGTCGGTGTTGACCTCGGCCTTGACGCTGGCGCGGAAATTGTCGGGGCCGAGATAGGCCGTCAGCGCACGGCGGATGTTGTCTCCGATCTGCGCCTCGACGGTCTGCTCGACGCCGAGCGTGCGGGCGGCGCTGGTGTTGGAAGGGTCGTCGCCCGCAGCCAGCAGATTGCCGCTGGAATCGAGAACAGTCACCTTGTCTGCCGACAGGCCGGGAACGGCGGCGGCGACGAGATGGCGGATCGACATGGCGCTCTTCTCGGCGTCGATGCCGGCGTAGCGGATGACCACGGAAGCGGAGGGCTGCTGCTCGTCGCGGCGAAAATTGGCGCGTTCGGACATGACGATGTGGACCCGCGCAGCCTTGATGCCCGATATCGACTGGATGGTGCGGGCGATCTCGCCTTCCAGCGCGCGCACGCGGGTGATCTGCTGCATGAAGGAGGTGAGGCCGAGCGAGCCGACATTGTCGAACAGTTCGTAGCCGGCATTGGCGCTGGTCGGCAGGCCCTTTTCGGCGAGCAGCATGCGGGCCTGAGCGGTGGTGCCGGCCGGCACCAGAACCGAGGTTCCATCGGCGCCGACATCGAAGCCGATACCGGCTTCGCCCAGCACCAGGCCGATCTGGTTCACGTCGGCACGGTCTAGTCCCACATAGAGCGTGTCGTAGGCGGGGCGGTTGAGATAGACCGAGGCGATGCCGATGACGCCCATCACCAGAACGGCGATGCCCGCCAGCATGGCGAGGCGCTTCACGCCAAACCCGCGGAGATTCGAGATGATGCTCTGGATCTGTTCCGGCACGGTTCAACGACTCCCAGCATGATTGTCCGCTGGAACTCTAGTCTTCGAAGCTTGTGCGAAAATGAAATCGGGCCGCGCTTGCGGCGCGGCCCGATTATCTGATGGGAAGGTGGGCGCCGGTGGCGCCCGTGATCAGCTCTTGAACAGAGACAGGATCGACTGCGAGGCGGCGTTGGCGATCGACAACGCCTGGATGCCGAGCTGCTGCTGCACCTGCAGGGCCTGGAGACGGGTCGATTCCTTGTTCATGTCGGCATCGACGAGCTGGCCGACGCCGCGGTCGATGGAGTCCATCAAGCTCTGGGTGAAGGTCTTCTGCAGGTCGATGCTGCTCTTGGCCGAGCCGAGGATGGTGGCGGAGTCGGTCAGCTGGGCCATGACCTTGTCCATCCTGGTTACCATCTGCGTGATGATGTCGTCGGTTACCCCTGGGGCCGTGATGTCGAGGTTGTAGGCGGAAATATTGTCGACCTTGGCGACCGCTCCCGCCGCCGTCTGGCCGGCTGTGTTCGCGGCGATATCCGTTCCTCCGCCCGCGATCACGCCCGCATAGGCGTTGTCGTACAGGGTCTGGGCGGCGCCCGTGGAATAGATGGAGGTTTTGCGATCGAGGGTTCCGGAATTCTTCACCTCGGCGGCGAGGCCGTAGTCGAAAAGCTTGGTGCCCTCAACATCGATGTTGATCGTTCCGATCGACACTGCGCCGGATGAGGAGCGATTGAATGAGGACACGATCTGCGAGTCGGGCTGGACGCCATCATTGGGGGCGGCAGTCTGCTTGGAGGTCACCGCCAGGAAATTCGAGCCGGAGAAGGTCGCCGCATCGGCGAACGACTTCATCTGCGTCTGAAGCGCCTTGATCTCGGTCTGGGTTTTTGCCTTGGCGGCATCCGTCTGGCCGACCATGGACAGCACCTTGGTCTTGATCTGCCCGATCGTTGTCAGCACATTGTTCATGCCGGTGTAAGCGGCGTCGACCTTCGAGGCGCCGAGGCCGAGTGCATCCTGCACGGTCGACAGGGCCGCGTTGTCGGAGCGCATCGTGGTGGCGATCGACCAGTAGGCGGCGTTGTCCGAGGCCTGCGAGACCCGGTAACCGGTCGATATGCGGGCCTGCGTCTGTTCGAGCGACTTGTTGGTGGCGCTGAGGCTTTGAAGTGCGGTTAACGCCGAAGCGTTGGTCATGATGCTCGCCAAGAAAGTCGCTCCTTCTCAAAAGCCGACATGCTCAGACATGCCGGATGGGCCAGTTCAACGGGTGGCATCGTGCCGGTCGGACCGATTCGCCAACTGTCGTAAGCTATTGGTTAACCATAACTAGCGCGGCATGGTTAACAGCCTGTTAAAAGCTGGCTTTTGAGAGTTAAGGATCGAGGGTTGCGTGGGGCTGGAGCAAAACGCAATTCGGGCCGCGCTGTTGGCGCGGCCCGAATTTTTAGTGCGAACTGTGGTTGGGCGAAGGCGATTAGCCGCGGAAGAGCGACAGGATCGACTGCGATGAACCGTTGGCGATCGACAGCGCCTGGATGCCGAGCTGCTGCTGGACCTGCAGGGCCTGCAGACGGGTCGATTCCTTGTTCATGTCCGCATCGACGAGCTGGCCGACACCGCGATCGATGGAGTCCATCAGGTTCGAGGTGAAGGTCTTCTGCAGGTCGATACTGCTCTTGGCGGCGCCGAGCGTGGTGGCGGCGTTGGTCATGGCCTTGAGCGCGGCGTCGACGACGTTCATCTGCTGCGCGATCTGGCTATCGCTGGCAGCCGTGCCACCCGAAAAGATAGTGAGCGAGGCAACCGAATAGGTGTCGGTTGCCGCTGCTGCAGCACCCAGGGTGGGGTTCGAGGCCGTGGCAACAGCAGCGCCCGTGGTGCCGAGGCGAGCCGTGTCGAGAATACCCTTGGCGGTTGGTGCCGCGCCGGCATCGTACAGCTTGATGCTTTCCACATTGACATCGATCGTCGAGATCGAAGCCGCGCCGGTCGCGTCGCGGTTGAAGGCCGAAACAATCTTCACGTCGGCCGCGGTGCCTGTCGCAGTGGACACCGAAAGCATGTTGGTGCCGGAGAAGGTGGCGCCATCGGCGTAGGCCTTCAACTGGTTCTGAAGGGCGGCGATTTCGACCTGGGTCTTTTCCTTGGAGGCGTCCGTCTGGCCGTAGGACGCGACCAGCTTGGTCTTGATCTGGTTGATGGTATCGATCGCGCTACTCATGCCGGTATAGGCTGTGTCGACCTTGGAGGCGCCGAGGCCGAGAGCGTCCGAAACGGTGGACATTGCCTGGTTGTCGGAGCGCATCGTGGTGGCGATCGACCAGTAGGCGGCGTTGTCCGAAGCCTGCGAGACCTTGTAGCCGGTCGAGATGCGGGCCTGGGTGTCGGTGAGGGATTTGCTGGTGGCGTTGAGGCTCTGCAGGGCCGTCAATGCGGCGCTGTTCGTCATGATGCTGGACATGGTACTCGTACCTTGATTTTACAGGTATTTTTTACATACCGGCTCTACCGGTATGACGGTGCGGCATCATGCCCATGATCTCTCAAAATCGATCACCCGCCATCTGCGAGCGAATATGCGGGCAAGTCCCTACCAAAGGGCTAAACCGGACGGTTAATCGAAAATATATTGCTGGGATTTCGAGCCGGCGCGGCAGGATCAGTTGAAGGAGCGCACCAGGCTGCCGACAAGCAGGTTCCAGCCGTCGATCAGGACGAAGAACAGGATCTTGAACGGCAGCGACACCACTGTCGGCGGCAGCATCATCATGCCCATCGCCATGGTGATCGTGGCGACGATCAGGTCGATGACCAGGAATGGCAGCACGATCAGGAAGCCGATCTCGAAACCGCGCCGGATCTCCGAGATCATGAAGGCCGGCACCAGGATGCGCAGGTCGACGGTGTCACGCGAAACGGTCTGGCCGCGCTCGCGGGCGAGGTCGGCGAAGAGGTCGAAATCTTTGTCACGCACATTGTGCAGCATGAAGGTGCGGAACGGGTCCGAAATCTTGTCGAAGGCTTCGGTCTGGGTGATCTGGTTGTCCATCAGCGGCTTGACGCCGGTGTTCCAGGCCTGATCGAAGGTCGGCGCCATGACATAGAAGGTCATGAACAGCGACAGCGAAATCAGGATGAGGTTTGCCGGTGTCGACTGCAGGCCGATGCCGGCGCGCAGGATCGAGAAGGCGATGACGAAACGGGTGAAGCTGGTCACCATGATCAGCAGGCCTGGCGCCACCGACAGAACGGTCAGCAGGCCGAACATCTGGATGATGTAGCCGACGGTGGTGCCGTCAGCCTTGCCGATGCCGCCGAGATCGAGTTGCTGGGCCGCCGCGATGGAGGTGGCGGCGGCGATCATGGCCGTGGCGAGAAGGAGTTTTCTCATTCGAGCAGCAATGTCCTGATGAGTACCTGTTTGGCGTGACCCTGGCTGCGGATCGCGGCGCGGTCTTCGAGGTCGGCCTTCAGGTGCTGGTAGCCGCTGGCGCCCTCGATCTGATGCATCTTCAACGTGCGCACCAGGGCCAGAAGGTCCTGGTGGATGTCATCCGACATTGCCTGTGGCTGCGGCGCGTCATAGACGATGGACACCTCCATCCTGATCCAGGTGCCGGCAGGCGAGGCGATGTTGGTGGTGATCGGCGCCAGCACGACAAGCATCGGGCCCAGGCCTGGCTGCTCGGCCGCGGCGGGCTGCATGATCTTGCCTTCGTTCTCAGGCGCGACCGGTACCGAAGCCGGTGCGCCAACGCCTTTGAGATAACCGCCGGACATCCAGCCCATGCCAATGGCGGCCGCCGTCACAAGCAGCAGCAGGCCGGCCTGGATGGCAGGGGAGGGACCCTTGCGTGGCTGAACCTGTTCGATATTTGCCACGGCGCCCTGCTCCGATCCTAGAACGGAAGAACCTGGTCGAGAATCTGCTGGCCGTAGGCAGGCTGCTGGACCTCGGTGATGCGACCGCGTCCGCCGTAGGAGATGCGGGCCTCGGCGATGCGTTCGTAGGGGATGGTGTTTTCGGCGCCGATATCGGCCGGCCGCACGATGCCGGCGAGCGTCAGCACCCTGAGCTCGGCGTTGACGCGCACTTCCTGCGATCCGGTGATCATCAGATTGCCGTTGGGCAGCACATCGGTGACGATCGCCGCGACATTGAGCTCAAGCGTCTCCGAGCGCTTGATCTCGCCGTCGGCGGTCGTGTCCGTGGTGGAGCTGAGAGCCCCAGCGCCCTTGCCGGCGGTGCTCCACTTGTCCCACTGCGCGCTGAGGTCGTAACCGAGCTTGCGATTGGCGGTGCGGCTCCTGTCGTTCTGGTTCTTGAAGTTGGCTCGATCGTTGATCTTGATCTTGACCGTCAGGATGTCGCCCTGGGACAGCGCCCGCGGGTCGGTGAACAGCCGGCTCTGGCGGTCGTCCCACAACGAGAATTTCTTGACCGGCGCGGGCGGCGTTTGCGGATAGCGATAGAGGGAGCCAGTGCTGCCGCCATCGATGCCGGAGCCGACCGGGGACAGGGCCGGCTCCCTGCCGACCTCCTTGAGGTTGGTTCCGCAACCCGACAGCACGGTGACCGCGCACAGGACAAGCATTTTCCGGATCATGACGGATCTACCCTTCGGGCTGCGCTGGCCATAATGCCGGTGAGCGTCGCCGCCGCCTTCTGGTCCATTTCGTTGAGGATGACGCTCGCCTTGCGTGAATCGAGCTTCATCAATATGGCCGCAGCCAGATCGGCGTTGACGATGGCCAGCCGCTCGGCGGCGGCGTCGGGTTTCATGCCGGCGTAGATCTGGACGACGCCGTCCTCGGCCCGGGCCAGGAAAACCTCGCGCCGCTTCAGCCAGGTCTCGTATTCAGCTTTCTTTGCATCGAGAGCTTTCATGCGCTCGTCAATGCCGGCCTGGAGCTGCTTCAGCTCCTCCGCCTGCAGGACATAGCGGCGGTCGCGGGCGGCGTCGGCGATGTTTGAGCAGAAGCGCTCGATCTCGCTTTGGTCCGGCGCCTTTTCCCGTGTCAATTGCTGCGGCGCCGCTGCCACCGGTGCTCCCGGCAGAACCTGGCGGACCGTCTCCTCGCCGCGTGCGGTGTCGCCGGCAAAGGGCAGCGCCGCGAGAATAGCGGTCGCAAGCAGGATCGCGGCTTTGCGGTGTCTGCCGTCATGGCGTGGGAAGGAGCGCGTCATCGGCATCGCCTATTGCAGAACCAGGTCGGCCTGCAGGGCCCCGGCCGACTTGATTCCCTGCAAAATGGCGATGATGCCGTCCGGCTTGACCCCGAGGCGGTTGAGGCCGGAAACGAGGGTTTGGAGATCGGGTCCGTCAAGCACGGCAACGCGGGCGTCGGGCCGGCTGGCGTCGATGGCGGTGAACGGTTCGATGGCGGTCTCGCCCTTGGAGAAGGGCTCGGGCTGGACCACGCGCGGCGCTTCGGTGATGCGCACGGTGAGCGTGCCGTGGCTGATGGCGACCCGCGAGATCTTGACGTCATTGCCGATGACGATGGTGCCGGTGCGCTCGTCGATGACGACACGGGCCGGCGTGTCGGATTCGACCACCAAATTCTCGATTTCGGCATAGAAGCGCGCCGCCGAGACACCTTTCGGCCTTCTGATCTGCACGGTGCGCGAATCGCGCTCCGCCGCCACCCGCATGCCGAAGCGCTGGCCGGTGTAATCGTTGATGGCGTCCGCGATGCGGATAGCGGTCGAGAAATCGGGATTGCGCAGTTGCAGCGTCAGGATCGCCTGATCGTCGAACTCGGCCTGGACAGCGCGCTCCACGATGGCGCCGTTCGGCACGCGGCCGGAGGTCGGCACGCCTTGCGTCAGTTGCTCGGCCTGTCCCTGGGCGGTAAAGCCGGACACGATGACCGAGCCCTGGCCGACGGCATAGATCTCGCCGTCCGCTGCCTTCAGCGGCGTCATGATCAGCGTGCCGCCGGAAAGCGAGGTCGCGTCGCCCATCGAGGAGACGTCGATGTCGATGCGGGCGCCCGACTGCACGTAGGGCGGCATGTTGGCGGTGACGATGACGGCGGCGACATTCTTGGCGCGTGCACTGCCGCCTTCGGTGGCGATGCCGAGGTTTTCGAGCATCGCGCGGATAGACTGTTCGGTGAATGGCGAGTTGCGCAGGCTGTCGCCCGATCCGGCAAGGCCGATCACCAGGCCGTAGCCGACGAGCTGATTGTCGCGCGAGCTCTGCAGCTGGGCGATGTCCTTGATGCGCGAGGCGACCTGGCCCGGCGGCAGCGAACTCGGCCCGGTCGACACCCGGAACATGCGGCTGGTGGTGGCCGGATCATATTCGGGATCGTTGTAGACGCCGCCATTCTTGGCGGCGAGCTCGCGCTTGGCCTTCGGCGTCAGGCCGTCGGCCAGCGCCGGCTGCAGGCCAAGCACGGCTGCCAGTATCAGGGTAAGCCCGCGCATCATGAAGCGCTGACCTGGATGGTTCCATCCGCCATCACCGTGCCGGACAGGACTTTGCCGCTGTCGATGTTGCGAACCTTGACGAGGTCGCCCGCGGCTCCCGGCTGCAGCGTCACGGCGGTGGCCGAGATCGTCAGCCCGCCGGCGATGAAGAAGATCTGCACGGAAGCACCCTGTTCGACCAGCCAGGCCTCGCGGATGGCGGTGGAGGGAATGTAGCGGCCGGGCAGCAACGTGCGCTTGGCGACCTTGCCATCCAGTTCCTCGACCCGTGTGGCGACCGCCTCTGGCTTGTGCTTGCCGACGATAAGGGTGACCTGTTTCAGGGCAGCCAGGTTGATGGTCTCGCCGGGATAGATAACCCGGCTCGGAATAAGCACCACCTCGCCGACAGCTTGATTGCTGGCGATCCGGGTGGCCGACTGGTTGGCCGATTCCTGGGCAAAAGCCGGCATCGTGCCGGTCACCAGCGCAAGGACGAGCGCGCTGCGGCGGAATGCGGACAGGAGGCCGGGCGTCGACATCATGCGTTACCTGATGTTCTTGGAGACCACGGAGGCCATGTCGTCGGCGGCCTGGATGACCTTGGAGTTCATCTCATAGGCGCGCTGCGCAGAGATCAGCTCGGTGATTTCCTTGACCGGGTCGACGTTGGAGGCTTCGAGATAGCCCTGCTGGATGGTGGCGAAGCCTGGATCGCCAGGCACGCCGACATTGGCTGGCCCCGAAGCCGTGGTTTCCTGGAACAGATTGTCGCCGAGCGGCGCCAGGCCGGCCTCGTTGGCGAAATTGGCGATCTGAAGCTGACCGAGGTTCTGCAGGTCGGTCTGGCCGTCGATGCGGGCGAAGACCTGGCCGGTCTTGTTGACGATGACCTCGACGGCATCCACGGGGACGTTGATTGCCGGAATGACGGCAGCGCCGTCGACCGTCACCAGCTGGCCGGTGGCGTTGGTGTTGAGAGCGCCGGCGCGGCTGTAGAGCGTGCCGCCGTCGGCACCCTCGATCTGAAACCAGCCCCTGCCGGTCAGCGCCAGGTCGAAACTGTTGCCGGTGCTGGTCAGTTCGCCCTGTGTGTGCACGTTGCGCACGGCCGTCGTCTTGACGCCGAGGCCGATCGAGACGCCCTCCGGCACCAGCGAGGCGTTGGAGCGGTTGGGCACGCCTTGCGTGCGGTCGACCTGATAGAGCAGGTCGGAGAATTCGGCACGGGCGCGCTTGTAGCCGGTGGTGTTGATGTTGGCGATGTTGTTGGCGATGACTTCCAGATTTGTCTGCTGGGCATTCATGCCGGTGGCGGCGATGGCAAGTGCTTTCATGGCGGAATTCCTCAGATGCCCATTCGACTGACTTCGAGATACGCGGAAACCACCTTGTCGCGGATGGCGACGGCGGTCTGAAGCGCCTGCTGCGCGCTCATCACGGCGTCGACCACCTGACGGGTGTCGGCGTCGCCCTTGAGCGCCTGCATCGATACCTGCTCGGCATTCTGCATCGTGTCGACGGTCTTGGAGGCTGCCTGGCTCAGCGCCTCGGCAAAGGAGGTGCCGACATTGCCGCCGGCCGAGGGTGTTGCGCCGCCCTGGAGCAGGCTTGTCGCCGTGTCATCGCCGCCGATCGACGGCTTGAACTGAAGGGCTCCGATACCGCTGATCATTACTGGTTCCTCATCAGGTCGATGGTCATGGAAATCAGGTCACGGGCCTGCTTGACGACCTGAAGGTTGGCCTCGTAGGAGCGGTTGGCCTCGGTCATGTCGGCCATTTCGATCAGCACGTTGACGTTGGGCATCTTGACGTAGCCCTTCTCGTCGGCTGCCTCGTTGCCGGGCTGGAACTCGACTGGAAAGTCACTGGGATCTCGATCGATCGAGTTCACTGCAACCGTTGAACTGCCGGAGGCCCGGTCAAGCTCGGAGACGAAGCTGATGGTCTTGCGGCGATAAGGATCGGAGCCGGGCGCGGTGCCGGTCGACTGGGCGTTGGCGAGGTTTTCGGAAACCACGCGCAGGCGCTCCGACTGGGCGCCGAGGCCGGATGCTGCGACTTTGAGGGCTGCGGTCAGTGCGTCCATGGTCAGCTCTTCACCGCCATCATCATCATCGTATGAAACGCCTTGACGATCGCCGTGTTGAGTTCGAAGGAGCGGCGCACCTCGCCGGCTTTCAGCAACTGGTCTTCCAGAACGACGGAGTTCTTGGACGGCATGACGACGCCGTCATCCTCCTGCGGCTTGATGGTGAAGCCGGCATTGCTCGCTGCATTGCCGAGATGGCCGGCCTGGGTGGCCTGCAGCGATACGGCGGCGCGGTCGAGCACCTTTTCGAATGGCTCGACGTCGTTTGCCGTATAACCCGGCGTGTTGGCATTGGCGATGTTGCCGGCGACTGCCGACTGGCGCACGGCCAGCCATTGCGCTTGCTTGGCGGCGAGATCGAAAAGGGAAACGGGCTCCATGGGAATCTCCGAGCAGGTACCCAGAGACTAGGCCGCCAGTCTTGCGCGGGCCTTGCGGATGGCCGGAAGCCGGAGATCGTTTATCTGG
Source organism: Mesorhizobium sp. M0715 (assembly GCF_040320355.1). Classification (NCBI taxonomy): domain Bacteria; kingdom Pseudomonadati; phylum Pseudomonadota; class Alphaproteobacteria; order Hyphomicrobiales; family Phyllobacteriaceae; genus Mesorhizobium; species Mesorhizobium sp. M0715. The sequence goes on along the minus strand of NZ_JAMYPL010000014.1, from coordinate 71,021 downwards.
AGAGTTCGATTACCCGGTCGGCACTGGTGACCATGACCCATTTGCCGTTGCGCTGCTCGATGGAGGACACCTGACTGGAGTCAGGCAGTATCGAGCCGCGCTGGACGATCCAGAGGCCAGCGTCGTCCTGGATCATGGCACGGCCGTTGGCGACATGAACCATGCGGAATTTCGCCGCGTCGGCCGGAAACGGTTGCTCGTCGGGTGCGGCTGCGGGATTGGCATCATCCCGCACCGTTCCGGTGGCAAGAAGATCGAGATTGGCCGCGGGAATATCCTTTGCCGTCAGCGGCGCGCTGCGTTCGGCGACCACGCCGCCGCCCGCTCGCCCGGAATTGGAGCCGGTGCCGCCGAACTTCATCGCCTGGACGCCAAACTGGTCCTGGTTAAAGAAGATGTACCAGGGAAACAGGGCGCAGATCAGGCCGAGCGTGATGCCGAGCGCGGCTATGACGAAATCGCTGCGTCGGTCGGACTTCTTCCTCAGTCGGGGAAACGGTGCCTTTGGCGGCTGCGGCCATTCGGTGCGCGGGAACAGCCCGTTGATCAGCGAGTCGCGGCTCGCCTGCGTCATCTCGGCAGCCACCGCCTGGACAGCCCGGGGCAGAGCGGGTTCGACGGGCCTGGCCAGAAGATCAGGATCGGCTCTGCCAGCCCGTGGCAGGATTGGCTTGACGGCTCTGGCCAGAACGGCCTCGGCTTTGGCTGCGATGATACGGGCAGCCTTTGCCTTGGCGGTTCTCGCTTCGTCAGCCTCGGCTTGCTCCACGGCATTGGCCTCGGCGATCATGTCGCGCAGGATGCGCTCGGTATATTCGCGTTCAGTCTCCGGCATCGGCGTTCAGCTTGCTCTTGAGGTGGCGGGCGAGATCGGAGAAAGGGTCGGCCGACGGGCGATCCTTCGGCGCTTGCGTCAGCGCCTCATAGATCAGCGGCACCTGGCGCACGGCGATGTCGAGTTCGGCATCGACGCCCCCCTGATAGGCCCCAAGCAACCGGATATCGCGCGTGTCCTCGAAGCGCGAGATCATCGACTTCAGCCTTGTCACCAGCGCGCGCTGTTCGACGCTCCAGGCCTTTCCGGCCAACCGCGATATGGACGACAGCGGGTTGACGGGGGGATAGCGACCCTGTTCGGCGATCGTGCGATCGAGCACGACATGGCCGTCGAGGATGCCGCGCACGGAATCGGCTACCGGGTCGTTGTGGTCGTCACCGTCGACCAGCACGGAAATGATGGCGGTGATGGATCCTTTGCCTTCCCCGCCCGGCCCGGCGCGTTCGAGCAGCTTGGGCAGTTCGGTGAACACCGAGGCCGGGTAGCCGCGCGCGACCGGCGGCTCGCCGGTCCCCGTCGCCACCTCACGCAGGGCGTGAGCGAAGCGGGTGATCGAATCCAGCACCAGCAAAACGCGATGCCCCTGGTCGCGAAAATGCTCGGCGACGCGCATGGCGGTGTCCGGCGCACGCCGGCGCATCATGGCGCTTTCGTCGCTGGTGGCGACGACGGCGACGGTCTTGGCCATGCTGTCGCCGATCGTGTCCTCGAGGAATTCACGGACTTCGCGGCCGCGTTCGCCGATGAGCGCCACCACGACGGTATCGAATGCGTCGGCGCCGGCGAGCATGGCGAGCAGCGTCGACTTGCCGACGCCGGAGCCGGCAAAGATGCCGAGGCGCTGGCCGAAGCAGAGCGGCGTGAAGATGTCGATGACCTTGACGCCGGTCATGAAGGCAGTGCCGACGCGTTGCCGCGCCATGGCCCCCGGCGTCGTCTGGGCGCCGCGCGTCGTGTCGTCTCCCCGGGCGAGTGGCGGGCCGCCATCGATCGCCCTGGTGAGTGCGTCGATGGTGCGGCCGCGCCACGAGGCATGCGGCGCCACCACGAGCGGACCGCGGCGGAACACGGCATCACCGATGCCGGAATCGGCGCTGCGTTCGAAGGGCGCCACGACGGCCTCGTCGCGGCCGATCTTGACGATCTCGCCGCGGCGCGCACCGGCATGGCCGCGCTGCTCGACGATGTCGCCCAGTCTGGCGAAGCCGGAAAGGCCGTGCACCTTGTAGTGCGTGGGCGTGACTTCGATGACGCGGCCGCCGCGCTTGAGCAGCGCCTCGGCGTCGGCGAAACGCCGCCAGACCCTTTCCAGCGCGGCAAGCCGGTCTTCCGGCGCCGGCTGGAGTTGTCTTTCGGGTGCGCGCAGGGATGGCTGGTCGAGCGACATGGATTATTTCGAGCCGAGCGTCTTGATCGCCTCGTCGGTGGACGAGTCGGTCTGCCGCATCAGGGCGGCGGTGTTCTCGAAGGCGCGCTGGACCATGATCAGCCTGGTGATCTCCAGGACCGGATTGACATTGGACTCTTCGAGAAAGCCCTGGGCAACGCCGATATCCGAGCGATCGGTGACAGGCTCCGGGGTGCGTGCCGGAACGATGCCGGAATTGCCGTAGCGGACGAAGTTCGCGCCTGGATCGAAATTGTAGAGACCGATCGAGCCGACAAGCTGATCGTTCTGGCGCAACGAACCATCGGCCCCGGCCTTGGGCGGGCCGTTGCGGGGGTCAAGCTGGATCGGCGAGCCGCCGGCATCGAGCACCGGGTGGCCCTCGATCGACATCAGCTCGCCGTTCTCGTTCATTGAAAAGCGGCCGTCGCGGGTCATGACGGTGCCGACCGGCGTCTCTATGGCGAACCAGGCATCGCCCTGGATGGCGAAATCGAAGGGATTTCCGGTCTCGCTCAAGGCACCGTGGGCGCCGGAAAGGTAGGTCTTGCCCGGGGAGGCGAAGGATACCGATTTCTGCCCGGTGCCGGAGACGACGTCCTCGAACTTCACGCCGGTGGCGCGAAAGCCGATCGTCGAGGCGTTGGCGACGTTGTCGGCGATGGTGTCGAGGCGCCGCTCGAGCGCGATCTGCGACGAAAGGGCGACGTACAGGCTGTCCCGCATGATGGTCTCAGAACCTCAGTTTCTGCATGGCCATCATCAGGTCGGTGGAGATGCCGACGGTGAGTGGCTGGGCAAACAGCACGCTGACCGAGGCGACGGCCGATGAAGTCGGGTGGTTGATCTCGTACATGCTGGTGAAGCGCGTCAGGAACTTGCCGAGTTTTTCGGGGTCGGAGAAATCCGAGATGTCGAGTTTTTGCTCGAACAGCTGCGCCTGCTTGTCGACGTCGGCGGTGGCGAAGGAATCGGGCAGGCCGAGCACGGTGCGCACGACACTGGCAAGCGCGGTGTCGGCCAGCACGTCATACCAGCTGGTGATGGTCGGGGCCTTGCGATCGAAGTAAAGCGCCAGCCGCACGCCCTGGTTCGTCTGACCGGCATCCTCCTCGAGGGTCTGGCGCATGTATTTGTCGACGGTCGGCTGCTGCGCCGGATTGATGGTGGTGGTGTTTTCGCCATAGGCTTCGAAGTTGAAGGCGGAGGCAAGCGCGGCATAGGTCTTGTCCGTCATCTTGTTGGCGACACTGTCGGGGTCGCGGACGCCGCCCTGCAGAACCCGCTTGATGAGATCCTTGTCCTCCGTCGCCGAATCGAGACCGAATGACGCCAGCGCGTATGTGTAGAGCCGGTTGTTCGACATCAGATCGTCGATCGACTTCACCTTGGTGATGTTGGCAAGATAGTATGTCGTCTCGCCCTTCACATAGGCCGAATTGGGATCGAGGCCGGCGATCTGCGCCTGGGTGGCATAGTTCTTGGTCACCAACTGCTGTGTCTTGTTGTAGATGGTCGCATCGGCGCCGTTGGCGGCGAAGTTGAAGGCGCTGACGAATTCGGCGTAGCGCTTGTCGGTCAGCTTGTTGGCGAAGCTGTCGGGATCGGAGACGCCTTCCTTGAGTGCCTTGACCATGAAGGCCTTGGCGTAGTCCATGTCCTCCAGCCCGTAGGCCTTCATGGCATACTTGAACAAACGGTCGTTTTTGACGAAATCGTCGATCGATTTCACCTTGGTGATATTCGCGAGATAATATTTGGTGTCGCGATCAACCACGGGCTGCTGCTCGATCCTGTCGATCGATTTTGAAATGTCCTTGGTGATGAGCTGGTAGCTGGTAAAGGTATTGAGCAAAGACGTGCCTCCGGCCGAAGCTATGCCGGCACAATACCCCTACTTCCTTGCGCGAAACTGAATCGCTTCCAAGCCCTCGATTCAAGCCTCACACAAGGCACGGGGACTATCCCTAGCTCCTGATGTGAAATGCGGAAGGACCTATCGTGGGCATTCTGATTGGACTGGTGGTAACGCTCGGCTGCGTCCTTGGCGGCTTCATGGCCATGGGCGGCCATCTTCATGTGCTGATTCAGCCATGGGAAGCCGTGATCATCTGTGGTGCGGCTTTTGGCACCTTCCTCGTCGCCAATCCGATGAAGACGGTCAAGGACACCGGCAAGGGCATCCTCGAAGCCTTCAAGCAGGCGGTGCCGAAGGAACAGGACTATCTCGAGACGCTCGGCGTGCTGCACTCGCTGATGCGCGAGCTGCGCTCGAAATCCCGCAGCGAAGTCGAGGCGCATATCGACAATCCGGAAGAGTCGGCGATTTTCCAGGCGTTCCCAACCGTGCTGCATAACCACGACCTGACGCATTTCATCTGCGACTACTGCCGTATCATCATCATCGGCAATGCCCGCTCGCACGAGATCGAGGCGCTGATGGACGAAGAAATCCAGACCATTAAGTCCGACAAGATGAAGGCCTATCACGCGCTGGTGGCGGTGGGCGACGGCTTGCCGGCGCTCGGCATCGTCGCCGCCGTGCTCGGCGTGGTCAAGGCGATGGGCGCGCTCGACCAGTCGCCTGAAATCCTCGGCGGTTTGATTGGTGCCGCACTTGTCGGAACGTTCCTCGGCATCTTCCTGTCCTATTCGGTGGTCGGGCCGGTCGCCACCAAGATCAAGACAGTGCGCGAGAAGAAGAACCGCCTCTATATCATCGTCAAGCAGACGCTGCTGGCCTACATGAACGGTGCGCTGCCGCAGGTGGCGATCGAGTTCGGCCGCAAGACCATCTCGTCCTATGAACGGCCGACGATCGACGCCGTCGAGCAGAGCACGATGAATACCGGCACCGTCGAAAAGAAGGCCGCCTGAACGATGCGCGACAGATCGGTCCCGGCACTGTCATGACCAGCCTGGGCAGTCCAGCGGAAGCGCGCTCGCTGATCATCGAGCGTCTGGTCGGCGACAGCGGCGAGGCCACGCAGGTCATCGACGCAGGCCGCGCCATGGCCGAACGCGCCGTACCGCTGTTGCAGAAAAGCCTGACCAGCGAGCTTGGCGTTCCGGTCGTCGTCGAACTCAAAGCGATCGAGGTCAGCCGCGTTCCCGAGGCGCGTTCGCGTGCCGGCGACACGTTTGCCATGACCGTGATCGGCTCGTCGGCGTCCTCCGATGCGATGACCTTGGTGATCGATGCTCCGGCGATCGCGATCATGGTCTGCACGCTGTTCGGCGGCGATCCGGATCTGCCGGCATCGCCGATCGAACGCGATCTGTCGCAGATCGAAATCGATGTTTCGACCATGGTGTTCCAGCAGGTCGCGCAGGCCCTCAACGGATCGGGAAAGCGCTCGCTCGACCTGCGCCTGCCCGCGCCGCGAGCAATGTCCGGCACCGAGGCGAAGCGGTATGTGCTGCGCGATGGCGCGGCAATCCGTATCGTGCTTGGCATCTCGACGCCGGCCGATAGTGGCACCGTCACGGTGACGATGCCGCAGCGCGTCGTGCTGGCCAGCCGCGACGGAGCCGTGCCTGTCAGCGACGACGATCACGGCCCCAGCTGGCGCGCCCGCTTTTCGGAAGAGGTGATGCGCTCCACCGTGGCGCTCGAGGCCACGATGCCGCTGGCGCGGCTGACGCTCGGCGAGCTCGCCGGTTTCCAAATCGGCGACGTCATCGAATTCGAGGAAACGGCCCAGTCCCAGGCGCGTCTCAGCGCACGGGGCAAGACGCTGTTCGTATGCGAGTTCGGCAAACTGGGACAGAACTACACCGTCCGGATCAGGCATCCTTACGACGCCGGACAGGACTTTATCGACGGGCTGATGCCGGCAGCCGCCGGACGCGCCTGAGAATTTGGAGACGATCATGGCCAAAACCAAGGCGGAAGCCGACCTCGACCAGCCGGACGAGCAACTCGACCGTGCCATCGAAGAGTTGCGCGGTGTCCTGCATGAAGAGGAGCAGCGCCCCGATGCGGCGTTCAGGGCGGCCTCATCAGCCAATTCGAGCGTGATCATGAACATCCCCGTCGATGTCCAGATCATCCTCGGCAGCACGGAGATGCCGGTCTCCGATCTGATGGCGCTGCAAAAAGGGTCGACCGTGGCGCTCAATCGCCGCATCGGGGAACCTGTCGACGTCGTGGTCAACGGCCGCAAGATCGCGCGCGGCGAGATCACCGTGCTGGAAAGCGATCCGTCGCGTTTCGGCATCAGGCTAACCGAAATCATCGCCGGCACGAAGGGCGCCTAGACATGGTTTGCGGGGCTTGCCGGTGGCAGCGGAGGCGAGTGGCATGACGACGCCGGTGACCTTGACCCGCGCGCAGAAGGCGGCCGCCATACTTGTGGCGATGGGCAAGCCGTCGGCCAGCCGCCTGCTGAAATTCTTCAAGCAGGAAGAACTGAAGGCCCTGATCGAGGGCGCCCGCCTGCTGCGGACGATTCCGCAAAGCGATCTCGAACGTATCGTCGCCGAGTTCGAGGCCGAGTTCACGGAAGGGGCGGGATTGCTTGATTCCGCCGACAGGATGGACACCATCCTCAACGAATCGCTCTCGCCCGAAGAGATGAGCGCGATCATGGGCGACAAGAAATTCGAGGTCGCACCGGAAGGCCCGCCGCCGATCTGGCCCGAGCTTGAAAAGCTCGAGCCGGCGCGGCTTGGTGCCTTCCTGGCCGGTGAGCATCCGCAGACGGCGGCCATGGTGTTGTCGAAGCTGGCACCGCAGGTGGCGGCCAACGTGCTGCTGACACTGACCAAGCCGATGCGTGGAGAAATCATCAAGCGCATGGTGACGATGGCCAATGTTCCCGACGCTGCCGCCAGGATCGTCGAAAACCGGCTGCGTACCAGCGTGCTGGCGGAAACCTCGACCAAGGACACCTCGGCCGGGCAGGCGCGTGTCGCCAGCGTTCTCAACGAACTCGACAAGCCGCTGCTCGAGGAGGTCATGCAGGATCTGGAAGCCGCCGGCACGCCTGATCTCGACGGTGTGAGGGCCCGCCTGTTTGCTTTCGACGATTTGCCGCTGCTCACTCAGAAAGCGCGGGTGCTGCTGTTCGACGGGCTGTCGACGGAGTTGGTCACGCTGGCCCTGCGCGGCACTTCGGCCGCACTCGCGGAATCGGTGCTGTCGGCCATCGGCGCCCGCTCGCGGCGCATGATCGAAGCCGAACTCGGACAGGGCTCGGACGGGGTCCCTCTCGCCGACATCACGGCGGCCCGCAAGACGATCGTTACGACGACGATCCGGCTGTCGCGCGAAGGCGCCTTCGAACTACCCTCGACCCAAGACGCCGCCTAAGACCGCGCCATGGCTGACGCGGTCGACAAGGATTCGAAAACCGAAGAGGCGACGGAAAAGAAGATCCGCGACACCGTCGAACAGGGCAAACTGCCCCATTCGCGGGAGACAGCGCTCTTTGCCTCGTTCGTTGCCATACTGGTGTTCACCGTCTTCTACGCCAAGGATGCGATCATTGATCTCGGCATGTTCCTGTCGATGTTCCTGGAGAAGCCGGAAGCCTGGCCGATGGACACGGAGACCGACGTCATCGCGCTCTACAAAATCGTCCTCCTCGAGGTTGGCCGCGCCGTCCTGAGCCTGATGGTGCTGCTGACCGTCGCCGGCGTCGGCGCCTCGGTGTTCCAGAACATGCCGCAATTCGTAGGCGAGCGGGTCCGGCCGCAACTCTCGCGCATTTCGATCGCCAAGGGGTGGAACAGGCTGTTCGGCATCCAGGGTTGGGTCGAGTTCCTGAAGTCACTCGGCAAGGTCGGGTTTGCCATCGTCGTGCTGAGCTTCACGCTGTCGGAAGACCACCGAAAGCTGCTCGCCGGGATGATCACCAATCCGGTCGCCTTCGGTCTCGTCATCCGCGGCATCGCCGTCGACATCCTGGTGGCGATCGTCTTCGTCATGGGGCTGATCGCGGCAATCGACATCGTCTGGTCGCGCTTCCACTGGAAGCAGGATCTGCGCATGAGCAAGCAGGAGGTCAAGGACGAGTTCAAACAGTCCGAGGGCGACCCGATCGTCAAGTCGCGGCTGCGCTCGCTGGCGCGCGACCGGGCGCGCAAGCGGATGATGACGGCGGTGCCGCGCGCGACGCTGATCATCGCCAACCCAACGCACTTCTCGATCGCGCTGAAATATGTGCGCGACGAGGACTCGGCACCCATGGTGCTGGCCAAGGGCCAGGATCTGGTGGCGCTGAAAATCCGAGAGATCGCGCGGGAACACAACATCCCGGTCTTCGAGGACGTGGCGCTCGCCCGCTCCATGTACAAGCAAGTTTCGGTCGATAGTGTGATCCCATCACAATTCTACCAGGCCGTCGCCGAACTGGTGCGGATCGTCTACTCGAAAAAGGCTGAGCGCAGACAGATTTCATGAACCGGCAACCGCACGCAAAATCCCGCGAGATCATCGTCGCCAGCGCCATCGAGCAGGTGGTGGGGGAACTCAGGCTGATCGATGTCGCCGACTACATCGCCTTTATCCGGCTGGAGCATTTCGCGTGCCTGTCGGACCTGGTCGATTCAGCGGTTGAGTTGTTCTTCATGCCGGGCACTCTACGGCTCGGCCATGGTGGTGAGGCGCATGTCGACTGGAGCGGCAGCCCGCGCATCGTGCTCGATCTGGAACTGAGGCCGCCCGGCGTCACCGTCTATTTCCAGCTGACGCTGAGCGAGCTCGGCGCATCGGTGGCGGTCAACTACGTGTCGTTCGAGAAGCCGGGCGAAGACCCGGAGCACAATACGGCGCTGCTCGAGGCGGTGATCGAACAGGCGCGTATCCGCAAGGTCGAGCCGCTCGCCTATCGCTGACCGTCGGTCGCCTTTCGAAGCGCTGTCGAATTCCCCTATTCGATCAAGCCCAGCCGCAGCGCCTTGGCAACGGCCTGGTTGCGATTGACGGCGTTGAGCTTCTGGGTCGACTGGGTCAGATACTGGTTGGCGGTGTGCACCGACAGTTTCAGGAGCCGCGCGATCTCCTCGCTGGTGTTGCCGTTGGCGGTCAGCTTCAGGCATTCGAGTTCGCGCTTGGAGATTGCGCGCATGCGGCCGGTATCGCCCGGACGGATGCGGGCGACGGCGGCGAACAGCGAAAAGCAGCGGGCGTGTATTTCGTAGAGCGCATCCTGCTGCATGGTCATCTCCGAGCCGAGGAACACGACAAGGCCGCATTGGCCGCGGTCGGCGTGAACGGGAAAAGCGATGCCGCTGGTTCCGGGCACCAGCGCCGCCATCTGCTCGGTCCAGGTGAGATCGCCAAACAGCTCCGCCATGGCAGGGACGCCGTCATCCGTCCACCAGCGCGGTTCGGTCGAGATGCGGGTGTGGCGCACGATCTCCTCGCCGTTGGCGCCTGAGATGAACTTGGTCGCCACGGCAATGCCGGGATAGTCGGAATCAAAGCATGGGACTAGCCGCGCCCGCTCGGGCGAGGGGCTTACGAAGAAGAGGCCGAAAGCCGAGGCGTTCATGTCAACGGCGATCCAGCGGCAGCGGCGCACGGCATCGGGAATGGTGACCGCGTGATGGGTTTCGGAGCCAAGGGTGAAGGCTCCGAACGGGTTGCGCTGCTCGTTGAAAAGGGCTTCGGCCGTTTCCTTGATATCGGCGTGTTTCAAATGATGCCGCTCCTGATCGCCGTGGCGATGGCCATCGCGCGGTTGCTGGCCGCGAATTTCTGGATGGCGTGGGTGATGTAGCTGTTGACGGTGTTGGAGGAGACGCCAAGGATGACGGCGACCTCGTCGGTGGTCTTGCCTTCGGAAACCCAGAACAGGCATTCGCGCTCGCGATCCGACAACGGATCCTGCATGGCGGCAGCGGCAATGAGTTGCGGGATGTGCGAGAGCGCGTAGCAGCATTTCAGCTGCGCCCGCATCAGCGCCGGCTGGTCGATGCTGCCGGCGGTCGCCGCAGAGAACAGGGCGAACAGGCGCTGGCGACCGACATTGAGGCGCAGCGAATAGATTTCGGCATGGCCGAGCACGTCGAGAAGGCGGGCTTCCTCGCCGGTGATCAATCCGTCTGTTTCTGGTGCTCGGGATGCCACCAGCGGCTGTGGGCGGATGCCCGGCGCGACGGTGAGCGCGCCTTGCGCAAGCCCGGCGATCAGCCGCTTGCCGATCAGTTCGATGGCATCGAAAATCCAGTTGGAGGAGACGATGCGCGCATCGTTGCGGTCCTGGTCGTGGACAATGGCGACCAGCATGTAGCTGTCGGCGCCGATCTCGGCGGTCAGTTGCATGAAAAAGCTGGTGAGATCGCCGCGCGACGTCAGGCGCGAGCCCAATGTGTCGGATTGAAGAAGTGCGGCGGGACTGCTCATTCTTGTTGCTTTTGGCCGGAATCGTTTCTGCTGTCCGGATGCTGGAAGCCAGCCGCCGAACCCGAATACGCATTACTTTGACGAAGACACACGCGTGGCGCAGGGCTGCGCCGAACCAAATCCCGAATCCATTCAGGGAACGCGAAGCCGTCCGCGTCTGGTGCCGGAAAAGCTCCGGAACAAGAGACTTTGGGTGGTCGCCGCGCCCCCCGAGGACCGGCTGATTCGGGTCTAATCTACCCGCAGTTGAATCTGACATCAAACGCGATTTGACAAAATCGAATCCGATGGACTCAGGTGCGACTCAGAGGTCGGTTTTCGCGCCTTGGACAGAAGACCGGGACGCGAAAGTCTTCGCCGGCCCTCTCGGCGGCTGGTCGATTTCGCCAGGCTCGGGAGCATTGAACAGATGGGCGCGCCGGTTGCTGTGCCGAAGGCTGGTGCCTTGGCCCGATAGTGGGAACCGGGCGATGTTGCCGCCCGGTCCCGGTGGTCCTTTGCTATGCCTGTCGTTGTCCCAAAATCGCTAGATGCTCCTGAACGACAGGCATTTACCGATCCTCGAACCCGGTCAGCACGCCGACCGCGTTGATGCCGATCTCCTCGACGGCATAGCCGCCTTCCATGACGAACAGCGTCGGCAGGCCGAGCCTGGCGATGCGGCGGCCGATCTTGGGATAATCAGATGTCTTCAGCTTGAACTGGCTGATCGGGTCCTTCTCGAACGTATCGACACCCAGCGAGACGATGACGACATCCGGTGCATAAGCGGTGAGCCTGGCGCAGGCATCCTCGAGCGAGGCGTTCCATGCATCCCAGTCGGTGCCGAAGGGCATCGGATAGTTGATGTTGAAGCCTTCGCCTTCGCCGGCGCCGCGTTCGTCGGCATGGCCGAGGAAGAACGGGTACTCGACCATCGGATCGCCATGCAGATTGAGCACCTGCACGTCGGCACGGTCGTAGAATATCTCCTGCGTGCCGTTGCCGTGGTGATAGTCGACATCGAGGATCGAGATGCGTTTGGCGCCCTGGTCGCGGAACCATTGCGCGGCGACGGCGGCGTTGTTGATGTAGCAATAGCCGCCCATGAAGCCAGCCCCGGCATGGTGGCCGGGCGGACGGCAGAGCGCGAAGGCGGAAGCCTCGCCATCCTTGACCAGGCCGGCGGCGGTCAGCGCCACGTCGTAGGAAGACTTGATCGCCGCCCATGTGCCTTCGACGAAGGTGGCGCCGGCATCGAAGGAATAATAGCCCAGTAGCGCGTCGATGCGTTTTGGCGGCACATCGCCGCGCAGGCCGCGCGTCGGCCAGGTGAAGGGCATCGCCGTGCCCGTGAGGCCTGCTTCCAGCCATTTCGGCCAGACCGTCGGGAGAAAGTCAATATAGTCTGATTTGTGGATGCGCTTGGCGGCGGCGAGGTCATGTTCGTGCGGCGCGATGATGGGACCCAGTTTCTCGCTTTCGACCCGTGCCTTGATGAATTCGGCCCTCGATGGCTTTTCGAAACCCGGCACGATGGCCGATGTGACCAGTTCCATTTGGCCGGCATGGCCGGCGTGCAGGGGGGAGAAAACAGTCTTCATAAATTCCTCTCGAAGTGTGAAATCAGTCAAGATTCAAGATTGAGATAAGGGCTCACCAGGGCGAGCCACATTCTTTCCACATCGTCCTCGATGAGGTCGTATGTCTTGCGGTCCCTTTTCAGCCCCACAAGCCGGCAGGCGTGCCCGACGTCCATCATCAGCACGCCGAGCCGGCTGGCGATCTTGTCTTCAAGCGCCGGGTTCACATGCTGCAGCCATGCGGCGTAGAGGGCGATGATCTGCTCGTCATATTCGTCCTGGATCGGCCTGAGGTCGGCATTGCCTGAAATAGCCTCGATCACCGGCATCAGGGTGGCGTTTTCGAGATAAATCCTGGAGGTATCGGTGAAGAGCCTGCGCACTTCGCGCCGAAACTCTTCACGGTTGGTGGGCGGGGCGACCTTGATACGCTTGGCGATCACCTCGGGAAAGGATGACAGCCAGCGCCGGGCGAGGTCCAGAAGAATGGCTTCCTTGTTGGGAAAGTATTGGTAGATCGAACCAACCGACAAGCCTGCGCGCTGCGCAATGGCGAGCGTCGTCGGCGTCTTGGTTCCTTGCTCGCGCGTCAAGACCAGCGCTGCGTCGAGAATCCGGTCGACCACCTTGCTGGAGCGTTGTTGCCGCGGCTGTTTGCGCGGTTCGAGCGCTATCCTGGTTTTGCGGTCGAGACTGCGCTTCACCGTCCGATGTCCTCGTTCCCCGCCTGGTCTCAACATGGTGGGAGCTTGCTGTCCACAATACATTCCAGATTCGGTATGTTGACAAACGCGAATAATCAGTCGCATTCTTTATCCACGCTGCCTCTTGGGATGACAAGGGGAATTTCCAAGACAGCGCGCTGGCATTCTTTTTCGTCCCATGGCGCCGCTCCGGTGGAGTGGCAGGTCGTTGGACATGAGGGGTTGTCGGTCCCAGTCAGTCGTCAAAAGCGCGGAGTCGCGATGTCTGTCACAGGTGCGGGTCACAATGCGGATCTGATCGTCATCAACGGTCGTGTACGGACCATGGACGACGACAATCCCGCCGCCGAAGCCGTCGCCGTCAAGGACGGCGCCATCATCGCCATCGGCAGCCGCGCCTCCATCGAAGAGTTCAAGGGACCGACCACCAAGGTGATCGACGCCAAGGGCGGTTCGGTGGTCCCGGGGTTCATCGAAGCCCATATGCATCTGTTTTCGGGCGGGGCTGAACTTGCCCACCTTCAACTCACCGGTATTCATGGCCTCGAGGCGCTGCAGAAGGCGATCCGCGACTATGCGCCGACCCGGCCCGACGCGAAGATGCTGGTCGGCCAAGGCGTCGACTACACCGTGCTCGGCAGCGAGCGCGTGACGCGCCATCACCTCGACGCCATTTTGCCCGATCGCCCGTTCTGCATGGCGGCGCCCGACCATCACACCATGTGGGCCAACACCAAGGCGCTGGAAATGGCCGGCATCCTGCAGGGGTGCACGCTCGGCCCTGGCAATGAGATCGTCATGGGTGACGATGGACTGGCCGCCGGCGAATTGCGCGAAGGCGAGGCCTTTGGTCCGGTGCTCGATCTTGCCGGCGAAGGCCGGGTTCGGCTGGGGCTGTCGACCGGCGGCGAGCCGGACCCGATGCCGACGGCGGCGGAGCGGGACGCCGACCGCGACATCATGCGGCGCGGGCTCGCCTGGTGCGCCCGCCACGGCATCACCTCGATCCAGAACATGGACGGCAATCTCTATCAGCTTGAGCTGCTGGCCGAGATCGACGCCGAGGAAGGCTTGCCCTGCCGCGTCAAGATCCCGTTCCACTACAAGAATTTCATGACGCTCGACATGCTCGACAAGGCGTCCGATATGGCCGAACGCTACAACAGCGAATGGCTGTCGTCGGGCATGGTCAAGGTGTTCTACGACGGCGTTCTCGATTCCTGGACAGCTGTCATGGTCGAGCCATACGCCGATCGGCTCGACTGGGTGGGCGAGCCGCTGTTCACGCCGCAACAATTCATCGATCTGGCCGTCGCGGTCGACAGACGCGGGTTGCAGATCGCCGTGCACTCGATCGGCGACGGCGCGGTGCGCGCGGTGCTCGACGGTTATGAGGCGGCGCAGAAGGCGAACGGCAAGCGCGACAGCCGTCACCGTGTCGAGCACATCGAGGTCACCACCACGGCTGATGTGCCGCGTTTCGCCGAACTCGGCGTCATTGCCTCCATGCAACCGCCGCATCCGCCCGGCGCCATGGATTTTCCGTTGGAGCCGACAGTGTCTCGCATCGGGCCGGCGCGCTGGCCGCTGAGCTATGCCTGGCGGACCTTGAAGGATGCCGGCGCGCATGTCGTCTTCGCATCCGATTGGCCGGTGTCGCCGATCGATCCGATCCTGGGCATTCAGGCGGCAGTGTTGCGCAAACCGTGGGCAGAAAGCGACCCGGACCAGAGTTTCTCACTGCATGAAGCGATCGCCGGTTACACGATCGAGGGCGCCTACGCCGAATTCGCCGAGCACCGCAAGGGCACGCTGAAATCAGGCTACATGGCCGATCTGGTGGTTTTGTCGATGGATATCGAGAACACCGCCCCGGCCGACCTGCACAAGGTGCGGCCGGTGACGACGATTTGCGGCGGCAAGGTCACCTATCAGGCCTGACTATGGCATGGGGCTTGCAGGCCTCAATGACTGATTGAACTGTGACCCAATGCCGGGCTTGCCAACCCACCGGCCATGTGGTCACATCGAACAGGGGAAGAGCTCCGCCAGCAAGAGCGGGGTCAACAGTGAGGCGTAATCGTGCCGGACAAACCGGATCGGAATGCGATTGAAGTAGTAAACGTCAGCAAAATTTTCGGATCAGGTGAGGGGCAGGTAGCTGCCCTCGACACGGTCTCGGTATCTATCCGGGAGAACGAATTCTTCACGTTGCTGGGGCCATCCGGCTGCGGCAAGACGACATTGCTCAGGCTGATCGCCGGCTTCGACTTTCCAACCGCCGGTGAAATCCTGCTCTACGGCCAGGACATCGCGCCGCTGCCGCCCTTCAAGCGGCCGGTTAACACCGTTTTCCAGTCCTATGCGCTGTTCCCGCACATGACGGTCGCCGACAATATCGGCTTTGGCCTGGAAATGCTGGGCAAGCCGAAGGCGGAGATCAAGGCGCGCGTCGCCGAGATGCTGAAGCTGGTCAAGATGGAGGCACTCGCTGGTCGTCGCACCAGCCAGATCTCCGGCGGCCAGCAGCAGCGCGTGGCTTTGGCCCGCGCTTTGGCGCCGCAGCCGAAGGTGCTTTTGCTCGATGAGCCGCTGTCGGCGCTTGACTACAAGCTGCGCAAGGAGATGCAGATCGAGTTGAAACGGCTGCAGCACGAGACCGGTATCACCTTCATCTTCGTCACCCACGACCAGGAAGAAGCGCTGACCATGTCAGACCGCATCGCGGTGATGTCATCGGGCAAGATCCTGCAGGTCGGTTCGCCCTGGGATATCTACGACAAGCCGGCGGAGCGCTTCGTCGCCGACTTCATCGGTGAAACCAACTTCCTCACCGCCGCCATCAGCGAGATGGCCAACGGCAAGGCGCGCGCCACGCTCAAATCCGGTGCGACCATCGAGGCGACCGTGGCCCAGGGTTTCCAGCCCAAATCCAACGCCACGGTGGTGGTTCGGCCCGAACACGCCAAGCTGACCAAGGCCAAGGGCGAACTGTCGGGGACGGTCGAAAACATCGTCTATTTCGGCACCGACACCCACATCCATGTTCATCTCGACAGTGGCGAACTCTTCACCGTACGCCAGCAGAACACGCGCAGCGCGGGCTGCGGTTTCGAGAAGGGCGACGCAGTCGGCATCCTCATCGGCAGCGATGCCGCTCAGGTCCTGAAGGACTGACGATGGCGACCGCGGAAGAAGTCGCCAAGGCAGCGGAGCGGCGCGATGTCCGTGACCGCTGGCTTTTGTCAGCGCCAGCGCTGCTGGTCATTTTCCTCGCCGCGACCGGCCCCTTGCTGATCGTGCTCGTCTACTCGTTCCTGACGCCAGGCTCCTATGGCGACGTGAAGTGGCAGTTCTCGCCGGAAGCCTGGACATCGGTGTTTCTGGAACGCGATATCTTCGACGACACGCTTTCGATCGCCGCCGCCCACGTCACCATCTTCCTGCGCTCGATCAAGCTCTCGGTGGTGACGACGATCGCCACTTTGGTGCTTGGTTTCCCGACCGCCTATTTCATGGCGACGCGCAGCGAAAAGACCCGCGATCTCTGGCTGTTCCTGATCACCATTCCGTTCTGGACCAACCTCCTGATCCGCACCTTCGCGGTGCTGCAGATCATCCGCAACGAAGGCATCATCAACACGATCCTGCTCAAGCTCGGCATCATCTCGGCGCCCATCCAGATACTCTACACCGACACGGCGATCCTGATAGGCATGGCCTATGTCTACCTGCCGCTGATGGTGCTGCCGATCTATGCCAGCATGGAAAAGCTCGATTTCCGGTTGGTCGAGGCGGGGTACGACCTTTACGCGTCGCGCTTCCAGGTGCTGCGGCGGATCATCTTTCCGCTGGTCAAGCCGGGTGTCATCGCCGGCTCCATACTGGTCTTCATTCCAGCACTTGGCGCCTATGTGACACCGAGCGTTCTTGGCGGCGGCAAGAACATGATGCTGTCCAACCTGATCGAATTGCAGTTCGGGCAGGGTCGCAACTGGCCACTCGGCTCGGCGCTGTCGATCGCCGTCATGATCATCGTCATGGTGGCGCTGCTTGCCTATGTGCGCAATGCCGGAAGATCGGGGGTGCGTCATGGCTAAGAACTTTTCCATCAAGCACCAGCCAGGATTCACCGCGATCGCCGCGACCTGCTTTATCGTGCTGTATCTGCCGATCATCGTGCTGGTCATCTATGCCTTCAACGCGGCGAGCTCGACCTCCGAATGGGGCGGCTTTTCGCTGAAATGGTTTCAGTCGGCATGGCAGAACACGCAGGTCGTCGATGCCACGCTGCGTTCCTTCCAGATTGGCTCCATCGCGGCGGTGCTCTCCACGATCTTTGCCACCATGGCGGCGCTCGCCACCACCCGCACCGCGCCCTATCCCGGCCTCACCTTCAAATATGCGGCGATCAACCAGCCGCTGATGGTGCCCGAGATCGTCACCGGCGTGGCGCTGCTGATCTTCTTCTCGCGCATCAAGATCTTCACCGGCTATTCCGGCATCGGCTATCTGGTCGCCGCGCACACGGCGTTCTGCATTCCCTTTGCCTATTTGCCGATCCGGGCGCGGCTTGAGAATATGGACCTGACGCTGGAGCGTGCCGCAGCCGACCTCTACGCGACGCCCTGGAAGGCTTTCCGGCGCATCACGCTGCCGCTTCTGTGGCCTGGCATCCTGGCCGGGCTGATGCTGGCCTTCGTCATCTCGCTCGACGACGTCGTCATCACCGAGTTCGTCAAATCAGGCGGCCAGGACACGCTGCCCACCTACATGCTCGGCCAGATCCGCCGCGGCATCACACCCGAGATCAACGCGATATCGACCGCCTTCCTGCTGCTTTCGGTCGCGATCGTCACGTTGTTTTTCTTCGTCAGCAGGAAACGAGACTGAACCGAAAAATGGGAGTTAAAACCATGAACTGGAAGACAACAGCAACCGCCATGGGGTTGGCGTTGCTCGCCTCGACGGGCCTGGCCCGCGCCGACGGCGTGCTCAACATCTACAATTGGGGCAACTACACCAGCCCCGACGTGATCAAGAAGTTCGAGGCCAAATACAACGTCAAAGTGACCATCACCGACTACGATTCCAACGACACCGCGCTGGCCAAGGTTCGCCAGGGAGGCACCGGCTTCGACATTGCGGTGCCGTCGCAGACCTACGTGCCGATCTGGATCAAGGAAGGCCTCATCCAGGAGACCGATCCTGGCAAGATGGAAAACTTCAAGAACGTGGCGCCGGAATGGGCCAATCCCGATTTCGATCCGGGTCGCAAATACAGTGTTCCATGGGCGTGGGGCACGATCGGCGTGGTCGTCAACACCGATGCCTACAAGGGGCCGGCCGATAGCTGGGGTATCATCTTCAACACGCCTGACGAGCTCAAGGGCAAGGTCAATGTCGTTC
Source organism: Mesorhizobium sp. M0715 (assembly GCF_040320355.1). Classification (NCBI taxonomy): domain Bacteria; kingdom Pseudomonadati; phylum Pseudomonadota; class Alphaproteobacteria; order Hyphomicrobiales; family Phyllobacteriaceae; genus Mesorhizobium; species Mesorhizobium sp. M0715. The sequence continues at coordinate 52,768 of NZ_JAMYPL010000014.1, read as the reverse complement.
CGGAGATGGGCGATGTGATGTTCGCCGCGATCAAGTATGTCGGCGGCCAGCAATGCACCGACGACAAGGCGGTGCTGAAGAAGGTGCGCGACCTGTTGGTGGCGGCCAAGCCGAACTGGATCGCGATGGAATACAACACCATCGAGAAGATGGGCGCCGGCGACTTCAAGGCGACCAGCGATTGGAACGGCTCGGCGCTGCGCCAGCGACTGGCCAACCCGGCCATCCACTACAACTATCCGAAAGAAGGCTTCGGCCTGTGGAGCGACAACGTCGTCGTTCTTAAGGAAGCCAAGAACGTCGAGAACGCCAAGCTTTTCCAGAACTTCATCATGGACCCGGAAAACGCGGCAGGTCTCTCGGCCTTCCATCGCTACGCCAATGCCATCACCGGCTCGGACAAGTACATGCCGGCCGACATGAAGGACGCGCCCGAAGTCATCATTCCGGCCGCGGACAAGCCACGTGGCGAGCTGCAGCAGATGTGCTCGCCGGAGACCCAGGAAATTTACACCAAGATCTGGACCGAGTTGCAGAAATAAACTGGGTTCGACGGACCCGGCGGCACACGCCGCCGGGTCCGTTTCATGTTCAAGGGACTCGGCCGTCATGGACTCCTATCGCAATTCCGATCCGCGGCCGCCGATCATGCAGGGCTCGCCGCCCGCCATGGTACCGCCGAAGCTCGACTGGGACCGGCCGCCGTGGAACCGCTGGGCGTTCCAGCACATCCGTGAAATTCTGCCGACCGCCGAAGTCTGGCGCGGCAATGGCCATCGCCACCGCTTCGAACGCGCCGAGGCCGATCTCGACGGGCTGGCGGTCGAGGACAGCGAGGGCATAACGACGACGCTCGCCGGGCTGCTCGACGAGACCTATACGGACGGCTTTCTGGTGCTCAAGGACGGCAAGGTCGCCTATGAGCGCTATTTCAACGGCATGGATGAGCGCACGCTGCACCTGTCGCAGTCGATGGCGAAGTCCGTTACCGGTTCGGTGTTCGGCATACTGGTTGGGCGCGGCCTGATCGATCCCGCCAGACTGGTAACAGACTACCTGCCGGAACTCGGCGTTACCGGCTGGACCGGCGCCAGCGTCCAGCATGTGCTGGACATGACCAGCGGCGTCCGTTTCTCAGAGGAATATACCGACCGCTATTCCGACATCGGCCAGGTCGATGTCGCCACCGGCTGGAAGCCGGTGCCGCCGGACAGCGATCCGGCCTTTCGTTGGCCCTCGCACATGTTCGAGCTGATCCTCGGCTTGAAGGACACGATCCGCCCGCACGGGGCTCAATTCGAATACCGCTCGATCGAGACCGACGTGCTTGCCTTCATCATGGAACGGGTGACGGGCAAACGGCTTCCGCAGCTGGTTTCGGAAGAACTCTGGCAAAAGCTCGGCGCTGATGAAAGCGCCTGCTTCACGGTCGATAGCGCCGGCTATGCGGTGGCGGATGGCGGCTTCAACGCGACGCTGCGCGACTATGGCCGCTTCGGCCAGCTGATCCTCGACAATGGTGGCGGCGTCGTGCCGGCCGGCTGGGTCGAGGCGACGCGCAACGGCAGGCATGGGCCGGACTTCAGCCCCAGCCTGCCGGAGGGCAGCTATCGCAACCAGTTCTGGATCGAGGACCCGCGCTCGCGCGCACTGATGTGCCGCGGCGTGTTCGGTCAGATGATCCATATCGACTGGAACACCGGAATGGTCGTGGTGAAGCTTTCGACCTGGCCGGATTTCGCCAATGGTGCCTATTCCATAGCGACGCTGAAGGCCGTGCACGCTATCGCCACGGCACTTCGCTGAGCCCCCACAAAGAAGAAACGACCCGGAAGGAAACGCCATGACCGGCAAGACCGTGTTCGAGACCCGCTATGGCTTCCGGCGCCACCAGGTGGTGCTCGCCAACTGGCGCGAGAACCCGTTCAACCGGTGGTCGTTCCAGAATCTCGGCGAACTGGTGCCGACCGCCCGCGTGGCGGCGGCGTCGGGGGTTGTCGAAACCCCCGTGCGCGATATGGGCGGCCTGCTCGGCGAAAAGGTCGCGATCGCCGGCGCACCGGAGACGGTGGCTGAATTTCTCGCACGTTCGAGCACCGACGCGCTGACGGTGATGAAAGGCGGCAAGATCGTCGGCGACTGGTTCGCCCCGCATATGGATTTCGGCGCTCGCCACATCATCTTCTCGATCAGCAAGTCGGTGACAGCCATCATCGCTGGCATATTGCAAGGCGAGGGGGTGTTCGACCCGGAAGCGCCGGTGACGGCCTACATCCCTGAAGCCGCCGGCTCTGCCTATGGCGATGCGAGCGTGCGGCATGTGCTCGACATGAGCGTCAGCCTCGATTTCGAGGAGGCCTATCTCGATCCGGAGAGCGCTTTCGCCCGCTATCGTCGCGCCACGCTGTGGAATCCGGGCGGCGGCACGGAGAGCCTGCGCGAATTCATTTTGACCTTGCAACGCCTTGCAGAGCCGCACGGCCAGACCTTCCGCTACCGCTCGCCGAATTCCGACCTGCTCGGCCTGCTGCTCGAGCGCGCGTCGGGCCAGCGGTTCACCGACCTGATGCGCGAGAAGCTGTGGCTGCCGCTCGGCGCTGTCAGCGAAGCCTCGATCGGCGTCGACATGGAAGGCACGGCGCGCACTGCCGGCGGCATTTCGGTGACGCCGCGCGACCTGGCGCGTGTTGGCGAGATGATGCGGCAAGGCGGGGTGGCCAATGGCCGCCGCATCGTGCCCGAGGTGTGGGTACGCGACACGACCAGCACTGGCGGCAGTGCAGACGCCTGGCAGCGCGGTGCGATGCTACCACTGTTTCCCGAAGGTCGTTACCGGAACAAATGGTACCAGACCGGTTTGCCGAGCGGCGCCTATTGCGGCATCGGCATCCATGGTCAGTGGCTGTATGTCGATCCCAGGACCGAAGTGGTGATCGCCAAGATGTCGTCGCAGCCCGAGCCGGTCGACGATCCGCTCGATGTCGAGATCGTCGCCTTCTTCGAGGCGCTGAGCCGCATGGTCTAGACTGGGCCCGAGCCGCCACATTAGCGCACGCTTTCCTGTGGACCCGCCGGGCTGATCAAAGCGCGGCGGTTGGCGGGCCGGACGTCTGCGCCTATGGTCGCCGCTCTTTGGGTGAGAGCAGGTACGACATGGCATCCGACATCAAGCGCATTGCAGCCATCATCGCGGCCGAGATCAGCGCGCGGCCCGAACAGGCGGCCGCGGCGATCGAACTGCTGGACGAGGGCGCGACAGTGCCGTTCGTGGCGCGCTACCGCAAGGAAGTCACCGGCGGGCTCGACGACACGCAATTGCGTGACCTTGCCGAACGGCTTGCCTATCTGCGCGAGCTCGACGCGCGCCGCGACACCATCCTTGGCTCGATCCGCGAACAGGGCAAGCTGACCGAGGAGCTTGAAGGCAAGATCGCCGCCGCCAGCACCAAGGCGGAATTGGAAGATATCTATCTGCCCTACAAGCCCAAGCGCCGCACGAAGGCTGAAATCGCCAGGGAGCGCGGGCTGGGCCCGCTGGCTGAAGCTATCCTGGCGAATCGCGCGCTGGTGCCGGCCGAACTGGCGCTGGCCTATCTGACCGAAGAGGTGGTCGACGCCAAGGCGGCGCTCGACGGCGCGCGCGACATCCTGTCGGAACAGTTCGCCGAGAATGCCGATCTGGTCGGCAAATTGCGGACCTACATGAAGGAACGCGCCTTCATGCGGGCCAGGGTGGTCGACGGCAAACAGGAGGCCGGCGCGAAGTTCTCCGATTATTTCGACCATGTCGAGCGCTGGACAAATGTGCCGAGCCATCGCGCGCTGGCGATGCTGCGCGGCCGCAACGAGGAAGTGCTGTCGCTCGACATCGAGGTCGATGCCGATGATACGTCGCCGGTGAAGCCGGTCGAGCGGATGATCGCCAACGCCTATGCTATAGGCGGCAATTTGCCGGGTGACAGATGGCTGATGGAGGTGGCGGGCTGGACCTGGCGCATAAAACTGTCGCTGCACCTGACGCTCGATTTGATGCGCGATCTGCGCGAGCGAGCCGAGGAAGAGGCGATCCATGTCTTTGCCCGCAATCTGAAGGATTTGCTGCTGGCGGCTCCTGCCGGTTCGCGCGCGACGATGGGGCTCGACCCCGGCATCCGCACAGGCGTCAAGGTGGCGGTGGTCGACGGCACCGGCAAGGTGCTGACAACGACGACGGTCTATCCGTTTCCGCCGAGGAACGATGTGCGCGGCACCCAGGCCGAACTCGCCAAGCTCATCCGCCTGCACAAGGTCGAGCTGATCTCGATCGGCAACGGCACTGGCAGCCGCGAGACGGAAAAGCTGGTGGCGGACATGCTGTCCGACATGCCGGCGGATGGTGGGCCGAAGCCCTTGAAAGTGATCGTCAGCGAGGCCGGCGCCTCGGTCTATTCGGCATCGGCGACGGCGGCGGCGGAATTCCCTGGTCTCGACGTGTCGTTGCGCGGCGCTGTGTCGATTGCCCGGCGGCTGCAGGATCCGCTGGCCGAACTGGTCAAGATCGAGCCCAAATCGATCGGCGTCGGCCAGTACCAGCATGATGTCGACCAGTACCGTCTCGGCCGCTCGCTGGAAGCGGTGGTGGAAGACGCGGTCAACGCCGTCGGCGTCGATCTCAACACCGCCTCGGCGCCGCTGCTGGCGCGCGTTTCAGGTCTCGGCGCGTCTCTGGCCGACGCGATCGTCGCGCATCGCGATGCGACCGGCCCCTTCGCCAGCCGCAAAGACCTGCTCAAGGTGCCGCGGCTCGGACCTCGCGCATTCGAACAATCCGCCGGCTTCCTGCGCATTGCCAATGGCAGCGAGCCGCTCGATGCCTCGTCGGTGCATCCGGAGGCCTATGGCGTGGCCAAGAAGATCGTCGCCGCCTGCGGGCGCGATGTGCGGTCGTTGATGGGCGATAGTGCCGCGCTGAAGGCACTCGACCCGCGCGTTTTCGTCGACGAGCGTTTCGGCTTGCCGACGGTACGCGATATCCTGGCAGAGCTGGAAAAGCCGGGCCGCGACCCACGTCCGGGCTTCAAGACGGCGACGTTTGCCGACGGCATCGACGATATCAAGGATCTGAAGCCCGGCATGCTGCTGGAAGGCACCGTCACCAATGTCGCCGCCTTCGGCGCCTTCGTCGACATCGGTGTCCATCAGGACGGGCTGGTGCATGTCTCGCAACTGGCCGACCGGTTCATCAAGGACGCGCATGAGGTCGTGAAGGCCGGCGATGTGGTCAAGGTGCGGGTCGTCGACGTCGACATCAAGCGCAAGCGCATCGCGCTTTCCATGCGCAAGGATGGTGGCGAAGGCGGCGCGTCGAAAGGTGGGCCGCGCGATACCGGAGGCGGCAGGCCGGCACCGCGTTCGCCGACGCCGCAGCGCCAGCCGGAAAGGCCGACGCAGCAAGGTGCGTTCGGCGCGGCGCTGGCCGATGCGCTGAAGCGAAAGTAGTTACCACGCCAGAACGGCCGGCTCCTTCTCGACATGTCTCAGCAGCCAGTCGCGAAAACTGGCGACCGGCGGATGGCCGCGCTTGTCGTGTGGGACGACGAGATAGTAGGCGCTGCGGCTTTGCATGGGCTGGCCTGGCGCCGGCACCAATTGGCCGCGCTGCAATTCGCCTGCAATGAGGATCAGCGGTAGCAGCGCCACACCGAGCCCCGCCATGCAGGCCTGGGCGGCGGTGCCGAACTGCTCGAACTGCATGCCGGGCCCCGTCGGTGCGCTCAGGCCCTGATGCTCGAACCATTCCGTCCACGCGCCAGGGCGCGTCGCCATATGCAGCAGCGGCAACTGGCCGATATCGGCCGGTGTGGCGATGGCGCGGCCGGCGAGGAATTCGGGCGATACCACCGGCGCCACCGTTTCGCGCACCAGCAGTGTCGAGTCGGCCTCCGGCCAGTCCGGCAGGCCATAGTGGATGGCGGCATCCAGCCTCTCCCTGGCGAAGTCGAAGCGGCCGACGCGGGTGACGAAGTTGATGGTGATGTCAGGGTTGTTTTCGACGAAATCGGGGATCATCGGCATCAGCCAGCGCGTGCCGAAGGTCGGCAATATGGCAAGGTTCAGGATGCCGCTATGCCGATTGCTCATCAATCCAAGGGCTGCGTCACGCAACTGGCCAAGTGCTGAACGCACCGCCTCGGCGTAGATTTCGCCCGATGTCGACAGCCTGACATTGCGGCTGTCGCGCTCGAATAGCCGGCGGCCGAACTGATCTTCCAGCAACCTGATCTGCCGGCTGACCGCGCCCTGGGTCAGATCGAGCTCCTGGGCGGCAGCGGTGAAACTGCCTAGCCGGGCCACAGCCTCGAAGGCGGCAAGGGCGCTTATGTTGGGCAAAAGGCGGCGCTGGACACTCATGATCCATTCCTAACGCTCATTGATCGGTGAATCAATTTCGTTTGATTTTTTCGAGGCGCAAGCCGATAGAACGGGCCAAGATTTTGCTTCATGCATGCCGTTATTTTGAGCGACATGCATTGTTTGGGAGAAACGCGATGGCCGCCGACAAGAACGCATTCGTCTGGGAAGATCCGTTCCTGATCGAGGGCCAGCTTTCGGAAGACGAGCGCATGGTGCGCGACGGTGCGGCCGCCTTCGCCGCCGACAGACTGGCGCCGCGAATCGAGGACGCCTACCTCAACGAGACATTCGACACCGCGATCTTCCGCGAAATGGGCGAGGCCGGCCTGCTCGGCATCAACATCCCCGAGGAATTCGGCGGGCTTGGCGCGAACTACGTCACCTATGGGCTGGTCGCGCGGGAAGTCGAACGTGTTGACTCGGGTTATCGCTCGATGATGTCAGTGCAGTCGTCTCTGGTGATGTATCCGATCTACGCCTATGGCTCGGACGAGCAGCGCAAGAAGTACCTGCCCAAGCTTGCCAGCGGCGAGTGGATCGGCTGTTTCGGCCTGACCGAGCCGGATGCCGGCTCCGATCCGGGCGGCATGAAGACACGCGCCGAGAGGACAGCCAACGGCTACAAGCTGTCCGGTTCGAAGATGTGGATTTCCAACGCGCCGGTCGCCGACGTGTTCGTCGTCTGGGCGAAGCTGAAGGGCGAGAACGGCAAGGACGAGATCCGTGGCTTCGTGCTGGAAAAGGGCATGGAGGGGCTTTCGGCGCCGAAGATCGGCGGCAAGCTGTCGCTGCGGGCGTCGATCACCGGCGAAGTGGTGATGGAAGGCGTGGAGGTCGGCGAGGACGCGCTGCTGCCCAACGCAAAGGGCCTTGGCGGACCGTTCGGATGCCTCAACCGGGCTCGCTTCGGCATTTCCTGGGGCTCGATGGGCGCCGCCGAGGATTGCTGGCACCGCGCCCGCCAATACGGGCTCGACCGCAAGCAGTTCGGCAAGCCGCTGGCCGGAACGCAGCTCTACCAGAAGAAGCTGGCGGATATGCAGACCGAGATCGCGCTTGGGCTGCAGGCATCATTGCGCGTCGGGCGGTTGCTCGATGAAGGCAAGATGGCGCCGGAAATGATCTCGATCGTCAAGCGCAACAATTGCGGCAAGGCGCTCGACATCGCCCGCCAGGCCCGCGACATGCATGGCGGTAACGGCATCCAGATCGGCTACCACGTCATGCGCCACGCGCAGAACCTGGAGACGGTCAACACCTATGAAGGCACGCATGACGTGCATGCGCTGATCCTGGGAAGGGCGCAGACGGGGATACAGGCGTTTTTCTGAGCCGGCAACCGTTGCTTAAATTAGGTGCACCGCAACATCTCTGCTTGGAGAATGGCGGCCTGATGTGTCAGGGTTCGGCGAAATCGTTGAAACGCTGAATTCCGGGGCTTCATGGCAATTCTGGCAGCCGTCTATCACCTGACCCATTACAAATACGACCGGCCGGTGGTTCTCGGGCCCCAGATCATCAGGCTGCAGCCGGCGCCGCATTCCCGCACCAAGGTGCTCAGTCATTCGCTCAAGGTCGAGCCGGCGAACCATTTCGTCAATCTGCAGCAGGATCCCTACGGCAACTTTCTTGCCCGCTTCGTCTTTCCCGAGCCGGTCACCGAACTGAAGATCGAGGTCGATCTCGTCGCCGACATGACGGTCTACAATCCGTTCGATTTCTTCGTCGAGCCGTCGGCCGAGGCGTTTCCGTTCGAGTATCCGGAAGAAATCCGCGACGATCTCGCCATCTATCGCACCCCGGAACCGGCGGGACCGCTGCTGTCGGCGCTGCTGAAGACCATCGATCGCAGCGCAGCCAACACCGTCAATTTCCTGGTCGACCTCAATGCGCGGCTGCAGCGCGAGATTGCCTATATCGTGCGCATGGAAACCGGGGTGTTCTCGCCGGAAGAGACCTTGGCCGCGAAAAAGGGGTCTTGCCGGGATTCGAGCTGGCTGCTGGTGCAGATCCTACGCAATCTCGGTATCGCGGCACGCTTCGTTTCCGGCTATCTGGTCCAGTTGAAGCCCGATCTGGTGGCGCTGGACGGTCCGCCGGGAACGGCGACAGACTTCACCGATCTGCATGCGTGGTGCGAGGTCTATCTTCCCGGCGCCGGCTGGATAGGCTTCGATCCGACCTCGGGCCTGCTCACCGGCGAGAGCCATGTGCCGCTGGCCGCCACGCCGCATTTCCGCAACGCGGCCCCGATTTCCGGCATGGCGAGCTTCGCCAATGTCGAATTCGGCTTCGAGATGCGGGTCGACCGCATCGCCGAGCATCCGCGCATCACCAAGCCGTTTTCGGACGAAAGCTGGCAGGCGCTCGACGCGTTGGGCAACAAGGTCGATGCAGCGCTTGCTGCCGGCGACGTGCGGCTGACGATGGGCGGCGAGCCGACTTTCGTGTCGATCGACGATTTCGAGTCGGCCGAGTGGAACACCGCCGCCGTCGGTCCCACCAAGCGTGAAAAGGCGGACGAACTGATCCGTAAACTGCGCGAGCGCTTCGCGCCCGGCGGCTTTCTCCATTACGGCCAGGGCAAATGGTATCCGGGCGAAAGCCTGCCGCGCTGGACCTTTTCGCTCTACTGGCGTGCCGACGGTCAGCCGGTGTGGAGCGATCCGTCGCTGATCGCACGCGAAAAGAGCGAGGCCGATATCGGCCCGAAGCAGGCCGAAAGCCTGCTCACCGCGATTGCCGGCGAACTCGGCATCGACAAGGCCATGGTCAGCGAAGCCTATGAGGATCCGGCCGAATGGCTGCTCAAGGAAGGCAAGCTGCCCGACAATGTCGATCCGTCCAACTCCAGGCTGGAGGATCCGGAAGAACGCAGCCGCATGGCGAAAGTGTTCGAACGCGGGCTGACCAAACCGTCCGGCTATGTGCTGCCCGTCCAGCGCTGGAACAGCCAGGCATCGGATCCGCGCTGGCGCTCGGAAAAATGGAAGACGCGGCGCGGCCGGCTGTTCCTGGTGCCAGGCGATTCACCGGTCGGCTACCGGCTGCCGCTCGGCACGTTGCCCTATGTGCCGCCCGAGCAATTCCCCTATATCGTACCGGTCGATCCGTCACTGCCGCGCGGCCCGCTGCCCGCGCGTGAAGCCATACTGGCCGGACCGGCTCCAGCCGAACTGGAAGGCGCCGACGAGATGGCGCGCCGCCAGCAAGCGGCATCGTTCACCGCTGCGAGCGGCCAGCAGGAACGGGTCGAGCAGGAGATCACCGAGATCGGCGGCGCTGTGCGCACCGCGCTTTCGGTCGAACCGCGCGACGGGCGGCTGTGCGTGTTCATGCCGCCTGTCGAGGCGCTGGAAGACTATCTCGAACTGGTCGCGGCGGCCGAGAACGCGGCAAAGGCGATCGGCCTTCCCGTGCATATCGAGGGCTACGGCCCGCCTCACGATCCGCGCCTCAACGTCATCCGCGTTGCGCCTGATCCCGGCGTCATCGAGGTCAACATCCATCCTGCTTCCAACTGGCAGGATTGCGTGGCGACGACGACGGCGATCTATGAGGAAGCGCGGCAGACACGGCTTGGCGCCGACAAGTTCATGATCGATGGGCGCCACACCGGCACCGGCGGCGGCAACCATGTCGTGGTCGGCGGTGCGACACCCAATGACAGCCCGTTCCTGCGAAGGCCGGACCTGTTGAAGAGCCTGGTGCTGCAATGGCAGCGCCATCCGTCGCTGTCCTATCTGTTCTCCGGCCTGTTCATCGGGCCGACCAGCCAGGCGCCACGCTTCGACGAAGCCCGTCACGACTCGCTCTACGAGCTTGAGATCGCGATGGCGCAGGTGCCGCATCCGGACCAGGGCAACGCACCCTTGCCATGGCTGGTCGACCGGCTGTTCCGCAATTTGTTGACCGACGTCACCGGCAATACGCATCGTTCGGAAATCTGCATCGACAAGCTGTTTTCGCCGGACGGACCGACCGGTCGGCTGGGGCTGGTCGAATTCCGCGGCTTCGAGATGCCGCCCAATGCACGCATGAGCCTCGCGCAGCAACTGCTTGTCAGGGCGATCATTGCCCGCGCGTGGAAAAGCCCGCTCGACGGCCGTTTCGTGCGCTGGGGCACATCGCTGCACGACCGCTTCATGCTGCCGCATCATGTCTGGGCCGATTTCCTCGACGTGCTCGACGACCTCAAGCTCAACGGCTTCGAATTCAGGCCCGAATGGTTCGACGCCCAGCTCGAATTCCGCTTCCCGTTCTGCGGCGAGGTTCAGCATGCCGGCATCAAGCTGGAGCTGCGCCAGGCGCTGGAGCCGTGGCATGTGATGGGCGAGCAAGGCGCGATCGGCGGCACCGTGCGCTTCGTCGATTCCTCGGTCGAACGGCTGCAGGTCAAGACCGAAGGGCTGAACCCGGAGCGCCACGCAGTCGTCTGCAACGGCCGCATCGTGCCGATGAAGGTCACTGACAATCGCGAAGTGGCGGTGGCGGGTGTCCGCTTCAAGGCCTGGCAGCCGGCATCGGGCCTGCATCCGGCGCTGCCGGTCAACACGCCACTGGTCTTCGACATCTATGACCGCTGGTCGGGACGTGCGGTCGGCGGCTGCGTCTATCATGTCGCCCATCCCGGCGGGCGCAATTACGACACCTTTCCGGTCAATGGCAACGAGGCGGAAGCTCGGCGGCTCGCCCGCTTCGAACCGCGCGGCCATACGCCATCCGCCTATGTGATCCGTGAAGAACAACCGGCGGAAGATTTCCCGATGACCCTTGACCTTCGGCGGCCGGCAAGACTCTGATCAGCGATGGCAAAGGGGAATCACAAGAGAGGACACGGCAAGCCGCGGACCCACAGCCTGCTGGAGCACTACCAGCCGATCGACGGCGTCGTCGACGAGATGGTCGATGCGTCAGGCAATCCTCGCCCGGCCTGGAAGCATTTTGTCGAGGCGCTCGAGGAACTTGGCGCTGAAAAGCTCGGCCAGCGCTTTGCCCGCGCCGACCAGTATCTGCGCGATGCCGGCGTTTATTACCGCGTCTATGACAAGGCCGGTGCCAATGAGCGCGAATGGCCGCTGGCGCATGTCCCGGTTCTCATCGAGGAGAGCGAGTGGGCGGCGATCAGCGCCGGCCTCGTGCAGCGCGCCGAACTGTTCGAGGAAACCATCGCCGATATCTACGGGCCGAACCGGCTGGTCGAGAAAGGTATCCTGCCGGCGGGATTGATCGCCGCCAGCCCCGAATATTTGCGGCCTGTCGTCGGCACCAGGCCGGCCGGCGGCCACTTCCTGCATTTCTGCGCCTTCGAGCTCGGCCGTGGACCTGACGGCCAGTGGTGGGTGCTGGGCGATCGCACGCAGGCGCCGTCCGGCGCCGGTTTCGCACTGGAAAACCGCGTCGCCACCACACGCGCGCTGTCCGACATCTATGGCGAGATGCATGTGCACCGCCTTGCCGGCTTTTTCCGCCGTTTTCGCGATGCGTTGATCGGCATGGCCAAGGAGACCGACGGCCGCGTCGCCATCCTGACGCCGGGGCCGCTCAACGAAACCTATTACGAACACGCCTACATCGCCCGCTACCTCGGCATCATGCTGCTCGAAGGCGAGGATTTGACCGTCTCCGGCAGCCGGCTGATGGTGCGCACGGTTTCCGGCCTGATGCCGATCAGCGTGTTGTGGCGGCGGCTCGACGCCGCTTTCGCCGACCCGCTCGAACTGCGCCCGGATTCGCAGATCGGAACGCCGGGCCTGGTCGAGGCGATCCGCCAGGGCGCGGTTGCTACCGTCAATGCGCTGGGCTCCGGCCTGATGGAGACGCGCGCGCTGCTTGCCTTCCTGCCCAAGATTTCACGGGCCTTGCGTGGCGAGGAATTGCTGCTGCCAAGTGTCGCGACATGGTGGTGCGGGCAAGCTACCGAGCGCGCGCATGTGCTGGCCAATATCGATCGCATGGTGATCGGGCCGGCGCTGTCGACGAGGCTTGCCTTCGAGGACGACGATTCAACGAAGCTAGGCTCGGCTCTGTCGGCCGGGGAGCGGGCGGAACTGGTGGCGCGCATTGAACGTGATGGCGGCGATTTCGTCGGCCAGGAAGCGGTGACGCTTTCGACGACGCCCGTCTATGTCGGCGGCTGGCTGGAGCCGCGGCCAGCGAGCCTGCGCGTCTACCTGGCGCGAACGCCGGAGGGCTGGACGGTGATGCCGGGCGGTTTTGCCCGTATCGGCCTGTCGCTCGACCCGACGGCGATCGCCATGCAGCGTGGCGGCCAGGCGGCGGATGTCTGGGTTGTCAGCGACAAACCGGTGGAGCGCGAGACGCTGCTGCCGCAAGAAGGCGACAGTTTCAGCCGCACCAGGCCCGGCAGCCTGCCCAGTCGCGCGGCGGAGAACCTGACCTGGCTCGGCCGCTATATCGAGCGCTCGGAAGACACGGTGCGCATCCTGCGCGCCTACCATGTGCGGCTGGCCGAAACCTCCGACCCGGATATGCCGCTGCTCGCCGACATCAGGGATTATCTCGAACCTTTCGGCATCGATGTGGAGACAGCGATCCCGTCAGGGCTGATCGGCACGCTGGATAGCGCGGTCTACAGTGCCGGGCAGATCCGCGACCGCTTCTCGCCCGATGGCTGGCTGGCGCTGAAGGACCTGTCGAAAACCATCCATCAGTTCGCAACGACGGTCGCGCCCGGCGACGACGCGACCCGGGCGATGACAGTCATCCTGCGTAAGCTCGCCGGCTTTTCCGGCCTGCTGCACGAGAACATGTACCGCTTCGCCGGTTGGCGCTTCCTCGAGATTGGCCGCCGGCTGGAGCGCGGTATCCAGATCTCCCGCACGCTGTCGCGGCTGACCAGCGCCAAGGCGCCGGACGGCGCGCTCGACATGATGCTGGAAATCGGCGACAGCGTGATGACCCATCGCCGCCAATATCCGGTGCAGGCCGGTCGGCGCACGGTGATCGACCTGCTGGCGCTCGATCCGCTTAACCCGCGCTCCATCCTGTTCCAACTTGAAAGGCTGAAGGCCGAAATCGGCCTGTTGCCGTCGCTCGGCGGGGAGGGGCAAATGTCGCCGGCGGCGAAGGAAATCCTGCAGCTCAACACCCAGATTGCCATCAAGGAGCCTTCGGACATGACGGCAAAGGCGCTGGACGACCTCGCCTATGAAATCGGCGGCCTCTACAACAGCCTCGCCAAAGCCTATTTCGGATAAAGCATGCTCTACGACATCAGGCTTCATCTGCATTACGATTACGCTGCGGCGGCCGGCGGCGGTCGTCATCAGGTGCGCGTACTGCCGTCGACGATACCGGGCGTGCAGCGTGTCATCGCCGCATCCCTGTCCTTTGCGCCGGCACCCAACGAGCGTTCCGACTTTTCCGATTTCTTCGGCAATAACGTCACCTCGATCGCCTTTCGCGACGCGCATGACGCGCTCGACATCAGGATGAGCGCCCGCGTGTCGGTGTCTCGGCCCGAGCCTGGGCTCGACGTGTCGCCCGATATCGCCCGGCTGAGGCAGGAGCTCGCCGCGGTGCGGTCTCTGGCACCTGATGCACCGCACCATTTCCTGACGGCCAGCACCCATGCCGGCATCGACGATGCGATCACCGCTTACGCACGCGACAGCATCGCCGGCTCTGCCGCCGGCACGGTCATGAGCCTGTGCAATCGCATCCATCGCGATTTCACCTATGACGGCGAAGCGACAACGGTGCGGACCCGGGCCAGTGATGCCTTCAAGTTGAAGCGCGGCGTTTGCCAGGACTTTTCGCACATCATGATCGCCGGCCTGCGCGGGCTCGGTATTCCGGCCGGCTATGTCAGCGGATTCTTGCGCACCATCCCGCCGAAGGGCAAGCCCCGGCTGGAAGGCGCCGATGCCATGCATGCCTGGGTCAAGGTCTGGTGCGGGCGCGATGCAGGCTGGCAGGAATTCGACCCGACCAACGGCATGCGGGCCAGCAACGACCATATCACCGTCGGCCACGGCCGCGACTATTCGGACGTGGCGCCGATCGTCGGCGTGCTCAAGACCACGGGGGGACAGGTTAGCGAGCAAGCTGTCGACGTCATTCCCGTCGTGCTCGAAAGAGCCTGAAGCAGGTCGTACACGCAGCGGTATTTGCGCCGCAATTCGGGATGGACAAGACTGCTTCTCAAATACCGATGCGGCCGCTAGTCTGTATTCGTTTCGGGGTGACGGTAGTTGTATCCTCAAGCGCATGGCGCGAGGGTTTGTAATTGAGAGCAATCAGCGTCGTCATTCCTGCCTGTAACGCGGCGGCGACCATCGCTGCAACGCTGGCGTCGCTACGCAGCGAGGCCGAGATCATCGGCGAGATCTTGCTGGTCGACGACGCGTCGACCGATGGGACGGCAACCATCGCGCGGGAGGCCGCGGCACAACTGTCGTTGCCGCTGCGCGTGCTGTCGGCCAAATGCCGCGATGCAGGCGGTGCCCGCAATTTGGCGCTGGCCGAAGCGGTCTATTCCTGGGTCTACCTGATCGATGCCGACGACCTGCATCTGCGGGGCGGGTTGCGCGCACTGCTCCGCAAGGCCCGGGAGCAGCCGGAGGCCGACATGATCGTCGGTGCCTACCGGCGACGGGTGAACGGCCAGGACCGGCAGATCAAGATGCCGAACGGCTACCAGGCTGCGTGCCTGGCAAATGCTTCGGCCTATGTCAAAGGCGACATACGTTCGGTCGCCGTGGGCAGCGTTCTGGCATCGCGGACCCTGATCGGCGAGACGCGGTTCCCGATCGGAATGGCCTATGACGAGGACACGCTGTTCTGGGCACGGCTGATGAGCAAGGCATCGCTCGCCATGGTTTCGCAACCTGTCATGGTCTACGAGGTTTCGCCGGTACGTTCCGATGACCGCTTTGCCATCAACCCGGTGCGGCGCTTCCTGGACTGGCGCCGGGAACTGCGCACACTCACCGACTGCAACATCCCGTTGTCGGCCCTCAAGGCCAGGGAAGGCCTTGTCGCCCTCAAGATCGCCCGGGTCCACTATGCGCGCGGCGATCTGGGCACCGCGGCGCGCTTCCTGGCGGTAGCCGCGGCCGCGCCAAAGCGGCGCTCAGAAGCTTGGCGCTGCCTGCGCTACAGGTTCAAGCTCGCGGCGCGGCGGCGTTTGTCCGCGCCGCCGATCAAGCTGGAAGGCGCTCTGTAGGCGCCAGCCAACACGATATCGGCGCGAGACGCTTTTCGGACGGCGCGTGGAACCAGCGGTCGGCCAGTGGCTTATCTACGGAATTCGCGTGGAGCCGACATGTTGCAAAAATCCGGATTGTCTCCCAGCCGACCGGCTGGCCAGGATGCTGTGTCGCCAGATGGCGCGCCCAAAAACGGGGCACAAAGCTCGGCCGACCATGCGTCGCTTAGCTATGTCAGTGATGCTGAGCCCGGTATCCGGCGGCTGAAAACAGGCAAGGGGTTTTCCTACCAGGGACCGGACGGAGGGACAGTTTCGGACACTACCAGGGCCCGCATCGAGGCGATCGTCATTCCGCCGGCCTGGAGGGATGTGTGGATTTCGCCGGACGCGGACGGCCATATCCAGGCAACCGGCAGGGACCAGCGCGGACGCAAGCAATACCGCTATCATCCGCAATGGGCCGAAGAGCGCGATGGTGCCAAATATTCGAGCCTGGTTGCTTTCGCCGAGAGCCTGCCGGACCTGCGGCACAGGATCGACAGCGATCTGCGCCGTCGTGGCCTGCCGTTCGAGCGTGTCGTCGCCGCGGTCGTCTGGCTGCTCGACAACACGATGATCCGCGTCGGCAATGCCGCCTACGCCCGTGACAACAAGAGTTTCGGGTTGACCACGTTGCGCGACCGGCATGTGGATATTGTCGGTTCAAGCCTGCGCTTTGCCTTCAAGGGCAAGTCGGGCAAGGAGTGGAAGCTGAAGCTGGTCGACCGCCGCATCGCCAGGATTGTGCGCGGCGCACAGGACCTGCCAGGCCAGAAGCTGTTCCAGTATCTCGATGAGGACGGCAACAGGCGGCCGGTCCGCTCCGAGGACGTCAACCGCTATATCCGTGAGGCGGTCGGTGACGCCTTCAGTTCGAAGCATTTCCGCACCTGGGGCGGCACCATTCACGCCGCGTCGCTGTTTGCCCAAACGGAACTGCCGCAAAGCCGGGCGCAGCGAAACAGGGCGATGAACAGCGTTATCGACAAGGTTGCCGAGCGGCTGGGCAATACGCGTGCCGTCTGCCGCAAATGCTATATCCACCCGCGGGTCTTCGAAGCGTGGTCCGAGGGGCGGTTGCTGAATGAAATGGCGCAAGCCAACAAACGCAAACGCTCAATCGATGGTCTCGATGACGAGGAAGCTCTCGTGCTGCGATGGCTGAAACCGCGAGAAAGCTGACCAGCGCGGCCGGCCGTGGCCAAATCCGCCACATCTGGATTTTTTTATCGACGTGGTGTCGGGATCGGTCTTACTGTTTCGTCCTTTGACAGAGAAAAGGACCAGCCATGCTCTACGCAATCCTCTGCTATGCTTCCGAAGATGTCGTCTGCTCCTGGAGCAAGGCACAGGACGACGAGGTCATGGCCAATATCCTCGGCGTTCAGGAAAAATATGCCAAGGCCGGCCGGCTTGGCCCGGTGGCACGGCTTCTGCCGACGACCGCCGCGACGACCCTGAGAAAGGTCAAGGGTGAATCGGTCGTCATCGATGGGCCGTTCGCCGAGACCAAGGAACAGTTTCTCGGCTTCTACACGCTCGAATGCGCTGATCTCGACGAGGCGGTGGAGTTCGCCCGCGAGCTTTCCGAGGTCAACCCGAGCGGTGGGTCGTATGAAATCCGGCCGGTTTCGGTCTTTAACCCAACAAGGGTTTCCGCATGACCGAAATGGCCTGGATAAGCTCCGCGATCAGCGCCGCCCGCCCGCAGGCCATGGGTGCGCTGCTGCGTTATTTCCGCGATCTCGATACGGCGGAGGAAGCTTTCCAGGACGCGTGCCTCAGGGCGCTGAAGAACTGGCCGCAGAACGGGCCGCCGCGCGACCCGGCGGCCTGGTTGATCTTCGTCGGTCGCAACAGCGGCATCGATGCGGTGCGCAAGCGCGCCAAGCAGGCGCCGATGCCGGAGGAAGACCAGGTTTCCGATCTGGAAGACGCCGAGAGCGATATCGCCGAGCGGCTGGACGGGGCGCACTACCGCGACGACATATTGCGGCTGCTGTTCATCTGCTGCCATCCTGATCTGCCGGCAACGCAGCAGATCGCGGTGGCGCTGCGCATCGTCTCCGGTCTTACGGTCAAGCAGATCGCGCGCGCCTTCCTGGTTGGCGAAAGTGCCATGGAGCAGCGCATCACTCGCGCCAAGGCGCGCATTGCGGACGCCGGCGTGCCGTTCGAGACGCCGGGCGCGGTCGAGCGGTCGGAACGGCTCGCCGCCGTCGCCGCCATGGTCTACTTGGTCTTCAACGAGGGCTATTCGACCAACAGCGGCGAGGCGCCGGCCCGCGCACCGCTGTGCGAGGAGGCAATCCGGCTGGCACGGCTGTTGCTGCGGCTGTTCCAGACCGAGCCGGAGATCATGGGGCTGACGGCGCTGTTGCTTCTGCAGCATGCGCGCGCACCGGCCCGTTTCGACGAGAGCGGCGAGATCGTGCTGCTCGAAGACCAGGATCGCAGCCTGTGGAGCCGCAAGATGATCGATGAGGGGCTGGCGCTGGTCGACAAGGCGCTGCGCCATCGCAAGCCCGGCCCCTACCAGGTGCAAGCGGCGATTGCCGCGCTGCATGCGCGGGCCGAAAAGGCCGAGGACACCGACTGGAACGAGATCGATCTGCTCTATCGCTTGCTCGAGCAGATGCAGCCGTCGCCGGTGGTCACGCTCAACCGGGCCGTCGCGGTCTCGAAGGTGCGTGGACCGGCAGAGGCGCTCGCCATGATCGAGCCGCTGGAAGAACGGCTTTCCGGCTATTTCCATTTTTTCGGTCTCAAGGGCGGCCTTTTGATGCAGCTCGACCGGGGCGACGAGGCGCGCGTCGCCTTCGACCGCGCCATAGCGCTTGCGAACACGGCGGCGGAAGCTGCCCATATCCGCATGCATATCGACCGGCTGATCAAGGACGGTGCGGTACGCCCAGCGGCCAAGAAGGCAAACTGAGCGCCATCTGGCTCAATCGTGCAGTTTGGGCTTAGACCATGCCGGGGTGGTGATTTTCCCTTGAACCGAGTAATGCCACGCGATGATCGTGCCTGAGGTGCCTTTGTGCACGCGGGCAGCATGGCGCCAGGCTTTGACCGGCGTGCCTTTTGTGCATGTCGTTGTCCCAAAACCGCTGGGCACTTTTGGGCGACATGCATTATGAGCGACTGGATCTGAAAGGGACAAGAATGACGATAGGCAAGGAAACGACCGAACTGCTGGCGAAACTGGGTGTGGCCAAGGAGACGCTGGTCGGCGGCGACCTGATCGTGCGCAGCCCGGTGACGGGCGAGCAGATCGCGGCGCTGAAGACGATCTCACCGGCTGACGCGGCCAAGGTGATCGATGCCGCGCACAAGGCCTTCCAGGCCTGGCGCATGGTGCCAGGCCCGCGGCGTGGCGAACTGGTGCGGCTGCTCGGCGAGGAGCTGCGTACGCACAAGGCCGAGCTTGGCCGGCTGGTCTCGATCGAGGTCGGCAAGATCCCGTCCGAGGGGCTCGGCGAAGTGCAGGAGATGATCGACATCTGTGATTTCGCCGTAGGCCTCTCCCGGCAATTGTACGGCCTGACCATCGCCACCGAGCGCCCAGGCCATCGAATGATGGAAACCTGGCATCCGCTCGGCGTCGTCGGCGTCATTTCCGCCTTCAATTTCCCGGTGGCTGTGTGGTCGTGGAATGCCGCCCTGGCGCTGGTCTGCGGCGACGCTGTGGTGTGGAAGCCGTCGGAAAAGACGCCGCTGACCGCACTTGCTTGCGAAGCCATCTTCAAACGTGCGGTCAAGCGCTTCGGCGCGGACGCACCTGATGGCCTGGCGCCGGTGCTGATCGGCGATCGCGCCGTCGGCGAGATACTGGTCGATCACCCTAAAGTGCCGCTGGTTTCGGCGACCGGCTCGACCCGCATGGGCCGCGACGTCGGTCCGCGGCTGGCCAAGCGCTTTGCGCGCGCGGTGCTGGAACTCGGCGGCAACAATGCAGGCATCGTCTGCCCGACCGCCGATCTCGACATGGCGCTGCGCGCGATTGCCTTTGGAGCGATGGGCACGGCCGGCCAGCGCTGCACGACGCTGCGGCGCCTGTTCGTGCATGACAGCGTCTACGACGCCTTGGTTCCGCGCCTCAAAAAGGCCTACGAGAGTGTGTCTGTCGGCAATCCGCTGGAGACCTCCTCGCTGGTCGGGCCGCTGATCGACAAGGCGGCCTTCGATGCCATGCAGAAGGCGCTGAAGGAAGCCGCCGCCCATGACGGCAAGGTGACCGGCGGCACGCGGGTCGAGAACGGCCACCCCGATGCCTACTACGTGCACCCGGCGCTGGTCGAAATGCCAAGCCAGGTATCCCCGGTGACGGAAGAGACCTTCGCGCCGATCCTCTATGTGATGAAATATTCGGATTTCGACGCCGTGCTCCACGAGCACAATGCGGTGGGCGCCGGCCTGTCGTCGTCCATCTTCACCCGAGACCTGCAGGAATCCGAGCGTTTCCTGGGTGTCGACGGATCGGATTGCGGCATTGCCAATGTCAACATCGGCACCTCGGGCGCCGAGATCGGCGGTGCCTTTGGCGGCGAAAAGGAAACCGGGGGCGGCCGCGAGAGCGGCTCCGACGCATGGAAGGCCTATATGCGGCGCGCCACCAACACGGTGAACTATTCCAAGGCGCTGCCGCTCGCCCAGGGCGTGTCGTTCGACATCGACTGAAGGGCTCGCCGGCTTGGGCATCCCGCACGGGGGATGCCCACCGGTCAGCTGCCTGCTGGCGAGTCAAAGGCCTTGACGAACGCGGCATCGATGATAGCCAGCTTGACGGCCTGGGCGGTCATGTACTCCCGGTAGAAATCGCCCGACACCCACATCACCGAATTGCCGCGCTGGCCAAGCCAGCCAACGCTGCCGAGGTCTTCGGCATCCCGCAGTTTGCGTGCCAGGTGGGTTCGCGACAGCTTGAGCCATTTGGCGAAATCGCCGATCGAGACGACGCCAGTCGGTATTGCAGCGAGGCCGGCATGGTCGGGATCGACGCCCGATATCAGCCAGTCCATGACGACGCCGCCATTGTTAAGCCAGGTGAACAGCGAAAAGGTCTGCTTGGGCTCGCGCACGGGACTGGAGGAGATCAGGCCGTCAGCCACCAGCGGTTGCACCCTGGCGAGCGCATAGGGCCGCTCCAGAAACGTTGCCAGACGGTTCGCGCCGTCGAGACTGTCCAGTGTGTGCAGATGAGCCATCATCCAGCCGGCGAGCGTGTCCAGCGTGTTCACTGTAGGCTGTATGGGGCGGATGCGGCCATCCTGAGCTGCCGAGAGGTGCTCGATGAAATTGTAGTGCAGCATCTCCTTGAGGAAGGCGTCGGCGGTGTTGCGGCTGGCGACGGAATTCTCCCGGATGACGTCGATGAAACGCGCCGCCGTCAACTGCTTGCGGTAGTCATCGGGCTCCCGTCTGAAATGCAGGGCAAGGCCGATATGCGCCATCAGCCAACGCTGCTGGGTGGCAAATATCGAGGCAAGCCTCGGGTTCGTCTCGTAGGTCTGGATAAGCGCCTGCGCCTGGGCACGGACACAGCGATGCAATGCCGGGTGACCGGCAATATGGTCCAAGGTCAGCGCCATTCTCCCCCCGTGCGTCAAGCCCCCCAACGCGAAGACGCAGATCACATTTTCAGCCTTCAAGGCCCGTGTCCAGACGCGCCCGCTCTATAACAGGTTATGATCGCCAGTAGACAATGTTCACGGCCCGGGCAGATATCGATCGCGCCGATCCTTCAGCGGTCTTCCGGAGCTGGAAAACAGGCGTCGAAGGCCGCATCGACAATGGCCAGCTTGGCGGCCTGGACGGTCATGTACTCCTGGTAGAAAGTGTTCGATAACCACATCACCGAATGGCCGCGCTGGCCGAGCCAGCCGATGCTGCCGAGTTCCTCGGCAGCGCGCAGCTTGCGGGCGAGGTGGGTCCGCGACAGCTTGAGCCATCTGGCGAAATCTCCGATCGAAACCACGCTGGTCGGAATCCGGTCCAGGCCGGCATGATCGGGGTCGATGCCCGACATCAGCCAGTCCATGACGATGCCGCCATTGTTGAGCCAGATGAACAGGGAAAAAGTCTGGTTGGGCTCGCGCACCGGCTTGGAGGCAAGCAGGCCGTCCGCCACCAGAGGCTGCAGCCTGACAACCATGTCGGGCCGCTCCAGGAACCTGGCCAGCCGGTTGCCACCGTCGAGATGATCCAGCGTCTGCAGATGGGCAAGAACCCAGCCGGTGAAAGTCTGCACGGTTGCCGCCGTTGGCTGCAAAGGGTGCGTGCGCCCGTCGCCACCCGAAACATACTCGGCGACATGATAGTGCAGCATCTCCTTGATGAAAGCGTCCGCCGTGTTGCGGCTGGCCACCGCGTGCTGGTGTACGAACTCGATGAAACGCGATACCGTCAGCTCCTTGCGGCGGTCGTGCGGATCGCGCCTGAAATGCATGGCAAGGCCGACATGACCCATCAGCCAACGCTGCTGCGTGGCGAAAATGGAAGCCAGTCGCGGGCTCGTTTCATAGATGTTGATCAGCGCCAACGACTGTGCCTGGACACAGCGATGCAGGGCCGGATGGCCGGCAATGTCTTCCAGATTCAGCGCCATCCTCCTCATGTTCCGAGTTAACTCCAACAGCGGAGTCGCGTCTACATTTTCCAGCCTTCGATAGCTGTGTCCAGAGGCACCAAATGCGAAGAGCAAGCCCAACCCGAACATGGGGCCGGCCACGATCGGTTCATGGGATCCGCTAACCGATTGCTATGGCTTGGAAAACCCCTCCCAATAATAGTCAGCCGGAGGGCCGCCCGTTGAATTGACGTTCACCAGAGCCCGGCATAGTTTCCGCGACATCCGAGCGGCGGGGGCACGCCTTCCCGGAAGTGATTTCGAAAGCAGAAGCTAATTAACGAGCGATGAAATCTCGCGCGGTGGCGAAGCTTTTCCGAGTTCTACCTCGAAGGGCGAGTGATTGAGTGAAGTATACAAGCAAGATCGCGATTGGCAGGGATAAGGACTGTCACCCAGTTTTCGGCGGGCTGGCAGCCCGTAAGGGATGGTTGATCCTGTTTGCCGTCTCGGCGTGCCTGTGGCTTCAAGCCGGCGCGTTTGCGCAGACAGCCAGCCAGATCACGCCGCCCAGCTTTCGGCCGCCGCCGGCAGTCAACACGGCAGGTGTTTCCATTCCCGAAGGTGAGGGCCTCGAGGCGCCGGCGGGCGCCGGGAAGCTCAGGGTCAAGCTCGGGGATGTCAGGGTCGAAGGCGGCTTGCCCGACATGGCTGACGCAACACGCAAGATCGTTGCCGGCCTTGCGCACCGCACGGTGACGGCGGCGGAAATCTTTGCCGCGGCGCGAAAACTCGAAACCGAATATGGACGGGCCGGCTATGCGCTGGTGCGGGTGGTGCTGCCGGCGCAGAAGCTCAACTACGGCGCAGGGCTCCGGCTGGTCGTCGTCGACGGCTTTCTCGAACGGATCGACACCAGCAATCTGCCCGAGCGCATACGCGGGCGGGTCGAGGCAACGCTGGCGCCGCTCGTTGGACAAAAGAGCATCAAGCTGTCGGCGATCGAACGCAAGCTGCTGCTGGCTGGTGATACGCCCGGCGCCCGGCTGCGCTCGACCTTGCAGGCCGGGACAGCCAAAGGCGCCAGCGTGCTTGTCATCGACGGCAAATATCGCCCGATCGGCGGCCAGGCGACCGTGGACAACTCGTTATCGCCGTCGTTGCAGCGCTGGTCTACGGGCATCGGCGTCGATTTCAACTCATTGCTCGGCCTCGGCGAACTCGTCTATGTCAGGGCAGGCGGCTACCCCGATGGCGGCGAGAGCGGCCTGTTCACGGATGGCCCACGCAATCGCAATTATGCCGCCGGCATCGTCGTGCCGATCGGCTATGACGGGCTGACGCTCAACCTGGAAGCCAGCCGCACGCAGGCCAATCCGACAGCCGAGCCCGGCACGCTCGGCTTCGGCAGCGCCTTCGAGCGTTATTCGGCGCGGCTTCGATATCCCTGGATCCGCAGCCGTGCGCTTACGATCAGCACCGAACTGTCCTTCGACGTGCAGAACGACACGCTCGACGCGGTGACGCCGATTTCGCTGCCGATCGCCGAGGACCGGCTGCGCATTGCCCGGCTCGGTCTCGACGGCACCTGGTTCACACCGCTTGGCGGTGTCTTCATCGGCAATGTCGTTGCGTCGTTCGGCATCGACGGGCTCGGCGCGCGCTCGGCCGCCGATGCCACGCCGCTTTTGCCGCTGTCGCGCCAGGGGGCCGACGCGGCGTTCCAGAAGCTGGAGGTCTCCGCCAGTTACAGCCAGCCGCTGGCTACCCATCTCGGCCTCGACCTCTACGCCCGCGCGCAGACCTCGTTCGGCAAGCCGCTGCTGCAGTCGGAACAGATCGGGCTGGTCGGGGCGAGCGGCCTGTCGAGCTTCGACGCCGGCGCGCTGCAGGGCGATTCCGGCTATGTGCTGCGCGGCGAGCTGTCCTCACCCTGGTACGTGCCGTTCACTGGCGGCATCGTTTCGGTGTCGCCCTACGTGTTCGGCGCTGTCGGCCAGGTGCATCTCGAAATGCCGACCGCGCTCGAGACGGCCAACATCGTCGGCGCGTCATACGGGCTTGG
This sequence comes from Mesorhizobium sp. M0715, assembly GCF_040320355.1. Lineage (NCBI taxonomy): Bacteria > Pseudomonadati > Pseudomonadota > Alphaproteobacteria > Hyphomicrobiales > Phyllobacteriaceae > Mesorhizobium > Mesorhizobium sp. M0715. The sequence goes on along the minus strand of NZ_JAMYPL010000014.1, from coordinate 28,528 downwards.
CCTGAAGGTCGGCACCGCGCTGGCGGGCGACGCGACCAACGCCAGCCTGACGCTGGAATGGGGCCGCCAGCATCGTGACGACCAGTTGCCGACAAGCGATCGCTTTTCGCTCAGCGGCGCCGTCCAATTCTAGAGAGATGACCATGCAGCGCAAAGCCCACCTCCCACGGCGGCACCTGAACCGCACCGGCGCGCCGTTGATGGCGCTGCTTTTGACGTCGACGGCGCTTGTCGGCTTCACGTCGGCGCGGGCACAGGAACTGCCGACCGGCGGCAGCGTAGCATCCGGCGGCGTCACCATCGCCAACCCATCGTCGTCGCAACTGAACATCAGGCAGTCGACCAGTTCGGCGATCGTCAACTGGCAGAGTTTTTCGATCGGTGCCGGCGCGACAGTCACTATCGACCAGCCATCATCCTCGGCAACGATGCTGAACCGCGTCACCGGCGGTACCAAATCGACCATTGCAGGCCAGCTCAATGCCAATGGCCAGGTGTTCCTGGTCAATCCCAACGGCATTGCCATCTCCAAGACCGGCAAGGTTAGTGCCGCCGGCTTCGTCGCGTCCTCGCTGGGCATCAGCGACGAGGATTTTGGGGCCGGAAAGCTGGAATTCGAGGGCAAGGGAGCTTCAGCCGCCGTCTCCAACCAGGGTGCGGTCAGCATCGGGCGTGGCGGCTATGCCGCATTGATCGGCGGCAGCGTCGACAATGCCGGCTCGATCACCGTGCCGCTTGGCAAGGTCGGGCTCGGATCGGGTGAGAAGGCAACACTTGATTTGTCCGGCGACGGCTTCCTGCAGGTTTCCGTGCCGAGCAAGGCTGACGGCAGCAATGCGCTGGTCAGCAATTCCGGCTTGATCAGTGCCGATGGCGGGCTGGTCGAACTCAAGGCGGCTGCGGTGCGCGATGCCGCACGCCAAGCCGTCAACATGTCCGGTGTCATCGAGGCACGCACGGTGTCTGGCCAATCCGGTGCCATCGTGCTCGGCGGCGATGAAGGCTCGGTCGAAATCACCGGCATGCTCGACGCTTCGGCCCAGACCGGCGGCAAGGGCGGCAAGGTCACGGTCACCGGCCGCAAACTGAAGCTCAGGGCGGCCAAGGTCGATGCCTCGGGCAAGGATGGCGGCGGCACGGTCAGGATCGGCGGTGACAAGCAGGGCAAGGGCACCTTGCAACGCGCGGTCGCAACCGAGATCGATGCGAAGACGACAATCAGTGCCGATGCGACCGGCAACGGCACTGGCGGCACGGTCATCGTCTGGTCCGACGCGCAAACAAAATTCGCCGGCAAGATTTCCGCACGCGGCGGCGATGACGGCGGCAATGGTGGCTTCGCGGAAGTGTCCGGCAAACAGCGCCTCGACTTCACCGGTGAGGTCGACCTGCGGGCACGGTTCGGCGACACCGGCGACCTTTTGCTCGATCCCTACAACGTCACTATATCGAACGCTGCCGGCAACACCGGCGGCAGCATGTCCGCCAACACCAATGACAGCGTCATCAACGTCACCACGCTGCAGAACCTTCTTGCAACGGCAAACGTCACCATCTCGACCGGCAGCGGCGGTTCCCAGGCCGGCGACATCACCATTGCCGCGCCGATCGCCTGGAACACCAACACGCTGACGCTCAGCGCCTCTCATTCGATCGTCTTCAATGCGAACGCCACGATCGGCGGCGTCGGCGGACTGGCGCTCATCACCAACAATGGCGGCACCGGCGGCACGATCTCCTATGCCTTGGGCGCATCGGCGACCTTCACCGGCACGCCCGGTGCGCAGGCGCTGTCGGTCAACGGCCAGAGCTACACGCTGATCTATGATGTCAACGGCCTGCAGGCGATCAACAGCGGGCTCACCGGCAGCTACGCGCTGGCCAAGAATATCGATGCCAGCTCCACGTCCAGCTGGAATAGCGGTCTCGGCTTCATATCGCTGGGCACCGACGGCAACAGCAACATCCAGAACGGCGGCAACGGCTTCACCGGCTCGTTCGACGGGCTCGGCCACACCGTCGACAGCCTGTCGGTGACGCAGTCCGCTGCCCAGTATGTCGGCCTATTCGGCTATATCGGCGCGGGCGGCCTGGTCCAGAATGTCGGCGTCACCAATGTGACGGTCCGGGGGTTTAGGACCCTTGGCGGGATCGCCGGGTTCAATGCCGGCACGGTGGCCCAGAGTTATTCGACTGGTCAGCTGTTCACCACGCAATACGGGTCCACCTCAGGCGGTCTGATCGGCGAGAACGATGGCGCACTCTCCGACAGCTTCTCGACAGTGGTCATCAACGCACGCGACACAAATGCCGCGGGCGGCGCGGTGGGCTTCAACAATTTCGGCACCATCGATCGCGTCTATGCCATGGGCGCTGTCGATATCGGCAGCGGCGGCGCGGCCGTCGGCGGCCTCGTCGGATCGAATTATGGCTATTCGTTTGTCGGCGAGGGCGGCAGGATAACCGACAGCTATTCGACCGGCGCGGTCAGCGGCGGATGGAATGTCGGCGCGTTCATCGGCAACAACCTTTACGATGGCGTGGTCACGGGCGCGTACGACACGTCGACATCCGGCCCCTACAACACCACATCCAGCGCCAAGCCTGCGATCGGCGGTGGCACCACCGGCCCCAATGTCAATGTCGTCGGCCTGTCGACCTCCAGCTTCCAGAATGGCGGCGCCAATGGACTGAGTGCCGCCTTTGGCGGCGGGACTGGCGGCCTCTATCCCTATCTGAAGAGCTTCTACCCCAATGGCGTTCAGGCGATCTCCGGAATTGCTTACAAGGATGCCGGCAACACGCCGCTGATTTCCGGTACCGGCCAACCCTATTACACAAAGAATCCCGGGCTGGTGTCCGTCGTCTCCGGCGGCGTGAACCTCGGCACAGTCTCGACCGGCGTCAACGGCTACTATTATCTCGCTCTGCCGGCCGGCGCGGTCTCGAACTCGGTGCTCGCTTACACCGTTGCCGAAGCGGACTCGGGCGCCAAGAATGGCGTGACCTTCCGGACCGGCCTGTCCGGCAGCAATGTCTCGAACCTCAACGTCTATGGCGACTGGCGGCTCGACGAGGCGGATGGCTCGATCGCCTCGCTGTCGGCGCTGAGCAGCGCCTATAGCGCGGCGATTGGGTCAGCCTCTGTCGGCAGCCTGTCCTTCGCCAATCGCCAGATTGAAACCGCAGCAGCCACCTTCGCCCTCAACCAGGCGCTGTCGGTCGGCACCGGCACGCTGGCGCTGTCGTCGAACGGCGTGGTGACGCAGACTAGTGGCCTGACGGCGGCGTCGCTGGTTCTCGGTGGCACGGGTAGCTTCACCCTGACCAACGCCGGCAACCAGGTCGGCAACGTCGCCGGCAGCGCCGGTTCCGTCGATCTGCGCGATGGCGCAAGCCTGACGATCGCCAGTGCTTCCAGCGCCCGCGGGGTTACGGCGACCGGGGTGAACACCACCGGTTCGGTGAAGCTTCAGACGACGGGCGATTTGACCATTGCGGCAAATGCGACAATCAGCGGAACGGATCCAGTGCTCTCGGCCGCTGGCCTGTTCGTCAACAACCGGGGCAGTGACGCCGTCGCCGCCACTAGCGGACGCTGGCTGATCTATGCGGCAAATCCCACCGGCAATACATTCGGCAATCTGGACAGTGGCAACACGGCCGTCTGGAACACGTCGGCGGGTGGTCCGGTGAGTGCGACAGGCAACCGCTATGTCTTTGCCTATCAGCCGACACTGACCTTCAAATCCAGCAATGCGACCAAAACCTATGGCGATACCGCCCTGCCGGCACTGACCTATTCAGTGGCGGGCTACCAGGCAGGCGTGATCGGCGCCTATCTCGGCGACACCGCCGCCACGACCTTCAGCGGTGGCCCAAGCGTCACGTCCGTCAACCCGCCGGGCAATACACAGGTCGGAGCAGGATCCTATGCAATCACCGTCGGCGCCGGCAATCTCGCGGCGTTGAGCGGCTATGGCTTCGCCTACAACAGCGCGGGCCTGCTTACCATCGGCAAGCGCGCGGTGACGGTGACGGTGACGCCGGGCCAGGGCAAGATCTATGGCGATGCCAATCCATCATCCTATGCATACACCGTTTCGGATCTCGGCGCCGGCACGGCTCTGGTCGGTAGCCTTAGCCGCACGGCAGGGAACAGCGCCGGGACTTATGCCATCAACCAGGGCAGCATCACCAACACCAGCAATTCGAACTACGACATCACCTATGTCGACGCCAATTTCACCATCGCCAAGCGCGCGATCACGGTAACGGCCGATGCCAAGAGCCGTACCTATGGCAACTCTAATCCGACGCTGACCTATCAACTCACAACAGGCAACCTCGTCAGTGGCGACAGCTTGGGCGGTTCTCTGACGACATCGGCGACGACGGCATCCGGTGTCGGCAGCTACGGCATCGCGCAGGGCACACTCAACAACAACAACTATGCGATCAGCTATGTCGGCGCCAATCTGTCGGTTACGCCGCGCGCGATCACGGTGACGGCGAATGCCAAGAGCCGTGCCTATGGCGACGCCAATCCGGCGCTGACCTATCAGCTGACATCAGGCAATTTCGTCAATGGCGACAGCCTGAGCGGCGCACTGGCAACAACGGCGACGACGGCATCCGGTGTCGGCAGCTACGGCATCACGCAGGGCACACTCGCCAACGGCAACTATACGATCAGCTATGTCGGCGCCAATCTGTCGGTGGCGAAGCGCGCCATCACGGTGACAGCCGATGCCAAGAGCCGCATCTATGGCGATGCCATTCCAACGCTGACCTATCAGCTGACCACGGGCAATTTCGTCAATGGCGACAGCCTGAGCGGCGCGCTGGCGACGTCGGCCACGACAGCATCCGGTGTCGGCAGTTACGGCATCACGCAAGGCACACTCGCCAACAGCAACTATGCGATCAGCTATGCCGGCGCCAATCTGTCGGTGACGAAACGGGCGATCACGGTGACGGCCGATGCCAAGAGCCGCATCTATGGCGACGCCAATCCGGCGCTGACCTATCAGCTGACCTCGGGCAATTTCGTCAATGGCGACAGTCTCGCCGGTGCGCTCGCTACAACGGCCACGACAGCATCCGGTGTCGGCAGCTACGGCATCACGCAAGGCACACTCGCCAACAGCAATTATGCGATCAGCTATGTCGGCGGCAATCTCGCGTTGACCCCGCGCGCGATCACGGTGACGGCCGATGCCAAGAGCCGCATTTATGGCGATGCCAACCCGGCGCTGACCTATCAGCTGACATCAGGCAATTTCGTCAATGGCGACAGCCTGAACGGTGCGCTGGCGACGTCGGCAACGACAGCATCCGATGTCGGCAGCTACGGCATCACGCAGGGCACGCTCGCCAACAGCAACTACGCGATCAGCTATGTCGGCGGTAATCTGGCGGTGACGCAGCGCGCCATTACGCTAACGGCCGATGCCAAGAGCCGTGTCTATGGCGATGACAATCCAACGCTGACCTATCAGCTGACCTCGGGCGATTTCGCCAATGGCGACAGTCTGAGCGGTGCGCTGGCAACGACCGCCACGGCATCATCCGATGTCGGCGGCTACAGCATCACGCAAGGCACGCTTGCCAACGGCAATTACGCCATCAGCTATATCGGCGCGGACCTTTCGGTGACACAGCGCGCGATCACGGTCACGGCCGATGCGGGCCAGAGCAAGATCTATGGGGACAGTGATCCGCTGTCCTACGGCTATGCGGTTTCCGGTCTTGGCGGCGGGACGGCGCTGGTCGGCACGCTTGATCGCGCCGAGGGCGAGAATGTCGGGACCTATGACATTGGCCGCGGCACCCTCAGCGATGCTGCCAACGGCAATTACGACATCACCTATGTCGGTGCCGGTTTCAGCATCGGCAAGCGATCCGTGACCGTCACTGCCAGCTCGGGTCAGGGCAAGACCTACGGCAATGCCGATCCGTCGTCCTATGGCTACACCTTCACCGATCTCGGCAATGGTGCGGCGCTGGTTGGCGCTCTCGACCGCACGACCGGCGAAGATGTCGGCGCCTATCAGATCGGGCAGGGCACACTCGCCAACGCGGCCAACTCGAACTACGACATCAGCTATGTCGGCGCCGATTTCAGCATCGGCAGGCGTGCCGTGACAGTCACGGCCAATTCGGGCCAGGGCAAGATTTACGGCGATGCCGACCCGTCCTCCTATGGCTACACCAGCACCGATCTCGGCAGTGGTGTGGCGTTGGTCGGCGCTCTCGATCGCGCCTTGGGAGAGAACGCCGGAGCCTACGCGATCGGCCAGGGCACGCTCACCGACAACGCCAATGCGAACTACGAGATCAGCTATGCCGGTGCCGACTTCAGCATCGGCAAGCGGGCGATCACTGTGGTGGCGGATGCGCAGAGCCGGCCCCAAGGCATGCCCAATCCGCCACTCACCTATTCGATCGGCGGTCTGGGGTTGGTCAACGGGGATACATTCCTTGGCGCGCTCTCGACTGAGGCGACACCCGCTAGCCCTGCTGGCAACTATGCCATCGAACAGGGGAGCCTGACCCTCTCGGCCAACTATGAGCTGACCTATGTCGGTGCCGATCTGGTGGTCTCGCCGCCCAACACCGTGCCGGCACCGGATGCGGCCAGCACGGTCGCGTACAACGCCGATGCCCATACTGCCGGCGGGCCGGCTCGGGTTTTCTTCACCGGGCAGCCGGTGGATGGCGATACCGGGCAGCCGGTGGATGGCGATGCGCAAACGCTGGTCGAAGACCCGCGGCTTGACGGTCCCGCCTTCTGCCAGGGCGTGGCGGACGCAGCTTCCGTCTGCAGCGTTGCCTCGGTCCGGTAGAAAATGGGGACGCCTTGACCGCGTTGCCGGCGAGACTGTCGGGCAGCTATCCCATCGCCAGGGCGGCATCACCAACGCCGCCAATCCGAACGGCGATATCACCTATGACCTAATGCCATGGCCGCCTGGGACCCGGCCGTCCTTGCCGCGTTTGCCACGGTCCGGTGAGCGTGCGGGCGACCACGATTTGACGCGGTCAATTATCACCTCTCACATCGGCGCTATTTCGTCAGCCGATCATGCACGATGAACCGGCCGGCTTTCGCCGGCCGGTTGCTCCGATCGGGATCAGCCGCAGACGCGGACCTCTTCGATCACCCTGTGGTGGTGGCGCCAATGCTTGACCAGTTCGATATGGCAGCGATGATGCCGGTGATGGCGGCGATATTCGCCGTACCGGTATTCGCCATTGTCATACTGAACATTCTGGTCGCCATCATACTGATCGTCATAATAGCGATCGCGGTGATGACGGCGAATAACGATCCCACTATCGGAATCGTCATCCGGCAAATATCGGTCGCCGTCGTCGGACTGGATGGTCACGCTTGCCGCTTGCGTCGGCGCAGTGATCGCCGCGGTCGCGGCCAATGCCAACAGGGAAGCCAGAATCAGCTTTTTCATCTCGTCCTCCTGCGTATTCAAGACATGTTAACTCGCGGAAGAACCGGGCGTTCCGCCTAATTTTACACGCTTTGCGACGCGGAAGACATCAAGGCGTTATCGTCCACCCGCTCCAGGCGCACGAAGGCCGTCAGCGGCAGGTGGTCGGAGGCAACGCGCGAAAGCGGCGTGTCATGCGCGTTGATGGCGGCAATCATGCCGTGCCTGTTGGCCATGATCCGGTCGAGCGCCAGCAGCGGCAGGTTCGACGGGAAGGTGGGGACCGCCGGCGGCTGCGGGCCGAACGTCGCATGCAGCGTGTTGAGAGCGGAGCGGTTGCCGAGCCGCCATTCGTTGAGGTCGCCGAGCAGCAAGGTCGGTCTTTCGTCCGGGCTGTTCATCAGGTCGAGCACGACGCGCGCCTGCTGGGAGCGCGAGCGGCGCAGCAGGCCAAGATGGGCGGCGATGATGCGCAGCGTCCGGCTTCCATCGAGGTCGATTTCCGCCACCACCGCGCCGCGCGGCTCCAGTCCCGGAAGCTTGATCTGGTGCACGTCGCGAACGACGCCCTTCTTGAACAGCAGGACGTTGCCATGCCAGCCATGGCCCTTGCCGGTGGCCGAAATCGGCACCGGAATCAGGCCGGTTTCCCGCTCGAGCCGGGGCAGGTCGAGAAGCCCGACACGGTCGCCGAAGCGATTGTCGGCTTCCTGCAGCGCAATGACATCCGGATCGATTTCGCGGATGACGCGGATGATCCGCTCCGGGTCGAATTTCCTGTCGACGCCGATGCATTTGTGGACATTGTAGGAGGCAACCAGCGTGCCGGTGGTGGCTGTCGTCTTGAGTGCTGCGGCGTTAGCCTTCTGCATCCGGCGGTCACGAAGGGACAGAAGCATGCTTGCCGGGAGGCTGCGTCCAATTCTGTGCATCTCTGTGCTGCTCGTCCTCGCTGGTTTCAATTCAGAAGCGGGATAAAGTGAAAATAGGCAATTTCGGCGTATGTTCCATGACAGACGAGTTCCTCAAGCACACCTCCGCCTTAGAGATAGGGTGAACCGAGCCATAGTACCCGGTCGAACAGCCTGATAAGAAACGGCCGGGCTCGCAAGGCTTCCAGCGTCACCGGCACGGCGGAGGCAATCGCCGACCCGATCCGCGTCTCGATCTCGCTGGCAAAGCCGGCATCGAGCACCTCCAGGTCGATCTCGAAATTCAGCCGCAGCGATCGGGCATCAAGATTGGAAGATCCGACATAGGCCCACACGCCGTCGATCGAAAGCAGCTTCGAATGGTCGAACGGTCCCTCGGTTCGCCAGACACGGCAATAGTGTTTGAGCACCTGATCGAACTGCGCCATCATCGCGCGGTCGACGAGGAAAAGATTGTTCACCGCCGGCACCACGATGTCGATTTCGACCCCGCGCCTGCCGGCGGTGATCAGCGCGCTGATCAGTTCCCGATCCGGCAGGAAATAGGGCGACATCACGCGTATAGACTTGCGGGCGACCGAGAATGCACCGATCAGCAGCTTGTGGTTGGTCTCGTTGCTGGCATCCGGGCCGGACGCGACTGCCCGCACCATCATCGGTGCGCCTGGCGGTGGCGACAGCGGGGCGATGCGCCAGGCGTCGCCCTTCAGCGCCTCGTTGGTGGCGAAGCGCCAGTCCTCGGCGGCGACCGAAAAGAGGTCGGCGACGATCGGACCGGTCACCCGGAAATGTGTGTCCCTGGCGCTGTTGGAGCCGGCGAATTCGGCTGAGAAGCCTTTTCGGATGTTCATGCCCCCGGTGAAGGCGGCGATGCCGTCGACCACCAGGATCTTCCGGTGGGTCCTCAGATTGGCGTAGGGCAGGCGCAGGCCCATGACGATGTTGCCGTTGAAGACATCGGCGGGGATGTTGACCTCGCGCAAATGCCCCAGGATGCTCGGCACCGAGTAGCGGGCGCCGACGGCATCGATCAGCACGCGGACGGTGACGCCGCGCCGGACGGCGCCGGCCAGCGCCTCGACGAAGAGCAGGCCGACGGCGTCATTGTCGAAAATATAGGTCTCGAGCAGGACGCTGCGCTCGGCGCCATCGATCGCCGCGCACATGGCGGCATAGGCCTCGTCGCCGGTCTCCAGCACATCGATTGCATTTCCAGGATTGAGCGTGCGCCGCGCCACCCTGTCGCCCAGTGTCCGCAAGCCCGTGAACCGTTGCCCGTAGCGCTCGACGATCAGGGCCTCTTCGACAGCGACGTTGCGCTCGTGCTTGGCGGACACCGCGCCGTCGGCAAACGGGCGCTGGGCGGTGATCGTGGCGCGGCGGATGCGGTTGATGCCGGCGATGGCATAGATCAGCACGCCAAGGATGGGGGACAGCACCATCACGCCGACCCAGCCGGTGGCGGCGCGGACATCTTCCTTGGTCATGACGGCATGGACGATGCCGACCGTCGCCATCACCACGGAGATGATGGCTAGAATTTGAGGCCAGTGAGTCGCCAGGGTCTCCAACATGCCGAGACTATCCAGCGAGCGGTTGCAGAAGGCAATGCAGCCGCTCGTGCCGCGCATTCGGTGGATGGTGGCATGCGGCCCTGGCTGAAGAGTTCGACCAGCCGCAGAGATCGATGGGTTGAAGCACCCCGATAGATCCTGTTCAGAAGGACAAACCTGACCAGAGGAAGCATAGAGCCTGGCATCGTCCTGTTCTGCCCGGGGCCTCCGAAGCCTCTTATGCTTTGGTACCACCTCTATTGTATATCAGGAGGAATGATTTTAGTGATATAAACACTTTGATTGATGGCGAGGGGGGCGCCGAATGATGAAATTCAACTTCGATGGACCTCCCGGCGATGACGCAGCTGCCGACACGTCGGCAGAATGCCAACGCCAATTGCTGCCTCTCGTCCGTGAGATCGTTCAGGCAGCCGTCGCTGCCGGGTGGAGCGAGGAAGACGTTCTTCTGGGTTTTGTGGAACTTACATGGGATTTGTATGAGAATCGTCGCGACGATCTGCAATGACCGGCGGCAAATCCGGTAGCTCTACATTGTTGAATGGCCGCCGAAATGGCCAAACTGTCCCCTGAAGCAGGGCCCCGAATTCAGGTCAACCAGAGGCCTCGCGGCAGTTGGCAACTTTTGCGCACGCAGCTTTTCACGATAGGAATTTTTTCTTGACTCGATGACCTCAGCTATAGTACATATTCGCCCATGGTGCTGATTTGCGCCAGTGACCCGCCGCGCAGGCGGGTTTTTAGTTGATGCTCCGTCAGCCAATGCGCCGGCGAAGGTGTCGAAAAATGTTCCAGTCCCTCCCTTGTGACTGGTTCCTCTTATCCCGAACAAAATTTTTTCTTTGCGTACGGATGTTATTCACTATCCGCGGCATGTGCGTTACGCTGGGTCCGGGTCGGGCTAAGGGGGATTTCAGGCAGCGGACAAAGCGGCAGAGGCCAGGCATGAAAAATACGGACGATGCTCGGGACAGCGGCGATTCCCGGGGCGTCAATCGAGAACGGACAGCTCGATATGTCCTGGACATAATTCCTGAAAGCGCAGGTCCCAGGAGGGCCACCACGCGGAGGAGTGTCATATACTCCGTCCGCGATCCCGTCCCGCAGAAATTCCTGGCCAAGAAGCATTCCACCGGAATTGTGCTGAGGCCCGCACGCGGAATGAGAGCCTCGCCCGGCAGCGACAAGATCACGGAATACGTGGCGCGGCGCGTGCGGGAATATCTCGACGAAAACGTCGTGCGAAAAGTCATCGCCGAATTGGCATCCTTCGCAGGGGTTTCATCCAACCATATCATAGCAACGTTCGGCGTGCCGCCGCATTGCGGTGAGTTGCCGATTGCCGAAGTCGCCTGTCTCGCCGGTTCTTCGGATCGGAGCCATCTGCCTGTGAGAACGCCGACCGGGGCCGGGCATGCTTCCCTCAAGAACTGAGGGCCCGGCCATGGCAAAATGGCAACGCCTGCTCGCCCGCGACGCAAGACCGGAATTTTCTACAAGGCTTGCTGAGTTTTTCAAAATACGTCCCGCTGCAAATCTGCCCCAAGCTCCGCAGGAGTCCTCTGGAATGTCATGCAGTCCGCGCATTGTTCGCCGTCCGGCCGGAACGATCCGATGAGTGGCGATGCCGGTCAGCTTCGATCAATCACGAATTGTTTTTCAGGGGAACATGGAAGGAAGCCTTGGGTTGAACCTCATCTGGGACGTATCGGGAGGCCGAAAAATGCCGGGCGATGATGGTTTCCCCGGACCGGTTTCCGGAACCAACTCGCGACAGCCGACGCTCAACGCGAAAGGCGGGCTTTCCGTCCGCGCCGCGCGCCGCGTGCAGCAATTCCTGGACGAGAACTTTACGCGCAAGCTGGCGCTGGCTGATATGGCCGCGGTTTGCGGGCTTTCCCCCTATCATTTTGTGCGGGCTTTCTCGATGACGTTCGGAATGCCGCCGCACCAGTACGTCCTCGACCTGCGGCTGGATTTCGCTGAAAGACTGCTTGCGGACAGCCGCATGACGATCGCGGATATCGCCCACTCGAGCGGGTTTTCAAGTCAGAGTCATTTTACCACCGTGATGAAGAAATACCGGCAGAGGACGCCGTTGCAGGCACGGGTGGGAAAGCTTAACGCCAAGGTTAGGTGAGGCGACGCTTATTTCATTGCTTGGTTTCTTGGTTTTAAAGCATTGGCTAAGGTAACAAGCCGTTAACCTCTGTAGGTTTGCTACGCTCTTTTCTCACAAGGCAGCAATTTCGTGAAATACCGTGGGCAGGAATCATGTCTTCCTGCGGTGGAGCGGAATTGTCAGACATTTCGTGCCGGCCAGCGGAGAGGGAACCATGACCGACAATCACATTTCGAACGGCTCGCTTCTTGTTCAGCGTCGCGCGGCGCATTTCGCCGGGCACTGGATCGCGGGGGCCGATCATGGCTCACGCTCGACGCGCCGCCGCTTGATGGCGGTGCTGCGCATGGCGCATCGGGTGCTGGGCCTCGGCCGCAAGAACATGGGACTGGGAACATTGGGCGTCGGCGGCAGTGTGCGTTCGGCGCTGGCCTCATCCGTCAGCCCGGCCAGCATCATCGGTGGCCTGGCGGCGATCGCCGCGCTCGGCCTCGCCACGCCCGCGCAGGCACAATATCAGGCCGGCGGCGGGTCGGCGACCGCTCCCGAGGCCGTGGCGATCGGAAACGGCTCAACCGCCAGCCTTAACTGGGCCATAGCGCTCGGCTTCCAGGCCAATTCGTCGGCGCAATACGGGATCGCTATCGGTCGCACAGCATCGGCTACCGGTACCGGCGGCGCGATAGCACTGGGCTCCGCCACGGTCTCGAACAACATCAATACGGTAGCGATCGGCGTCAACGCCAATGCCACCGGTGCCGGCGCCAGCGCGCTCGGCACCTTCTCCGTTGCTTCGGGTGGCAACTCCACCGCAGTCGGCGTCAGCTCCCTGGCCAGCGGCAACATATCGTTCGCGGGAGGCTGGGGGTCCCAGGCCACCGGGACGCGCGCCATCGCGATCGGGAGCCAGGCGGTCTCGTCGGGACTGGACACCGTTGCCCAAGGTACCAACACCATTGCAAACAGCCAGAATGCCATCGCTGTCGGCTTCCAGTCGACCGCAACCGCGATAAATGCCGTCTATCTCGGCTCGCGTACTGGCGCCGGAACCGGAGCGCTGGCCCAGAGTGCCATCGCCATCGGTACGGATGTGACGGCGTCTCAGGTTGACTCCACTGCGATCGGGCGCGCGAGCAAGGCAACGGGAACGTCCGCCATAGCGATGGGCGCGACCTCGATTGCGAGCGGCTCTGCCAGCACCGCGGTCGGCAACGCGTCCGCTGCCAGCGGCATAAACGCCTCCTCATTCGGGACGGGTGCAAATGCGATAGGAGACAATTCTCTCGCAGCCGGCGTCAGTGCCAACGCCGGCGGCGTCGGCAGCACCGCGCTCGGCATAGGTACGTCGGCTGGCGGCGCCAGTTCGGCAGCCGTGGGCTTCCAGGCCCAGGCCGCCGGCACCAATGCCGCAGCCGTTGGTCCCCAGGCAAATGCATCGGCGATAAACTCGGCAGCGTTCGGCAACGTCGCCACGGCTTCGGGCCAATTCGCGCTGGCCCTGGGCAATTCGGCCGTATCGAGCGGAGTAGGCTCGGTCGCGGCGGGCTCTGGAGCCCAGGCCACGGACGTCTCCACCACGGCTTTGGGTAACAACGCCGCGGCGACCGCCGCAAATGCCAGTGCGCTGGGATTGGGCGCCACGGCCAGCGGAGTGTACGCCACTTCGCTCGGTTCCACATCCAAGGCCACCGGTGCCCGTGCGTTCGCCGGTGGCCGTTCGTCCACTGCGGGAGGCGACGACTCCATTGCCATAGGCACGACATCCATCGCGACAGCGGCGAGCTCGACAGCAGTTGGAGCGGGCGCTGTGGCACAAGACGTCAATGCGATTGCCATCGGTACCGCCGCCGGCGCTATCTCCGCCGACTCCGTCGCCATCGGCACGGGCGCGACCGCCGATGGCGGCAAGGCGGTCGCGATCGGCTACGGCAACGTTGCCTATGGCGACGGCGCGGTCGCCATAGGCGATCCGAGCTATGCCAGCGGCACCGGCGCCTTCACCGGTGGCGCCAACAACATCGCCAACAGTGACGGCACGGCGAGCGCCACCGCGGCCAATACGGCCAACGGCGCCGTCGCCATCGGCAACAACAACAAGGCCATCGGGCAGGGCTCGGTGGCACTGGGCAACGGCTCGACCGCGGGTGCGGCCGGCCTCGCCGGCAATGTCGCGCTGGGTAATGGCGCGACAGCGGCGGCGAGCTCCGGCGACGTGGCGCTCGGCTCCGGCTCGGTGACCACCACGGCCGTCGGCACGGCGAGCGGCGTGGTCAACGGCACGACCTACGCCTTCCAGGGCACCAACCCGCTCTCGACCGTCAGCATCGGCGCGGTCGGTGCGGAACGCACGCTCACCAACCTGGCGGCGGGGCGCGTCAGCGCGCTCTCGACCGATGCGATCAACGGCTCTCAGCTCTTCGCCACCAACCAGGCCGTCGACGCCATTGGCGTCACGCTCAGCAACATCAATGTCGGCGGCGGCATCAAGTATTTCCACGCCAACTCGACCCTGGCGGATTCACAGGCTCTCGGAACGGATTCCGTCGCGGTCGGCCCGAACGCCGTGGCCAACAATGACGGCGACGTGGCGATCGGCCTGAATTCGACATCGGGCGCAACGACCGCCGTCGGTGGCACAACGATCGGCGGCGTCAACTACACCTTTGCCGGCGCCACACCGGCCGGTGCCTTCTCGGTCGGCTCGGCGGGCGCCGAACGCCAGATCCAGAATGTCGCGGCCGGGCAGTTGAACGGCGGTTCGACCGATGCGGTCAATGGTTCGCAGCTCTTCGCCACCAACCAGCAGGTCACGCAGAATACGACCGATATCGCCAATATCGGCAGTGGCGTGACCGATCTCGGCAACACGATCAACAACATCGCCGGCGACACGTCGACCGCCTATACCGACGCCAATGGTGTGGGCATCCGCTACGCCCGCACCAACGAGGCAGGCTTGGCGCAAACCGATTCCTTCGCACAAGGCGTCGGCTCCACCGCCGTCGGCTACCAGGCGACCGCCACCGGCGTCAGCGCACTGGCGCTCGGCCGCGACAGCAATGTCAGCATCGACGGCGGCGTGGCGCTTGGCTCGGGTTCGGTCTCCGATCGCGCGATCGCTCCGCTTACCGGGCAACTGCCCGCCGGCCCAGCCAACTTCATCCAGTACAACACGACCGACAAGACGCTGCTCGGCGCCGTTTCGGTCGGCGACGCTACCTCGTATCGGCAGATCACCAATGTGGCCGACGGCACGCAATCTCAGGATGCGGTAACGCTTCGGCAGCTGCAGGGCGCCATCGCCTCCGTCTCGGTGACGTCGACGAAATACTTCCATGCCAATTCGGCGGCGGGCGACTCGCTGGCGGTCGGCGCGGAATCGGTCGCGGTCGGCCCGACGACGGTCGTCAACGGCGACAACGGCATCGGCATCGGCAATGGCGCCACTGTCGAGCAGGATGCACCCGGCGGCACAGCGATCGGCCAAGGCGCCCACGTGATGCTGGCCGACGGCCTGGCGCTCGGCACCAATTCGCTGGCGTCCGGCATCCAGTCGGTGGCGCTCGGCGCCGGCGCCCAGAGCACCTTCATCAACAGCGTTGCGCTCGGCGCGCAGTCCATCACCAGCGTCGGCGCGCAGGCCGGCTACACGGCCTTTGCGCTCGCCGGTTCGCAGACCTCGGTCGGCGAGGTGTCGATCGGCGCCGCCGGGGCCGAACGCAAGCTCACCAACGTCGCGGCGGGCTCGGCCGATACCGACGGCGTCAACGTCTCGCAATTGCGCGGCGTGACGCAAAACGTCAGCAACCTGTTCGGCGGCGGCACGACCGTCAATCCCGACGGCTCCATCACCGGCCCGACCTACACCATCCAGGGCAACAATTATTCCACCGTCTATGACGGCTTCACGGCCGTCGACAATGCGCTGACCAGCATCAGCAATGGCGGCGGCATCAAATATTTCCACGCCAACTCGACGCTGGCCGACAGCATCGCCGGCGGCACCAACGCCGTGGCGATCGGGCCGGAGAGTGTGGCGAGCGGCACCGACAGCCTGGCTGCGGGACATGGCTCGACGGCCACCGGGCAGGGCGCCGTCGCGCTCGGCCAAGGCGCCAAGGCCAACAACGCCAACGATGTGGCGCTCGGTTCCGGTTCGGTGACACAGACCGCCGTCGGGACCTCCAGCACCGTCATCAACGGCAAGACCTACACTTATGCCGGGACGACGCCGACCGGAACCGTCAGCGTCGGCGACGCCGGCGCCGAGCGGACGATCACCAATGTCGCCGCCGGCCGCGTCGATGCCGGCAGCACCGATGCGATCAACGGCTCGCAGCTCTACGCCACCAACACGGCGATCGAGGATCTGAAAGCCGGCGTCGGAAACCTTACCCAGAACGCGGTGACCTATGACACCCAGGGCGGCAACAAGACGAACACCATCACGCTGCAAGGTGGCGACGTCAACGCGCCGGTCGTCATCTCCAATGTCGGCCCCGGCGTCAAAGGGACCGATGCGGTCAACGTCGACCAGATGAACCAGGGCCTGACCGCGGGCAAGAGCTATACGGACAACCGCGTGGCCTACGCTATCGATACGTCCAACGACTACACCGACAAGGTGGCGGTCACGACCTTGCAGCAGGCCAACGACTATACCGACCAGAAGCTCAGCCAGCTCAATTCGGACATCAGCGGCATCCGCGACGAGGCGCGGCAGGCGGCCGCGATAGGCCTTGCGGCCGCCTCGCTGCGCTATGACGACCGGCCCGGAAAGCTGAGCGTCGCGGCGGGTGGCGGCTTGTGGCGGGACGCAGGCGCGTTCGCCTTCGGCGCTGGTTACACCAGTGAAGACGGCCGCATCCGGGGCAATCTGTCGGGCACGGCCGCGGGTGGGCATGTCGGTGTCGGCGCCGGCATCAGCTTCACCTTGAACTGAGGCAGGAATGAAAGGACTTGTTGCCCTGACCTGCCTGGCGCTCTGCGGCGGCCTCGTGCCGTCCGCCGGGCAGGTCGCGTCGACCTACAGGATCAAGCCATCGGACGTAGTGGTGCCGCCCGAGGTCAAGCTCGGAGACTATCAGCGCACCATCCGCCCATTCGATAACTGGACGCTGATCTGCGACGAGAACCTCAAGGCTCGCAAGAAGGTCTGCAACGTCTCGCAGATCATCGAGGACGCATCAGGCAAGATGGCTTTCAGCTGGTCGCTCGCCGCCACCCAGGACGGCAAGCCGTATATGATCCTGCGCACCGCTCCGAACGCCAGGAGCGATGGCCTGGTGTCACTGAAGTTCGATGGACAGAAGCAGCCGATCGACGTGCACCTGAACGGCTGCAACGAAATGGTCTGCGTCGGCATGTTGCCGGTAGGCCCCGTCATGCGCCGACAGATCTCGCAGAATGCGACACCGGCGATCTCCTATTCGACGGTCGACGGTCAGACGATCACCGTGACCGCAACGCTCAAGGGGCTGTCAGAGGCCCTTTCACCACTCAAATAACCGGGGCATCACCATGAGCCAGCAGGACCAGTTCACGTCCGCGAAACGCACTGCGACCGTCGAGGCGGATCGGCAGAGGCGGGCCGAGTCCCCAAGGCGGCGCTGGCCACGCGTGGCCGGATATTCACTTCTGGGATTGGTCGTGGCGGGCCTTGGCTTCGCCGCAGGGAACTATGCCGCCATCGCCAATCTGGTCGGCGGCGCGACGGCCGCACCCGCAGAAACTGCGGCGGCCCCCGTGCTTCCGGACACGCCCTTCCTCGAGCATGTCAAGCAGGCCGGAGTGCAGGCCTGCTCGACCGTCTATCCGGCGCTCGGACAGATTCTGACGAACGGCACGAAATACAGCGTCAAATCCCTGTGGAACGACCAGGCCGCCGACAAGCACGCCATCCAGGCCTTTGTCGGCATGGATTATGCGTCGGAACGCTATAGCGGACCGGCCGCCGGCATCGTCTTCGCATCGCCCACCGCCACGGGTTGCGAAGGGGCGATGGTGCGGGTGGCGCCATTCGCCAGCCCGTGCGCCGACATCGCATCCATCCTGCCGCAGGGCAGCAAGATTACCGACCATCTCGGGCAGGTCGAGGTCTACGAGCTCGGCGGCAATGCCGGTGAAGCGCTTCTCCTGCCGACGGGCAAAAGCTGTGTGGTGATCTCCCTCGCTTCGGCGGCGAAGTAGGACGCGAAGCGATTGAGGTTAAGGAAAGGATGCCGACCATGAGATTGCAGGCTTTGGCAGTTTTGGGCTTGACCCTGTTGTGGAGCGGACAAGTCGTCTCGGCCGACCTTGTGGCCCCATCGGAACCGCAACAGGAGGAAAAAGGCATCTGGGCGGCCATTGCCTATTCGCAGGCCGATAGCAAATACGGCTTCTTCTGGGGCGCCGACAAGCGGCAGGAAGCGAAGGACATCGCACAGAAATATTGCGAGAACGCGGGCGGAAAGGCCTGCAACGTCGTCACCGTCTTCCGCAACCACCGCCATTGGAATGATGACGACGAGACCGGCTTTCCCTACAAGCACTGCGGTGCACTCGCCGTGGCAGACAAGGTGGAGAACCGTTTCACGCCCTGGGGCGTGAACTCGGCCGAGACCCGTCGCGAAGCGGAGGATCTCGCTTTGCAGGCCTGCGAGGCGGCGGGAGAGAAATGCAAGATCCGCGAGTGGGTCTGCACATGAAGCCTGGCCCGAAGGCCGTCTCCGCATGTGGGGCAATTCTATTCTCGTTGATGTCGCCGGTGTCTGCCCAGCAACAGGTGGCGGCTGTCCCGGATGGACCCTCATCGCTGCGTGAAGTCTATCAGGATTGGAGTGTGACCTGCTCGGTTCGAGAGAAGGCGAGAGTGTGCTCGCTCGCGCAAGATCAGGTCCAGCAGAACGGGCAGAGGCTTCTTGCCGTGGAGATCGCGGCACGCCCGGACGGCTCGACGACGGCTACCCTGCTTCTGCCCTTCGGCATCCTGCTCGACCCGGGCGTGACGCTGCAGATCGACGATCAGCCGCCACTGTCCCCGCAGCGCTTCAGGACCTGCCTGCCGACGGGTTGCGTCTCGGTCTTTACCGTCGATCGGCCGACGCTCGGAAAGCTGAGGGGAGGCTCGGTGCTGAAGCTCAATGTGACGACGGACGCCGAGACCCCGCTGAGCTTCCCGGTCTCGCTTCGCGGCCTGACCGCGGCGCTCGACCGCATGGTGGCGTTGAGCGCAAATTAGGGTGCGCGCTGACCCAGCTTTTGGCCGCAATCAGCGACATGACGCGCACGCCGGCCGCCGCGACGGAGTATTTTGGGGCGGCTGCCGAGAGGGCGTACCTGAAAATGGCTCAACTTCAGGTTGGGTCATCAACAGCCGCCATACCCACATGGCATGATTCTGGCCATATCGGCCCACTGACCTGCCGTTTTTCGGGCTATCCCGCAGAGTGCGGCGTCCGGATACAACCGGAGCGAGCCGACGTTATGTGCTATTTTTGCTACATCTCGCAGCCTTGTTGCCCAAAAAGGCTATTTAGCGACCTCTAAATCAATAATCGCTCACATATTTCGTGAATTTGTGAATAATCCACCGACGGGCAGGCCTTGGCTTGGTTAGCGCTCTGAAAAGGACGCTGGGGAAACGTTAGGGTGGGATTGATGAATACGACAAACATGTCGACCATAGGCAGGCGCCTTGGTCTTTTGATGGCGGCCACCATGCTGACCTGCGGGAGTGCTCATGCGCTTACGCTCAAGGAGGCGATGGCTGTCGCGGTGGAATCCAATCCCGAGATTGGACAGGCGATCGAAAATCGCGAAGCAATCGAGTTCGAGTTGCGGCAGGCCAAGGGCCTTTATCTTCCCAGTGTCGATGTCGAGGCATCGGCCGGCGTTCGCCGGCTCGACAATTCATCCCGGCGCTCCCTTTCCATCGAAGACGACGCGCTCTATCCGGCTGAAACGGATCTTACCGTTTCGCAGACGCTTTATGACAGCGGCGCAAGGCGGGCCGAATTGAACCGTCAGGCATCGCGCGTCGATGGCGCTTCGTTCCGGGTGCTGGAACGGTCCGAATTCATCGGGCTGTCCGTTGTCCAGGACTATCTGGAATACATGCTGCAGGCTTCGATCGTTGTCGAAGCGAAGAAAAATCTCGGCTTCCACCAGGGAATTCTCGGCGACATCCGGCAAGGCATTTCGGGCGGCGCGCTGAACGAGGCCGACCGGCAGCAGGCCGAGGAACGGCTGTTTGCCGCCAAGGCGCGCATGCAGGAGGCGACCGAGGAACTGGAAGCGGCCAAGATCCGCTTCTTCAAGACCGTCGGAAAGCCACTGACCAGCCCATCGAGGCCGGGCGATGTCTCGGCTGCGCTCCCGCGATCGCTTGACGAGGCAATAGGGTTGGCGCGCGAAAGCAATCCGCGCGTGCACATGGCCAACAGCGACATCGACGCGGCGGCTTCCCTCGTGGATGCCGCACGGGCTAAATTCGGCCCCTCCATCATCGCTGAAGGTCGCGCCCGGGCGGGAACTGACATTGACGGCGACGATGGCGACACCAGCGACCTGCAGGCACGCGTGGTCCTGCGGTGGAATCTCTACCGCGGTGGTATCGACAAGGCCAACGAGCAGGAGCAGATCCGCCGCACCAGCGAACAGCGTCTGGCGCTGCATCAGGTGCAGCGCGAAATCGAGGAAGCCGTTCGCACGTCGTGGGATCGTCGTTTCCGACAAGCCGATCTGGCGAAGACCCTGAGGCAGCAAGCCGCCGCCAATGAGAAGCTGGTCGCTTCCTATCGCGAGCAGTTCAAGGTTGGACAGCGCTCGCTGCTCGACGTGCTCGACGCGCAGAATACGCGGTTCAACACGGCAACGCTGGCGGATACCGCGTCCTACGCATCGCTGTTTGCCCAGTACCGGCTTCTGGCCGCGACCGGACAGTTGCTGAAAACGATGAACCTTCAGCCGGCAAAGCAGGCGACAGCCTATGCACGCACCGAGTTCGCAGCACCGGAAACCGCGGACACCGAGACCTATGCGCGGACGCCGTCGGAGCAGAAGAGCGACCTGCCTTTCGACATCCTCGCTCCGGTGAGGAAGAAATAAGACGACGCAAGGTCCAGCGAGCGTCCTGACGGGCAGATCGTGAACCAGCAACCCAACATCCTCTCCCCCAAGGAGGCGTTCAAGGCCTGTTTCTCAGCCGTTGCCGGATATCTCGGCAGGCCGAGCGCGGAGACCGTGCTGTTTGCCGGCGTGCCGCTCTCGGACACGCGAATTGCGGTCGACGACATCAGGCACCTTGCCGAACGCATCGGCCTGGAAGTCACCGAGTTCAACCACCGGGATTTTCTCAGGGGGCGTATCGATCTGCCCGCAATCGTCTTTCGCGTCAGCCAATTGCCCGTTGCCCTGCTCGCTCTAGGCGAAGACGATGCGTATATCACCGCGCCCCAGGAAGACGGCCGCACCGCGATCGGCCGATCGGAACTGGCCGCCAGCTACATCAGCGGCGGCGCTTCCTTCTCGATCACCTACGCCAATGCCGCCGAGACCATGTCGGTCGGCTCGGCGGCCAGGATCGAGCGGAGACATTGGCTCACGGGGACGATGGGCGCTTTCTGGCGCACCTATTCGAAAGTCGTCCTGGCGGCGGTGTTCATCAATCTGCTGGCCATAGCCTCGCCGATCTTCACCATGAACGTCTACGACAGGATCCTGCCGAACAAGGCAATATCGACACTGTGGGTGCTGGCTCTCGGCATCGGTGCGGTCATCCTGTTCGACCTGCTTTTGAAGACGGCCAGGGCTTCCCTCATCGACTATGCCGGGCGCAAGGCGGATCTCCGAATATCCTATCTGCTGTTCGAGAAAGTGCTGAACTCGTCGCTGTCGGCGCGCCCCGGTTCGACCGGTGAATACGCAAACAGGGTCACGCAATATGAATTCGTCAGGGAGTTCTTCACCTCCAACACCATAAGCGTGTTCATCGACACGGCATTCGTCTTCGTCTTTCTCCTTGTGATCTATGCAATTGGCGGCTGGCTGGTGATCATACCGGCGCTGGCCTTCGTGATGTCCGTCATCGTCGGCCTGGTCACCCAGCGCCGCATCGGCAAGCGCGTCGCCGCCTCGATGAACGAAGCATCGCAGCGCCAGGCACTGCTGGTCGAATCCATCTCGACGCTGGAGACGATCAAGTCGCTGCGCGCCGAGGCGTATCTGCTGCGAAAATGGGGGGAGCACTCCAAGAACGCCGCCAACACGTCCGAGAAGATCAAGCAGCTTTCGGCGGCGGCGGGCAACATCACCCAGTCCATACAACAGCTGGTGACCGTCGCCCTGGTCGTGGCCGGCGCCTATGCCTTCTCGGAAGGGCATGTTTCGACAGGAGCAATCATAGGAACGGTGATGCTGGCGAGCAGGGCCGTGGCGCCGCTCGGCCAGATCGCCATAACGTTGTCCCGGTTTCGCCAGGCCATGCTCTCGCTGAGAATGGTGAATTCGATCATGGCTCAACCGGAAGACCGACCTGACACGGTGGGTTTCGTCAACCGCCCCATTCGCAAGGGGGCGATGGTGTTCAGGAACGTCGGGTTCGTCTATCCCGGCTCGGAGAACGAGGTTCTGACCGGCCTGAATTTCTCGGTGAAGCCAGGGGAGCGGATCGGCATCATCGGCCGCATAGGATCGGGAAAGACGACGATGGGGCGGCTGATCGGCCGGCTCTTCCTGCCGACTTCCGGTGAGTTGCTGCTGGATGGGATCGACATTCGCCAGTATCACCCGTCCGAGGTTCGCGCCGCGGTCGGCATCGTTGCGCAGGCCGGCGACCTGTTCTCGGGCACCATCAAGGAAAACCTCCTGATGGCATGCCCCGAGGCTACAGACGAACAGATCATCGAAGCTGCAAAGGCGGCCGGCGTCGACGATTTCGTTTCACGCCACCCGCGCGGCTACGACATGAATGTCGGCGAGCGCGGCACCAATCTTTCCGGCGGCCAGAGGCAGACCGTGGCGATCGCACGCCTGCTTTTGACCAAACCGAAAATCGTCTTTCTGGATGAGCCGTCGGGCTCGATGGATCTTGCCTCGGAACGCCAGTTGATCAAGCAGCTCAAAGTCGCTTTCGACCGCGACACGACGCTGATCGTCTCCACACATCGGTTCAGCATGCTTGAGCTGGCCGACCGCCTGATCGTTATCGAACGGGGCAAGATCGTTGCCGACGGACCGAAGGACCAAGTCATACAGGCGTTGCAGAAAACAAGCGCCTGACAAAACAATTATTGCTGCATCCAATGCGTTGGGGCGTGGGAAATGCTTGCCAGGGAAGATCGACCGCCGCTGTTTGCGTCGGCGTCCATATTCATCATCGGAGCGCTCTTCGTCGTTTTTGTCGCTTGGGCGTCCTTTGCCGAGGTCGATGAGATCGCACGCGGCGATGGCAAGGTCATACCCGCTTCCAAGACCCAGATCATTCAGGCGAGCGAGGCCGGCGTCGTTCAGGAAATCGCAGTCACGATTGGCCAGATCGTCAAGAAGAACGATCTCATCATCCGCCTGGACAACACGCTCAACACATCCAGCCTTGGCGAGCAGCAGGCCAAGGCGCGCGCGCTGGAAGTGCGCATAGCAAGGCTGAAATACGAACAGGCCGGCAATCTCTCAGGCCCATTTCCGTGCCCGCCGGACATTCAGTCGGTCGCTCCGCAGATTTGCGACAATGAACAGAAGCTGCTCATTGCCCGGCGCGGGAACTTCGACAACAAGCTGTCCGTGCTCAAGTCACGCCTCGATCAGCGCGAGAGGGAACTGGCCGAGGCGGTGGCCAATTCCGACCGTCTGACCAAGAACCTGGTCGTCAGCGACCAGGAGGCAAAACTGGTCGACGCGATGGTCAAGAAAGGCCTGATGGCAAGGACCGAGCAGCTCCGGGTAGAGCGCGAACAGACCGAGCTCAACGGCCAGCTGAACCTGGCCGGCGAAACAATAAAGAAGATCAAATCGTCGATCACGGAAGCCCAGCTGCAGGTCGAGGAACTCGGCTTGCAACTGCAGCAGGAGGCGTTGGACGACCTTACCCAGGCGCTGGCGGAACTTTCGGTAGTGGATGAAACCATAAGGGGGGCCACCGACAAGGTCGCGCGCACCGACATCCGGTCTCCCGTGGATGGCATCGTCAACACGCTGGAGCTCAACACGGTCGGCGCTTTCGTCCAGCCTGGCGCCGTCGTCGCCGGCATCGTGCCGACCTCCGAGACGTTGCTGGTGGAGGCACGGGTCTCGCCACGGGATGTCGCGTTCATCCGTCCCGACCAGGAGGCCCTTATCAAGGTCACCGCCTATGATTTCTCGATCTTCGGCGGCATCGAGGGCAAGGTCTCCAACATCACAGCCGACAGCCTGGTCGATCAGAAAACGGGGGAACCCTACTATCAGGTGCGCGTGGCGACGGACAAATCGACCCTTCAAAGAGACGGCAAGGCCTATTCGATCATTCCCGGCATGATCTGCTCGGTCGACATCAAGACCGGGCGCAAGACGATCCTGCACTACCTCCTGAAGCCGATCAACAAGGCGCGCGAGGAGGCGATGAGTGAGCGGTAGCGCCAGCCCTCATCCTGATGGCGAGCGACTGCTTCCGCCAGTCGCGGCCGAGGATTTCGGGCTTGAATTTCGGGTCGTGGCGCGTGGCGGCATAAGACGCGGCATCCGCTTGGAGCGGGCATTCTGGTTGTCGCTGAAGCAGATGGCCGAACGCAGGAAATGCACGATCGGCATGCTCATCGACGAGATCGCCGAAAGCCAGGCACAGACAGGCAATTTGACATCCGCGATCCGGGTGGCCTGCATGCGTGGATTGGCGGATGAAAACCTGACCTTGCGAAGGCTTGCATCGATCAACACCATCAACGCCATACTCGTCGCTTGCCCGTCCCCGGCCTTTGCCCTGGCATCGTCGAAGAAGATCCTGTCGTTCAACGCGCCGTTCCAGCAACTGGTCAAACGTCAATTGCCGATAGCCCCAAGCGATGACGCACGGCACGATCTCAAGCTGGCATTGGACCTCAACGTAGCCGACATCTTCGCGCGGCTCGATGCCAATGGCGAATCGCCGGTGGCCACCGGCTTTGTCATCGGTGCGGGTGACCGTCGTTACCGGGGGCAATTGAATGCGGTGCGGGCTCCGGTGCTCGAGCCAGAGCTGCTGATGGCGTTCGTCTTCGGCGGTTGAATCACCACCAATCCAACGAGAACTTATGGCTGAAAACCTTCGCCAGGTGCGACGGTTGCGAAACCGCCTTTGATGTCAGCCATCTGGGCTCCGCCCGGTCTTGAACCGTGGATCCAGGCCCGGTCCGTGCTGAACGAATAAAGCGGAACATAATCCGGGAGATCGCTGTCACGCACCACAGTGTTGCTGAGGCTGTCGAGAATGAAGGTGCCGCTGCCTGTGCTCACCGACAGCACTGCGTGAAAGAAGCCTCGCTTGCGATCCTGGAGGACGACAAGCGCCATGCTCTGCGTCGGGATGCCGGCCCTCAGCAGGGCCGTCATCTTGAGAATGGCGAAATCCTCGCAATCGCCGGCTCGCCGCTCGAGAATCTCCGAAGGCTTCGCCCAATAGTCGAGCTTGCCGTAGACGACGCTATCTTTCCTGTAGGCGATCAGGCGATTTACGCTGCTGTTGACGAAGGACAGCTTCTCGCTGAATCCCTTGCCTTGAGCGGCGGCGACCATGCCGGCAAAAGCTGTGCTCTTGCGCTCGCAGGGGCTGCCCGCCGAACAAGCGGTGATTGCCCGGTACACGGGCGCCCAGCGCGCCGCGACGGGAAAATTGCGCATGGACAAGGCAACCGATCCGAAGACCCCCGGAATGATCGACGCGGTCTGCACCGGATCTATCCCGGCGTCATCTCGCGCCGTTGACGAGCCATCCCCGCGGTCAGCATCTGCCGGGCCATAGCTGCTGATGACCTGACCGATCCGGTAAGCGCCCGCAGGCTGCCTGGGCTGGGGCCTCGCCAGCGAAACACCGCCGAGACAGGGCGGCGTCTGGACCTTCTCCTGAGGCCAGCCGGATGCGGCGATATCGCTCGCGAATGACGGCCCCGCCAGGCCGACAAGCCCGATTGCCAGCAGGAGCATCTGGAGCCGGGTTTTTCCCGGAACTGTTTTTTGCTTTTTCATAACGCCCACCTTTGACTGTGGACGCTACCAATCTTGTCTCAAATTATTGGAAAGGAAGGTGGATAAATATCCAGCAACTGTCTTTATCCAGTTTGTCTAAAATTTCATTCAAATTTATACTTTGGTTCACCAAAAAGATGCCGACTAGTCATCCGTCAACCAGACCTCCAGAAACCAACATATATCAGGTTATATTGTTGCGGTTTACCACGTGTAAAAAATGCCGGGCAATGCATATCATAATATATGAAATAGATTAGGGGGCAGTTGCAAAGTAGAAGTGGCCGCTGTCTCTATCCGGTAAATATCGGAGGGGTTTCAGCCATGACGAACAATATCGAGTTGGACAGCTTTTCGGCTTCCTTGAACGAGCATTCCGCGTCCAATGAACACGCCGATCAGGCGTCGCCGGCGGAGATCCGGGTCGCACAGGCAAATTCGACGCAGCCCGCGCCGGCAGCGTCCGAACCGGTGCCGGTCGATGTCGGCGGCGGAGCGCCTGTCAAGCCAGAAGCCCCCGCGGAAGCAAAGGCACCGCCGGCAGCTGCGCCGCACGAATACGTAGCCGACGCCAGCCATGTGGTGAGGCTTCCCGCCAACGCCTCCATCGACAACATCAAGGTCGATGGCCAAAACCTTCTGCTCGAACAGGCCGACGGCTCGGTAATCGTGGTCAAGGATGGCGCCCTGAACGTGCCGACCTTCATCATCGGCGACGTCGAGGTGCCGCGCGTTGCTTTGCTGGCGGCACTCGAAGCCAGCCATGTCGATGTCGCCTTCGGCGCCGACGGCTCCATGTCGGCCGGCCCGGGCGGTTCGAATTCAAGCGCAGGCGGAGATTTCTCGGTTCCCCCCGGCGGCATCGGCGACGGGTTCGACCTGTCGGCCCTGTTGCCCCCGACGGCTCTGCAGTTCGGGCTTCTGGAGCGGCGCGAGCTGTTTCCCTCGATCGTCGACAGGCAGGTTTCAGTGACGGCCACGTCACTGCTTGCCCCGACCGAAGCGGCTAGTGAAACTGGCCTCGATGGCGGTGGGGCGCAAACTCCGGGTAGCGAAGCGCCGACCGACAAAGAAACGTCCAGCACTGGAACGATCAGCATCGACGCGCCGGATGGAATTGGCTCGATCGTCATCAACGGTGTCACCGTCACCGGCGTCGATCAGCACATCCCAGGGCAGTACGGTTACCTGACGATCGTCTCCTTCAATCCGAGCACCGGTGCCATCGAATACAATTATACGGTGACCGAATCGGTTTCCCATACGGATCAGACACCCGGCTATGATCCTAGCACCGACACGGTTCCTGAGAATTTCACCATCACTGTCACGGATGTCGACGGCGATACTGCCAGCACCACCTTCGCCGTCGCCATCGTCGACGATGTGCCAACGGCGCACGCCGACACCGACAGCATCGCGGCCGGCCAGTTCGGCCCGGCGACAGGCAATGTACTGGCTGGCGGAACCGATGCCGGCGACGCCAACGCGACGGACGGCGTTGCCGACACCAAGGGCGCCGATGGCGCGACTGTGGTTGGCGTGCAGGCCGGCAACACCAATACCGATGTCGACAATGCGGCCACGCTGAACGCGCCGATCCAGGGCAGCTACGGCACGCTGACACTGCTGGCGGACGGCTCCTACAGCTATGTGCGCGCTGCCGGCACGCCCGGCGGCGTCAACGACGTGTTCACCTACACGATCAAGGATGGCGACGGCGACACCTCGCATACCACGCTGACGATTTCGATCGGCAACTCGACGCCTGTGATCACCGACCTGACGCCGGAGGCCACCGGCGGCGACGTCGTCGTCAACGAGGCGGCGTTGAATATCGGCACGCCGGGCGGGCCTGGGTCCGATCCGGCAAGCACGGCCGAGGCCGGCGCCGGCACCTTCACCGTCTCCTCGCCCGACGGCATCCACTCGCTGGCGATCGACGGCAACGCCTTCATCACCGATGGCGTGTTCACGGGCGGCTCGTTCACGACGACGCTCGGCAACACGCTGACGGTGACAGGCTACAATGCCGCCACCGGTGAGGTGAGCTACACCTACACACTGCTCGACAACGAGGGGCATGACCCCATCCAGGGCACCAACAACCTCTTCGAGAACTTCACCGTCACGCTGACCGACCAGGATCTGCAGAGCGCCAACGCCACGCTCTCCGTGAAAATTATCGACGACATTCCGACGGCACATGCCGACACCAACAGCGTTGTCGAGGGCGGCATCGTGAGCGGCAACGTGCTGACGGACGGCACG